>CAYNOL010000081.1:0-15290 GCA_964398825.1 uncultured Ardenticatenaceae bacterium
GTACGGCTGGGCCAACCCGCCCGACAGCCGCGCGGCCGACGCCACGCAACACTCGTCGAGCCATAACAACCACCCCAGCTTCTTCTTCGCCGACACGCTGGAAGATTACCGGGAGATGCTCGTCGCCGCCGGCGCGGCCGATGTCGAGCTGTGGCCGACGGAGTTCGGCTGGGGGACGTTCGACGGGCTGCGAACGGCCGAGGGCCAGCCCGCCGCCCCGCCCCCCGGCTCGGAGTTCATGGCCGACAACACCGAATGGGAGCAGGCGGTCTACACCCTGCGCGCCTACGAGATGGCCCACGGCTGGGAGTGGGTGGGGCCGATGTTCCTGTGGAATCTGAACTTCACCGAGGCGTTGGGTCCGGAGTTTCAGGAAGTCGGCTATAGCATGCTGCGGTTTGATGAGAGCCGGCGGCCGGTTTATCGGGGGTTGGAGAGGCGGGGGGATTAGCAAATGCACCACCGCCAAAATGGGTTTCTTTTGCTTGATTGAGATTAAGCTACTTGCTGTGCATTATACATAGCACGTAGCTTAATTTCAGTTGGACGCAGATTTAGCCTGATGACCTGTTATTCGTTGTAGTGCACACGAAAATAGTGTACACTACCCTCATGCTCAAAAACATCACCCTCTCAGCCGACGAATCCCTAATCCGCGAGGCGCGGCGACAGGCGGCGCTTCAGAACACGACGCTCAACGCTTTGTTTCGGGAATGGCTGGAAGAGTATATTCGCGAAAAAGATGCTGACGAGCGCCGGCTAACCGTTGCTCGATACAAGGAGTGGATGAAGCGGATGACCCACATTAACCCCGGACGGAAGTTCACGCGCGAGGAAATGAATGAGCGCCGCTGATGTGGAAAGGGGATTCGAGACGGAAGGCTACTTCTTTCTTGATACGAATATCCTCGTCTACGCTCTTGAAGAATCGTATCCTGACAAACAAGAAATCGCCGACCGATTGATTCTAGAAGCCATGGTTAGCGGCCGAGGGATCATCAGCATTCAGGTCGTCCAGGAGTTTTTGAACGTCGCGCGGCGCAAATTCAAACGGCCGATGACCGTCGAAGAATGTCGCGGTCATGTGCAAAACGTCCTGGAGCCGTTGTGCTCCTACTTCCCTTCCATCACGACGATCGATCGCGCATTAGACATCATTGACGAGACGGGCTACTCGATCTACGATGCTCTGATCATCGCCGCCGCCCTCGAAAGCGGCTGCCGCACCCTCTACAGCGAAGACCTGCAGCACGGCCGCGACATCCCGGGGCTATCAATCGTCAACCCGTTCGCCTGATTCGGAGCGGTAGGCTGCTTCGGCCAGATCGGCCAGGCGCTCCCAGTTGAATCGAGTCAGCGCGTCCTGCCGCGCGGCCGTTCCCCGCCGCTCGCGCTCGGCCGTGTCGCGCAGCAGCCCCACCGCGGCGGCCGCCAGCCCGTCCACATCTCCCGTCTGCACCAACGCCCCCGTCTGCCCGTCGCGGACGTACTCGGCCACCTGTCCCACGCGCTCGGCGACGACGGGCACGCCGGCGGCCAGCATGTCGGCCAGCTTGACGGGGCATTTGGCGCGGTTGAGCAGAGTGTCGTCCATCAGATAGAGGCCCACGCCGGCCGCGGCCAGCGTCGCCGGCAGCTCGTCCAGCTCCACCCAGCCGGCGTCGATGACCGCGTCGAGCACGCCGGCCACGGCCAGTTGCTCGCGGAAACGGGCGCCGTCGGCCGCGTAGAGGCCCGCGCCCACCAGCAGCACGGCCGCGTCGGCCACGGCGGCGCGAATGCCGGCCAGGACAGCCGCCAGCCGCCCCGTGTCGAACTCGAACAGGCGGCTGTAGACCAGGACGGTCGGCTGCTCGCGCAGGCCCAGGCGCTCGCGGACGGCGGCGCGCTCGACGGCGGGGACGGCATCCAGCGAGATGCCCGGCCCGTTGGGGATGTAGTGGACGTGCCGGCGGGGCGCGCCGAGGCTCCACACCAAACTCTCCAGCGTCCGGCTGGCGACGGTGACGGCGTGGGCGTGGGTCAACCCCCAGCGCTCTTGGCGGGCGAAGAAGCGTTTTTGCAGCGGGCTGTAGGGGGCGATGTCGTTCCAGCCGCCCGCGCCTTCCCAGTCGTCGGTGTCCATGACCAGGCGGACGCGGTGACGGTGGAAGCGCCACAGCCATTCGGCCGCCAGGCCGCTGTACCCCTTGGGCTTGAAGGCGTGGACGACGTCGGGGCCCCAGGCCAGCGCCTCGGCGGCCAGCCGGCGGCCGATACCCAAGGGGCCCCCACTCAGAGAGACGTAGCGAAACTCAACGTCCCCCTCGATCCACTCGTGCCCGGCCTCGTCCGGCGTGTCCCACGGCGGCATGATCAGCCGCACGGCGTGGCCGCGAGCCGCCAACGGCCGCGCCAGCCCCAACGCCCGGCTGCGCATGGTCTGTTTGGGATGCAGCCCGAAGGGGCCGATCATGGCGATTCGCATGGGGGAATGATACGTTAGGTTTGGGGTGCGGGGTAGTTTGTGGGTGGTGGTTAGTGGGTCAGTCGTGGGCCGCTGCGAGCGCTTTGTCCTCCGGGAATGGGCTGCCTTCCTGGCGCAGGATTTCGAGCAGATTGGGGTGGTCGGCATAGACGCCGCGATAGCTGGGGGGCAGCAGGGCGGCGATGCGGCTCATCAGCTCGTCGGTGCGCGCTTGCAGCCACTCCTCGCGTTTCTGCCGGGGGATGGGTGGCAGGGTGTAGGGCTGGCCGATGCGGATGACGATGTCGAGCCGCTGCAGGCGCTTCAGGCGGCGTTTGACCACAGCGTCCTCGGTGCCGGTAATGCTGACGGGGATGAGCGGCAGGCCCGACTTGGCCGCCAGATAGATGGCGCCGGGACGGCCGGGCAGCAGCGTGGCCGTTGGGCTGCGGGTTCCCTCGGGCGCCACGGCCAATACCTCGCCCTTCTCCAATCGCTTCAGCACCGCCCGCAGCGCGGCGAAATCAGCGTCGAAGCGGTTAACCCAGATGCCGTCGACCTTGCGGGCCACAAAGCGCCAGAAGGCGTACTTCTTGTACTTCTCGGCCAGGATGAGGGCGATGTCGTCCCGGTCGGCCAGCAGGATGACGAGGAACGCTTCCAGACGGCCGATATGGTTGGCGGCCAGGATGAAGCCGCCGGTCATATCATCGATGTCGCCGTTGATCTCGATGCGGGCGATGATGCGCAGGATGACGCGGGCAATGGCTCGGGTGATGCGGAGAAAGGTGTGTTTGCTCATTCAGCCGTGTATTGTAGAGGAAGCTCAGTGGCCGGCAAGGGATGCCGCCCTGCGCTAGACAGGCTCTTTGAAGTCGTAAAGTTCGTCTTCGACGCGCCAGCGGTGGCCGCACGCCGGGTTGGAGCAGATGAGGCGGCCGTCTTGCGGCTCGCCGAGCGGGGTGCGGCACGTCGGGCAGGCGAAGAACGCGCCGCTCGGGGCGGCCGGGCCGTCGCCGGCGCGGCTGTGGACGAACACGCTGGGCGTCAACTGCCACCACGCGCCGGTGCGCTGGATGGCGCTGTCGAGGCCCACCAGCCAGCCGGTGGGCACGAGGCGCTTGATCGGCGCGAAGCGAAAGTGGGACGTGGTCAGCGTCTCGCCCGGCTCGAAACCCGCTTCGCGCAGTTGGCGGCGAATCCAGGCGGGGTGGAAGTCGTAGTTGAGCTCGACGAACTCCACCGGCTCATGGTCGTAGGGCGACCACTTCTGACGGCCGAGGCCATAGCGCAGCATCGCCTTAAGGTTGTGCTTGCTGGCGAATTCCAGCACATAGGCGGCCGACGGCCCGGCGACGCGGCTGAGCTCGCCAAAGAGGGCCGGGGCGTCGGCGGCGTGGTGGAGCGTACGCACCTGGACGAGGGTGTCAAACAGACCATCAACGAAGGGCAGGCTGTACCAGTTGCCGGCTACGTAGAGGTAGCGGGGATCGTCGCGCAGATGATCTTGGGCCTCGCGTAGCAGCGAGCGGGAGTAATCGAACAGGACGACGCGCTCATAGCCGCGGTATTCGTCGGCCAGGCGGCCGAAGCCCGCGCCGACGTCGAGCAGCGTGCTGCCGTCGGGCGGCATCAGCCGGCGCAGGGCGACGCGCTCGACCCGGTCTTCGTAATCGCGCCCTTGGTTCTGCCAGAAGCGCTCGCGATAGTTGGAGCCTTCGTAATCACAAACGGGTGGTGTATCGGACATAGCGGATCATAGTACCAACAACGACCGATCCGGCCAACTTGCGGATGTTTCCCGGGAAACAGTGGAGGTCGATGTTTCCCGGGAAACATCCGCTAATCGGGATAATTAAGAAGGGGTTGGGGATTAGAGATTGGCGATTGTCCTTAATTGCCAATCTCTAATCCCCAGCCCCTGTTTTCATTGCGAGTTAAACCAAATTCGATAGAATCACAGCCACTAAAGTCAATAGCTGATTAGGGATAACAAACAGAGTGCCTCCTCTCGATGGCCTACCTGGAAAGAAATACATGGCCCATGACATCGCTATATTTCTTGACCTCGATAATCTGGTCATCGGCGCGCGCGACGCCAACCTGAATTTCGACGTCAATTTGCTCATCGCCCACATCAAAGAGCGCACCGGCGGCCGCGTCGTGCTGCGCCGCGCCTACTCAGGCAACTTGCGGCAGGACCAGAAGCTGATGAAGGATCTGGCCACGGCCGGGTTCACGATGCAGTCGGCCGTGCCGCTCAACAACTTCGGCAAGAACCTGATCGACATGTACCTCGTCGTCGACACCATGGATACGCTCGTCGACGGGCAGGAGTACAGCACTTACGTCCTCGTCACCGGCGACCGCGACTTCCTGCCTCTCATCCACGCCTTGCGGCGGCGCGGCAAGCACGTCATCGGTGTGGGGCTGAAGAACACCACCAGCGAGAGCTTGATGGGGCTGTGTGACGAGTACATCTACTACGAGGACATGATGCCCGCGCCGCCGCTGTCCGATCAGGAAACGGAGCATCTGCTGGTCCGCGCCGTCGACAGCCTGCTGGCCGGGGAAGAACGCGTGCGGGCCAGCGTCGTCAAGGAGCGGATGATCGAGCTCAGCGGCGGACAATTCGGCCGCCAGCAATATTCCGACACTTCGTTCAGCAAATTCCTGACGCGCCACACCGACCGCATCACGCTGGAGAAGGACGGCACCACCACCTACGTCAAGCGCACAACCGATCCGAACGCCCCAACAGAACTCCACCGGCGCTATCGCACGGCGCTGAAAAAGCAGAAACTACGCGTCATCCCGCCGCGCATCCGGCTGGTGCTGCTGAAGGAGATGATCAAGCTGCTGCAGGTTAAGGACGGCGTAGAGTGGCGGGAGATCATCGACCAACTGGCCGACCGCGACCTGGGGGACGAAGAGGGGGAGACCTCGCGCAACGTCATCAATGCGCTGCTCGTCCTGGCGCGCCGGGCGGGGGTGGTGCGGACGCTGAAGGGCAAGACGCTGGCCACGGCGCCGGTGCTGCTGGCGGTCGAGGGGCCAAAACCGTTTCAGGAAAGCGTCATCCGCTGTGATATGACCTATCTGGAGGCCATTCGCGCGCTGCCCGGGCCGTTCGATCTGGATGAGGCGGCGTTGGCGCTCTACGATCAGAAGCGTTATGCGTCTTACCTGCGCCAACTGCTGGCGCGTATCGAACAGGAGAAGGTGGGTTAGGCAGCCGTCCGCAACCCTGATATTCCGTGAGAGTCATAACAAATAAACAAGCGGCGCATGCAATTTATAGAGCATGCGCCGCTTGTTTATTCAAAACTTAGGCTCAGAGCTTTCGATCTGGCATAAGTATAAGCATTAATTAACTCTTGCCGTTCTGCGCCTCTTTGTATTCGCGCACCAGCTCACGCTTCAGCACCTTCAGGGCGGCGGTCTTGGGCAGTTCAGTACGGAACTCAATGTAGCGCGGGTATTTGTAGGCGGCCAATTCCCCCTTGCTCCAGTCGATGAGTTCCTTCTCGCTGACGTTGTCGAAGCCCGGCCGCTTGACGATCCAGGCCATGACCGTCTCGCCGCGCTTGGCATCGGGCACGCCGGCCACGCTGACTTCCAGCACGGATGGGTGACGGGCCATGACTTCCTCGACCTCGCGCGGGTAGACATTGTAGCCGCCGCAGATGATCAAATCCTTCTTGCGGTCTTCGATGTAGAAGTACCCCTCTTCGTCCATGCGGGCGATGTCACCGGTATAGAGCCAGCCGTCGCGCAGCGAACTGGCCGTCTCGTTGGGCATGTTCCAGTACCCTTGCATGATGGTCGGCCCGCGCATCACCAGTTCGCCGATGGCGCCGATGGGCAGCTCCTCTTCCCCCTCAACGGGATCGACGATGCGCACCTCGACACCCGGCAGCGGCAGGCCGATGGAGCCGGGCGGGTTCTTGCCTTTCAACGGGTTGGCATGGGTGGCCACGTGGGATTCAGTCAGGCCGTACCCCTCAACCAGCGTGCCGCCGGTCAGCTCCTCGAACTTGCGCTTGGTCTCCACCATCAGCGGGGCTGAGCCGGAGATGCAGGCGCGAATGGAGCGCAGGTCGTACTTGCCCGCGGCCACGTCGGCATTGTTGTTGATGCCGACGTACATGGCCGGCACGCCGGGGAAGTAGGCCGGCTTGTACTTGTTGATGCTGCCCAGCACGTCCTTCAGATCGCGCGGGTTGGGGATGATGATGAGACGGCCGCCGATCGACATCGTGAAAATGACCGCCGTGACCATGCCGTAGGAATGGAAGAACGGGATAGCCCCCAGCAGCGTATCCTGGCCGTACTTCCAGTCGTCGATCCAGCTGGACACCATGAGCGCGTTGGCCACCAGGTTGCGATGCAGGCCAATGGCCCCCTTCGACAGGCCGGTGGTGCCGCCGGTGTATTGCAGCAGGGCGATGTCGTCGCCGTTGACGGTGATGTTGGGCTTGGGGCTGCGCTCGCCCAGGGCGATGAAGTCGTTGAGCGAGATGTCGCCCGCTTCCACGGGGACCTTGTCGCCCGCCTTCTTCTCCTTCAGCAGCCCATAGAGAACGCTCTTGATGCCCGGCAGGTAATCCTTGATGTAGGTGACGATGATGCGCTTGACCTTCGTCTCGCCGCTGCGTTGCACCTTCTTCAGCAAGGGGTAGTAGCGGCTGAGGACGAAGACCGTCTCGGCGGCGCAATCCTTCAGCTGGTGCTGCAGTTCGCGCTCGGTGTAGAGGGGGTTGGTGGCGATGACGATGCCGCCCGCCTTCAGGATGCCGTAGTAGATGATGGCGAATTGGGGCAGGTTGGGCATGTAGATGACGGCCCGGTCTCCTTTCTTGAAGCCGTTGGCCACCAGCCCGGCGGCTACGGCGTCGGCCGCCTTGTTCACCTCGGCGTAGGTAAGTTCCTTCCCCTGGAACACGAGGGCCACATTGCCCGGCACGCGTCGCGCGCCTTCTTCGAGAAAGTGTTGAACGGGATGATTGGGTACGTCGATTGTCTCCGGCACGCCCTTGTCATAGCTCTTTGTCCAGGGCTTGTCCGCGTACGTCAGGCTCATGGGTCACTCCTTTTTCTTGATATGTGTAAAGATTCTCGTGTCGGGGTTAGCGCCACCTTCGGTTTACGTATACAGTTATCGTCAGTTGTGTCGGTGCGCCTCAGCAGGTCAGACAGCCCATTTCCCCGGCGCAGCAAGCCAGATCACCGAGAGGCGATCCGATTGACCCATATGATACCCCATTCAATAATATGATCTAGTTGCATTCGGTATGTATTAGGGGTGATCTTTGTCAGGGGTTTGGCGTATCGAGCCGCCTGTTGGCTACTTTCCGCTGTGGATAATCGTGAGTTATACTTGATCCCATGACGCTCCACACTGCGATTGAGATCGTGCCCTTTGGCGAAGACTTCGGCGACCCTCGTGTGATCATGGAGTTGGCCGCGGCCGCTGAGGCGGCCGGGTGGGATGGGTTGTTCATTTGGGATCACCTGGCATTCGTCTGGGGCGTGCCGGTGGGCGATCCCTGGGTGATGCTGGCCGCGGCGGCGACGGCCACCAGACGCCTGCGCCTGGGCACCAGCGTCGCCCCGTTGCCCCGCTACCAGCCCCATGTGCTGGCTCGCACGCTGACGGCGCTCGACACGCTCAGCGACGGCCGTCTCATCCTCGGCGCGGGGTTGGGGGGGATGGCGCCGGAGTTCGGCGCGTTCGGCGAGCCGGAAGACGAGCGCACGCGTGCGGCGATGATGGAAGAGAGCCTGACGGTGCTGGATGGTCTGATGTCCGGCGAGCCGGTGACCTTCCGCGGCGATCACTATTCGGTCGCTGACGTCACCTTGCGCCCCACGCCGGTACAGCGGCCGCGCGTGCCCATCTGGATCGGCGGCGACAGCCAACCCGCGCTGCGCCGCGCCGCCCGCTGGGACGGCTGGATCATCGGCGCGGTCAATGAGCAGCAGGAGATGGTGAAGTCGCCGGCCAGGCTGGCGGAACAGGTCGCCACCATCCGGCAGCACCGCCAAACCGACGCGCCGTTCGACATCGCCATGTCGGGCTGCTCGCGGCCGGATGAGCGGGCGATGGTGGCTGAATACGCTTCGGCGGGCATGACCTGGTGGCTGGAAACGCTCTTCGGCTCGCGCGGCAGCGTTGAGGAAAACAAAGCCCGGATCGTAGCGGGACCACCGGTGTGATGGCGGCCGAGAACACCACCCCCCTCGTCGCCTTCCAGGGTGAACACGGCGCCTACTCCGAACAAGCTGTGCGGCAATATTTTGGGCCGGACGCGGCGACGTTGCCCTGCCGCACCTTTCTGGCCATCCTCGACGCGCTGCAGGACGGCCGCGCCCAATACGGCATGCTGCCCGTGGAGAACTCGCTGGCCGGCACGGTCATCCCCGCCTATGACCTGCTCATCGACTATGACCTGCACATCCAGGCCGAGGTCATCCTGCGCGTCGAGCACTGTCTGATGGCGTCGCCGGGGACGACCTTGGCCGACGTGCGGCAGGCGCGTTCTCACCACCAGGCGCTGATGCAGTGCGAGCAGACGTTGCGGCGCATGGGCATCGAGCCGTTGGAGTATTACGACACGGCCGGCGCGGCGCGCGATCTGGCGGCCGAGCCCCAGCCCGGCACGGCGGCCATCGCCTCAGCGCTGGCGGCCGAGACCTACGGCCTCGACATCCTGGCCCGCCATCTGGAAGACGAACCGTTCAACTACACGCGCTTCTTCGTCCTGGGGCTCGACTCCCCGACGCGGCGCGATCCCACCAAGACATCGATCATCCTGACCACCCGCCACGTGCCCGGCGCGCTTCACGCCGCGTTGGGGGAGTTGGCTCTGCGGGGCATCAACATGACCAAGATCGAGTCGCGGCCGCGGCGCAATCGGCCGTGGCATTACCTGTTCTACGTCGACTTCGAGGGGCACGAGGGGGACGAACCGGTGCGCGAGGCGCTGCTGGGCATTTTGCGGCATGCGTCGTTCCTGAAGGTGTTGGGCTCCTATCCCGCGGCGCGGCCGGAATAGCCGTTCCTGTTGACACGGATGCATTATGTCAACAAAGTAGCTGCATGCGCGAACTCAAGATCATTCCCGAATTGCCCGGCTACGCGCCGGAAGTGGGCGCGGCCCTGTGGCGGCTGCAAGACGCGCGCAACCGGACGCTGGAGTTGCTCAAACAGATGCCCCCGGCGTACCTCGATCGAGAGACGCGCGGCAACACGATCGGCACCATCCTCTACCACCTGGCGCTGATCGAGACGGATTGGCTGTTTGCCGAGGTGCTGGAAGAGCCGTACGACGCGGTGATCCAGGCGCTGCTGCCGGTTGACCACCGTGACGGCGACGGCATCCTCTCGCTTGTGCGCGACGAGACGCTGCCCCAACATCTGCACCGGCTGAACACGGTGCGCGAGACGCTGTTCGATCGCTTTTGCGGGATGACGGCCGAGGAGTTCCACCGCCCGCGCGAGCTGCCGGCCTACTCCGTCACGCCGGCCTGGGTGCTCCATCACCTCTGCCAGCACGAAGCGGAGCACCGGGGCGAGATCGGATCGATTGTCGCTGCCTTCAACGCCGAGTAATCTAAAGCCGCCATGAAGTTCTTGCCCAGCCAACTCTCCTACTTTGCGCGCAACCGCTCCAGCCGCGTCAGCCTGATGAACCTGCTGCGTTTCGCGCTGCTGCTGGCCGGGCTGATCGCCCTCTATAGCGTCATTTTCCACTTCATCATGGCCTATGAGGGGCAGTCCCACAGCTGGGTGACCGGCTTCTACTGGACGCTTACGGTGATGACGACGCTGGGCTTCGGCGACATCACCTTCCACTCCGACGTGGGTCGCATTTTCTCCAGTGTTGTCCTGCTCAGCGGCGTCATCTTCTTGCTCATCCTGTTGCCGTTCACCTTCATCGAGTTTTTCTACGCGCCGTGGCTGAAGCTTCAGGCTGAGAGCCGCGCTCCGTCCCGGCTGCCGGCCAAAACGGAAGGCCACGTTATCCTGACCACGCTGGAGCCGGTGACCAACAACCTGATCAAGAAGCTGGAGCAGTACTACTACGACTACGTGCTACTGGTGGGGGATCTGAACGAGGCGCTGCGGCTGTTTGACCTGGGGTACAAGGTGGTGCGCGGCGATCTGGACAGCCCCGAGACGTATCGCCGCGTCAACGCCCACCGCGCCCGGCTGGTGGCGACGACGAACAACGACATGGTCAACACCAACATCGTCTCCACCGTGCGCGAAGTGTCGGAGACGGTGCCGATCATGGCCGTGTCCAACCATCGCGCTTCGGTCGACGTGCTGCAACTGGCCGGAGCCGACCATGTGCTGCAGCTGAGCGAGATGTTGGGGCAAGCGCTGGCGCGTCGCGTCGTCGCCTCAGACGCGCCGGCCCACGTCGTCGGCCAGTTCGACGGTCTGTTCTTCGCCGAAGCGCCGGTAGGCCAGTTGGACCCCGGCGGCTACACCGTGCGCGAGAGCAAGCTGCGCGAGCGCGTCGGCGTTTCGGTGCTGGGCGTTTGGGAGCGGGGGCGCTTCGAGATCGCCGGGCCGGAGACGCGCATCGCCGCCGGGACGGTGCTGGTGCTGGCCGGGCGCGAGGAAGACATCGAGCGCTACAACCAGATCTATGACCATGGCGCGGCCCACGAAGAGCCGATCATCATCATCGGCGGCGGCCGTGTGGGGCGGGCGGTGGGTCGGGCGCTGGGCGCGCGCGACCTCGACTACCGCATCGTCGAGCGCGACCCGGCGCGCGTGCGGGCCGACAACGCCGCCCGCTACGTCGTCGGCGACGCGGCCGAGCTGGAGGTGCTGCAGCGCGCGGGCATCCTCGACACTGACACGGTAGTCATCAGCACCCACGACGACGACACCAACATCTATCTGACGATCTACTGTCGCCAACTGCGGCCGAATGTGCGCATCGTCAGCCGCGCCACGCTGGAGCGCAACGTGGCCACGCTCCACCGCGCCGGCGCCGACTTCGTCATGTCCTACGCCTCGATGGGCGCCAACGCTATTCTGACGCTGCTGGACCGCAGCGACGTGGTCATGGTGGCCGAGGGGCTCAACGTCTTTCGCGTGCCCATGCCGCCCGAGCTGGCCGGGCGCACACTGGCCCAGGCCAACGTGCGGCGCAAGACCGGCAGCACGGTGGTGGCCTGGCAGGTGGGCGACGACATCACCCTCAACCCCGACCCCCACACCCCCATGCCGCGCGATGGAGAGTTGATCATCATCGGCACAGGAGCCGCCGAAGAGGAGTTTTTGGCGGAGTTTGAGACGGTTTGAGATCGAGACTGCGTGATTGGGCGGTGCAGAGAGTGGAGATTAGGGTTTGGCGATTGCGTACGTTAATCGCCAAACCCTAATCTCTACTCTCAACTAAAGACTGCCCAACCTGCAAACCTGCGGATCAATCCTCTGGACAAATCTGCGCAATCTGTGAAATCTGTGGTTCCTCTTCTGAATCCACCCCCCTGCGGAGCGACACCGGCGGGCGGGGTATGGCCGTCCTGCAAGCCCTGCTGGTCACGGTGCTGTGGGCATCGTCGTGGGTGCTGATCAAGATCGGTCAGCAGGCCAACCTGCCGCCGCTGACCTTCGCCGGGCTGCGCTACACGTTGGCCTTTCTGGTGCTAGCGCCGCTGGTGCTGTTCAATCGCGTCCACCGGCAGGCGCTGGCCGGGCTGCCGGATGCGTCATGGCGGCGGCTGGCGCTATTGGGTTTGCTGCTCTACGCAGTGACGCAGGGGGCGCAGTTTGTGGTTGTCCCAGAATTCGCCGATTGCTTCGTCGTTATCTGCTTTTGAGATTGGGGTTCTACTGTTCATTCCTTTGTGAGCGCTCCCAGCCTCACCGCGTCGGCCACCGGTTCTGCGCCGTCGACAGCCAACCGTCGCCCCGTCTCCGCCAAATACAACCCAACTTCAATCGCATACTCTCCCGCCGTCACATCACCCGGTAGTTCGATCTCGAATTGATCGACGACGACCTCCCCCGGCCGCCAGCGGCTGGTGGGGTAGGCGCCGGCGCGGGGCATGGCGTCGGATTGCCAGGCGCAGCACGTGCCGTCGGGCCGCAGGACGTGGACGAAAACGGTGTAATCGGCCGTCGGCTGGGCGGCGGCTTGCCAGATGAGTTCGAGGTGGGCGACAGAAACCGAGTTTTCAGGAAAAAACTCGGTTTCGAGGGTGTAGCCGGCCAGCGTGATCTCGCCGCCGAAGGTGGCGTCGACGGCAGTGGCGAAGGGGGGTGAGATGAAGACGCGCTCCGTTTGCGTCACCGCCAATGGGCCGAGGTCGGCCGAGAAGATCACCTGCCCGGGGCCGTCGCTCAGGTCGAATTGCAGGCGGTAGTCGCCCGACGGCAGCTCGTCGGGGACGCGAAATGATTGCCGGTCGATGACGAAGGCGGGCGTTTGCCAAAGCGAGAAGGGATAGGTGCTGTGGGCCGGTTGCGACCAGCCCAGGGGCAGCGCCGCGCCGCCGGCGTCCACCAGCGACAGGTGCAGCCTCATATATGGCAACGGCCGCTCGGCCGCCCACCACAGCGCCAGCGACACGACTTCCCCCGTCTCCGCCGCGCGTGGGCCGCGCTCGTATCCGAGCAGCGTCAGCCCGTCGGCGGCCGTCTCGGCCACGACGATCGGCGGCTCCGGCAGCGGCTCCGGCGGCGGGCCGGGCAGCAGGGCCACGTCGTCGTTGAGCAGCGAGTCACCGGCGAATGCACCGGCGGCGTCGAGGCGGGGCAGGCGGTCGCCGCCGGCCGGGTCGAAACGGCCGAGGCGCAGCCGGTAGAGCGCGCCGTCGCCCGGCGGCGTCCCCGGTGGGATGGGCAGCTCGATCCGCTCCAGGATGACCTCGCCCGTCTGCCACTGCTCGGCCGGGTAGGCGTCGTGGTCGGCCTGGCTCCAGCGGTGGCCGTGGAGGTCTTCCAGGTGGGTGAAGGTGGACGAGGCCAGGCCGGGGGGCGGCGCGGCCGTGACCGTCCAGCGCAGGGTGATGGGCATGGCATCGCCGGCGGCCGTGGGCTCGGTCGTGACGGCGTCGAGGGTGAGCAGGCCGCCGAACGGCTGCGGGTCGGCCGCCGGGGGCAGCGTGGGCGGGGCGCTGAGGCGGTAGACGCGGAACAGCTCCGTGCCGTTGCGGGCGGTGACGATCTCCGGGCCGCCCTCGGTCTCAAGCCAGGGCAGCGCCCACGCCGGGGCGGGGCTGTTGGCCGGGTAGAGGTAGAGCGCCGGGCCGGACGCAGGGAAGACGAGCGCATGACTGCCCGGTAGCCATTTGACGCGGTCGTAGTTGTCGCTGAGGAAAGCCAGCGTCGGGTGGCGGTAGTGGACCGAGGCGACGTAGACGGTCGGTGTCTGGTCGGGCGGGGCGGCGGCCAGCGTCCGGTCGAGCCAGCCGGCGGCGGCCGTCAGGTCGCCGTCGTTGACCAGCAACAGGTCGGGCTGGACGGCCCAGCGGTTGAAATAGAGGTACTGAGTGTACGTGCCGCCGGCCAGCAGCACGAACAGGGCCACGAGCGAGACGGCGCGGGTCAGCGACGGGCGGCCGAAGCGACGCTCCACGTCACGCAGCAGCACGACGAGGCCGACAGGCGGCAGGAAAAAGACGAGCGGGATGAGGCCAATGGCGCGCAGATTGCTGGGGACGATCTCGCTGACCGCCAGCGCCGTGGGCAGGATCATGACCAGCGGCGCCAGCAGGAGCAGCAGCACGGCCGCGCGCTGCCAGTCATAGGGGAAGCGGCGATAGCGCCACAGGCAGAACAGCCACCCCGCCAGCAACAGCCCGCCGGTGACGAAGTCGAACAGCGGTCGGCCGGGCAGATTGAAGCGCAGATACGGATCGCCGCGCAGGAAGAACATGGCGAAGGAGCGCAGCAGGCTCTCGGTCAGGCTCAGGCTCTCGGCCCCCGGCGCGACCTGGCCGATGCGCACCCAGAAGGCGTCGGGATTGAGGGCGAAGTAGGCCAACAGCGGCAGGGCCGTCAGGAAGGCGACGAGGGCGACGAAGGCGAGCTGCCGGACGCGGGCGCGGCGGGTGTCAGGGTCGAGCAGCAGCGGCAGCAGGGCAAAGGCCAGCAGGATGGGGAAGAGGCGGGCCGCCAGATAGGTGTAGGCGCTGAGACCGATGAGCAGCCCGGCCAGCCACAGCCACGGCGGGCGGCCGCCGCGCAAGCCGCGAAACAGCGCGGCCACGGCCAGCGCCTGCAGCAGCGGTTGGCTAATGGCGCGGAAGCCGAGGCGGCTGAACAGGACATGCCAGAAGCTGACGGCCAGCAGCGCCGCCGCCAGCAGGGCGATGCGCCGGTCGGCCAGCATCTCGCGGCCGAGGCGGTAAGTGGCGGCGACGGTCAGCAGGCCGACGAAGGCCGAGGTGAGGCGCAGGGCGAACAGGCTGTTGCCCAGCGCGGCGGCCATGCCCCCGGCCAGGTAGAGGTAGAGGGGCTCGCGGCCGGTGAAGGCGGGGATGAAGATCGGCCGCTCGCCGCGCAGACCGATGTCCCCGGCGTTCAGGCCGTAGGCGGCCTCGTCGTAGTGGACGCCGGGCGGGACGGCCGTCAGGTTTGGCAGGCGCAACGCGGCGGCGACGAGCAATGCCAGAAGCATGAAGGCCAGCGCGTGGTAGCGCGTGAGGCGGGTCATGAGGGTGGATTGTAGCGCGGGTGCGGGGAAGTTAGAAGGGAGAAGGGGAAAAGTTGGGATGATTGTGAATTACGCCACAAGCGTAGGTTTCCCGTAGCTCGTCCGTAGCTCGCACGTACAGCGGCGATTGATATTTCGTCATAGAATAGTCATTGAAG
>CAYNOL010000082.1:0-15238 GCA_964398825.1 uncultured Ardenticatenaceae bacterium
CCAGCTCGCCGGGCGGCCGGATGTCCCGCTCGCAATAGGGGGAGTTCTCCAGGAATTGGCCGTAGTTGTTGATGTACCGCTTGGGCGGGGTGACGTGGCCATAGGACTCGACGACGAGCAGGCGCTGGTCGACGCCCTCGTCGGGCAGCAGCCGCCAGATGACGCCGGTGGGGATGACGAGGTAGTCGCCCGGCCGGTAGCGCAGGCGGCCGTACTGGCTCTCCAGCACGCCGGTGCCGTCGTGGACGAACAGAACATCGTCGCCGTGGGCGAACTTGTACCAGTAGGTCATCGGCTCGGTGGGACGGGCGATGTAGAGGACGACGTCGTTGTTGCCCATCAGGGGGATGCGGCCGGTGATGGCGTCGCCGCCGGCCGGCGCGGGGGCGGAGCGCAAGTGGCGCGGCCGCAGCGGCCCGGCGTCCTCATACGGGATCGGCTCCGTCTCCACCAGCCCCAGCCGGCGGATGGCCGTGGGCGGCCGCAGATGGTAGAGGATCGACTGGATCCCGGCAAAGCCGTGGATGCCCATGACCTCTTCATGATGCAACGAACCGTCGGTCTTGCGGAACTGTGTATGCCGCTTCTTGGGCACCTCGCCCAACTTGTAGTAGTAGGTCATCTTTGCCTCCGAATCTTTGAACCACGGATTGACACGGATAGAACGGATTAAACGGATTGCATTGCTTTCGTGATGCCATTTAAACCCCGTTTTTTCTAAATCTTTGAACCACGGGTTGGCTCGATTTGGGCATATTTTACGGATTAACTGGGGCCAGTTACTGACGCTAGGGCCGAGGCTTTTGATCGTTAGTCGAGATTAATCGCTTGTACATGGCTTGCCGTCCGAAGTTGAGCAATAGACCAACTCCGAGATGTGTGGCTTTCAGGTAATGCATTAATTGGGCCGTGTGCTCTGGGTGGAATCGCTCTGTCGTCTTGAGTTCCACGATCACTTTGTCCTCCACAAGCAAGTCAGCATAGTACTCGCCAACTACCACGCCACGAAACACGACGCTGATCGGCGTCTGCTGCCGAACGAGTAAGCCCTGTTGTCTCAGCAAATGCACAAGCGCATTTTCATATACCTTCTCCAGAAACCCATATCCCAGCGTATTGTACACTTCGTAAAACGCCCCGATAATCGGCCCGGTTATTTTTTCGCGAAGCATGTCACTTTGCTATTAATCCGTTCTTATCCGTTTAATCCGCGAAAATCCGTGGTTAAAAGATTAAAGATTACCGCGCAGGGCCTGTTCGCGTTCGATGGACTCGAAAAGGGCCTTGAAGTTGCCTTTGCCGAAGCCGCGGGAGCCGTGACGTTCGATGATTTCGAAGAAGACCGTCGGCCGATCCTGCACCGGCTTGGTGAAGATCTGCAGCAAGTACCCTTCGTCGTCCCGATCAACCAGGATGCCCAGCTCGGCCAGGTCTTCCACCGGCTCGTTGATCTTGCCCACGCGGCTCTCCAGCTCCTCGTAGTACGTCGTCGGCACACGCAGGAACTCGATGCCGTTCTCCTGCAGCTGCCGCACCGTCTGGATGATGTCGCCCGTCGAGCAGGCGATGTGCTGGACACCGGGGGTATAGTAGTAGTCGAGGTACTCCTGAATCTGTGACTTCTTCTTCCCCTCGGCCGGCTCGTTGATCGGGAACTTGACTTTGCCCGTGCCGTCTTGCATCACCTTCGACATCAGCGCCGAGTACTCTGTGGAGATATCCTGGTCATCGAAGTGGATCAGCTGGCTGAAGCCCATCGTGTTGGCGAAGAACTCCACCCAGCGGTTCATCGCCCCCAGCTCGACGTTGCCGACCATGTGGTCGACGGCCGCCAGCCCGACGCCCTTGTGCCAGGCGCGGCCGTTGTCCGCCTCGGCCGAGTAGTCGTTGCGCGGCTGGAAGCCGGGCGCGAACGCCCCGCGATACTCCGTCCGATCCACGAACTTGATGAGCGTGTCGCCGTAGGCGCGAATGGCCGAGTAGCGCAGCACGCCGCACTCGTCCTCGACCGACGTCGGCGGGATGGCGCCCGACGCGCCGCGCGCCGTCGTCTCCCGGTAGGCGGACTCGGCGTCGGGCACCGACAGGGCGATGACCGCCACGCCGTCGCCGTGCAGATGTGCGTGCCGGGCGATGGGGCTGTCCGGGCCGAGCGCCGACGTCAGCACCAGCCGGATCTTCCCCTGCACCATGACGTAGGACGCCGACTGCCGGTTGCCCGTCTCCAGGCCGCTGTAGGCCCCCAGCCCGAAGCCGAAGCCGGTGCGATAGAAGTGGGCCGCCTGCTTGGCGTTGCCGGAATAGATCTCGATGTGGTCGATCGCTTTGATGGGCAGGAAATCGTGGGTCATAACTAACTCTCCTCTGTTGAAAGATATAGAACGGCTCTACTCGATAACGGATGACAGCACCCGCCCCAATCGCTCGATGCCCTGCTCGATGTCGGCCAGGCAGCAGTGCGAGAAGTTCAGGCGCATGAAGTGGTGGCCTTCGATGCCCGGGTGGGCGAAGGCGTGGCCGGGGATGAAAGCGACGCGCTCCTTCTCCACGGCCGTCTGCAGCAGCTCCCCCGCGTCGATGCGCTCCGGCAGCGTCACCCAGACGAACATCCCCGCGCGCGGCTGGGTCCAGCTGACGCCCGGCGGGAAGTGGCGTGCCATGGCCGCCAGCATCGCGTCGCGCCGCCGGCGGTACTCGTCCTGCAGCCGCGCCAGGTGCTCGGGCAGCCGCCCGGTATCCAGATAGGCGGCCACCGCCCGCTGCGTCAGCGCCGACGATTCGAGGTCGCCCGCTTCCTTGATCACCGTCAGCTTGCTGATGAGCGACTCGGGGGCGACGAGCCACCCCAGCCGCAGCGCCGGCGCCAGGATCTTGGAAAACGAACCGACGTAGAGCACCTGTGTGTCGTTGTGGGCCCGCAGCGGCGGCAGGCAGCGGCCGTCGTAGCTGAGGAAGCCGTAGGGGTCGTCCTCGAGGATCGGCAGGTTGAAGTCGGCCGCAACCTCAGCCAGGCGGCGGCGCTTCTCGTCGCTGATGCTGACGCCCAGCGGGTTGTGGGCGTCGGGGATGAGATAGAGGTAGGCCGGTGTTTGGCCTGTCTCCAGATAGTCGACGACGTGGTCGACATCGATCCCCGTCTCCAGGTCGGTTCGAACAGGCAGAATCTCCGCCTCGTGGGGGGCGATGGCCTGGCGGATGCCGGTGTAGACCATCTCCTCGAGCAGCACTTGTCCGCTGTTGTCGAGCAGCAGCCGGGTCAGCACGTCGAGCGCTTGTTGCGCGCCGGTGGTCAGAAAGATCTGCTCGGGAGTGCACTCGACGCCGCGCTTGGCCATCAGGCTGACGATGTGGCGCTTGAGCGGCATGAAGGGCGGGCCGTACTGGAGCGCGCCGGGGTCGGTGGCCAGCACCTTGGCCAGCGCGGCGCTATAGTCGGCCGTGGGGAACAGGTCGGGCGCGGGCAGCCCCCCGGCAAACGACAGGATACCCGGCCGAGACACCACGGCCAACATCTGCCGCAGCACCGAGCGCTGCATCGTCTGTGTCCAAACGGCGCATTGGATCTCGTTGAAGTTGGGATACTGCACGGGAGAAGTGGGGGGCATCATGGGAAGGCTACTCCTTGGTTTCGGTCGCGCCCAAGGGGACGGCCGTGGTGTTCTTGATCTCGCTCAGTACGAGGCTGGTGCGGATCTTGTCCATGCCCGGCACCGGGGTCAGCGTGTGGAGAATAAACTTTTCCAGGTGCTTGCGGTTGCGGACGATGACCTTCAGCAGGTAGTCAAATTCGCCGGTCAGGTGGTGGCACTCCAGCACCTCGGCCATGGTCTGCACTTCGCGGCGGAAGTTGTCGACGGCGTCGGGCGCGTGGCGCTGCAGCGTCACCTGGACGAAGCAGAGCATGTCGTACCCCACCGCTTCGCGGTCGATCTGGGCCACGTAGCCGGTGATGACGCCTGCGTCCTCAAGCCGACGCAAGCGCTTCTGAAGCCCAGTGGCCGACAGATCCACCTGTCGCGCCAGCTCCGCGTTGCTCTGCCGCGCGTCGGCCTGCAGCGATTGGATGAGAAAGTGATCGAGTTCGTCTAATGTGATGTTCATATCGGTTAAAAGAGGCGGTTAAGAATCCTTACTCATTATACATATTACCGACCGCTTCTCAACCATAATTGGCTCGCGTGGTTAAAAAATAAATCTATAATCGCCGCGCCAGTTTGCAATCAACACCGCTTATGACGCAGTGTGTCAGTCTCCGGTGACCAGCGGCCCGTCTGAGCCACTGACCCACTGATACACTGATCTACTGTCCTATTGAATAGTGATTACTCACGGCGAATTCATTCAAATCGTAAGACAGTCCGCTATACTGGAGGATCTATGCGACACCTTATACTTCTCACACTGTTACTGGCTTCATTGTTAATTGGGTGCACCGGGCGGGGAGCGAGTTCACCCACGCCGTTCCCGTCTCCGGGGGCCACGCTGACCGCTACGGGCGGTCAGCCCATTGAGTTGACCGTCACGGAGCTGATGAGCGCGCCCGGCCTCTACGTGGATGTGCCCGTCCGCGTGTCGGGCCTGTTGCGCAAGCAGCCGCTTATCGTCTGCGAGACGGATTTGCAGCCGTCGCCGGCGGGCTGGGGCCTGGCCGAGGAAGGGGTGTTGGCCCTGGCCGGCGGCTATGATGACCAGGTGCGCTCCTTGCTGCCCGACGACCTGATGATGACTGTTGAGGGACGTTGGCGGCGTTGGGATGGGCTTGTCGGCTGCGGCAAGCAAGCCCAGAATCGTGAGGTGTGGTATCTGGAAGCGAGCCGCATCCTCTCGCCCAGCCCACTGACGCAGATCACCCTGACGCCGTCTGGCGGCGTGGAGATCGTCGCGCTGACCGGCGAGCCGACCCAACCGGGCACGGGCGGCGAAGATTTCGGCACACCTACCCAGAGCGCTCTGGCGCCTGTCGAGCCGGCCGAAGTGACCCGAGTCATCTCTGAGGATACGCCTGACCCGTCGGGCGGCGAGCCGATCAATCCGACGACCGACTTCTCGGCCTCACCCACCAATGCCTTCGGTACGACGCCGCCGGCCGGCACGCCACCCGCCGGCACGCCACCCGCCGGCGCCACCCCCGCCGCCGGCCAAACCGGAACACCCAACGGCTCTCCCACACCCACTCCATCGGGCACGCCCCCCACCCCCACGGCGACGACACCCGGCGGCGGGTCAACCGGCCAGGTCGTCGCGCGGGGCAACTTCTATGACGAGCTGTTCAACGACTTCATCGTTGCGTCGTTGGCGGCCGGCACGACGGATAGCTGGGAGTTGGACGTGTTCGCCGACGAGCCACTCTATATCAACGTGATCGCCGCGCAACCGGCAGACATCGTTGTCTCGCTACTGAAGGATGGCCAGCCCATCGTGAACCAGCAAAACACTGTGCCGGCCGGCACGGCCGAGTTCATCAACAACCCGGTTCTGCAAGGAGATGGGTTGTATGAAATTCAGGTGTCGGTTGTCGGCGGCGGCGCGGCCGATTACGCCCTCACCGTCTACACCGATCCCGAATTCCCCATTGACTTCCCCGGCATCATCACCTACGGAACACCGCGCAGCGCGGTGCAGATGCCCGCCAATGGATATCATTACTGGTTCTTCCAGGGCAACGCGGGGGATAACGTCAGTATCCTGCTGCGGCCGGGAGCCGCGAACGACGTAGCTGTCTTCCTGATCGATCCCACCGGAGAAGAGCTCGACTACATCGACGACGGTTTTGAAGGGGAGGAGGAGCTGCTTGAGGCGACGCTGCCGGTAGCCGGCCTGTACGCGATCGGCATCGAGGAGTTTAACGGCACGGTCGTTACGTATGATTTAACGCTGTCGTCGAACTAGTAATCGCGCCGTTCATAGTGCGCGCGTCAGGGAACGTGTAGGGGCCAGGCAACCAGGAGAGGCGTCGCTGTAGGTAAACGGCGTCGCTCTTCCGGTTGCCTGGCCCGTTTTTATAGTCGGTAGATTGGCGCGCTTCCCCCTAGATGCGCAAAGCGTGTTACGAAAGAAGAGAACTCATCACGCCGGCGCCATCTCCCGCTGGCGGGCCAGGAACCACGCCGCTACCAACGCCAGCGAAAACGCCAGCCCCACCGCGGCGACGAGCAACATCTCCCCCGCGGCGAAGAGTGGCCCGGTGCTAAGGCTGCCCAACGCCGAGGCGGCCGAGGCCCACGTGTCGCTCATGCCCTGCACCCGAGTGCGCTCGGCCGGGGCCAACCCCGTGGCCAACAGCGCCGAACCGGCCACAAAGCAGAAGTTCCACCCCAACCCCAGCAGAAACAACGCGACGCTCAGCCCGGCCACCGAAGCCACGAACGGGCTCAGCAGCGATGAAGCGATCAGCAGCGCCGCCCCGGCCACGATGACCCACGCCGCGCCAAAGCGGTCGATCAACCAACCCGCTCCGCCGGAGAGACCGTACATTCCCAACTGATGGGCCAGGATGACCAGCGATATTGAGCGGGTGGCGTGCCCGGCGTGGTCCATGTGCAGCGGGGTGATGACCATGAGCATCACCATGACCAGCTGCCCGATCGTCATGGCTGCCATGCCCAGGCGAACATGCCACCGCTTGAACAACTCGGAGAGGGGGCGGGAACGCGTGTCGGCCGCATCGCCCCGGTCGAGGCGATCCTGCTCGTCATACTGCCGGCTGATGGTCAACGGGTCAGGGCGCAGGAAAAGAAAGGTCAGCAGCGCCGAGATGCCCAGGGCGATGGCCGAGACCCAGTACGGCCCGCTGTCGGGCGTCAGGCCCAGCGCAGCGGCCCACGACACGGCCGGGTCCACCACCAGCGGCCCGGCCAGCGCGCCAACCGTCCCGGCGAAGACGATCCAGCCGATGACCTTGGCCCGGCGGTCGAACGGGCTGACCTCGGCCGCGGCGTAGCGCGACAAGTCGGCCGCCCCGCGCGCCACACCCGACAACCCCGCGCCGAATGTGAACAGCCAGAAGCTCCCTCCGCCGATGGCCCAGGCGCTCAGCGCCGAGCCGGCGATGCCGATGAGCAAGCCCACCGTCAGACCCAGCCGCCGCCCCGCTCGCCCCATAAGCCAGCCCAGCGGATAGGCGGCCACAGCGCGGAAAAGCAGGCTGGCCGTGCTGGGGATGCCGGCCACGCTTTCGCTGTTGCCCAGGTCGGCGGCGATGATCGGCAACAGCGTGAAGTACGCAACCTGCGCCGCGGCCACAAGGCTGGAGACGATGAAGATGACTGTGATGAGGCGATTGCGCGTTGAGGGAGAGACGTTTGTCATGCGGCCTTCCTGACCCAAAATTCGGTTGAATTAAAACAGGATTCCCCGATTTGTCTATCTCTAATTCGTCTCATAGAAAATGGTGCTATGCTCCCTGCATCATGGATGAACTGCTGCGGGTTTGGGTGGCGGCCGATGACCCGCTGGCGCGCGCGGGGCTGGCGGCGCTGCTGGCCGGGCTGCCGGGGCTGCTCGTCGTCGGGCAGGACAGCGCCGCCACATTGCCCGAGATAGCCGCCGGCGCGGCCGACATAAAAGTCGATCTCATCTTGTGGGACACCAGCCTCGAACTGGACGGCGAGCCGTTCGACGAGCCATTTGAACAGGCTGTGCCTGTTGTGGCCTTGATCGCCGTGGCGGGCTCGGCGTCCGTGCTCTGGCGTTTGGGGTGCCGGGGCATCCTGTCGCGCGGGCTGGATATGGAAGAGCTACCGGCGGCGCTGGCGGCCGTCGCCGCCGGGCTGGTCGTCGTCTCTCCCGCGCTGGCCGGGGCGCTGGTCGCCGATCGCGCCCACGAGCCGGAGCCGGGGGATGTGGATCTGACGCCGCGCGAGACGGCCGTGCTGGCGCTGTTGGCCGAGGGGCTGACGAACAAGGCCATCGCCCAGCGGCTGGGCATCAGCGATCACACGGTCAAGTTCCACGTCAACGCCATCCTTTCCAAGCTCGACGCCCAGAGCCGCACCGACGCGGTGGTGCGGGCGACGCGTCGCGGCCTGCTCTCCCTCTGACCCTGCCCGATTGACCGGGTAGCTTCCTGCCCAATGGGGCGTTCCACATCGTTGGGCGGTCGATTACCCTTATATCTATCCCTGTGAATACGCCTTCTTCCAGGAGGGCGGGTGTGTGACCCGCCCCTAGGGGGGCGCGGCGTAGGGGCGGATTTGTACCCCCCCTCTTCAGAGATACGAAGAAGGGCATTAGTTAAGGAGAGAACACCTATGACTCAGACATTACAAGACCTGTCCAACGGCATGGCCGGTGTCGTTGCCGCGTGCGGCCCGTCCGTCGTGCGCGTCGAGGGGCGGCGGCGCGTTCCGGCCAGCGGCATCGTTTGGTCGGCCGACGGGCTGGTCGTGACCGCCGACCACGTCGTACGGCGCGACGAGAACGTCCGCGTCGGCCTGGACGACGGGCAGACCGTTGAGGCGACCATCGCCGGGCGCGACCCGTCCACCGACCTGGCGCTGCTGCGCGTCGATGCCGCCGGGCTACAGCCGCTCGCCGCCGCGAGCGAGGCGGAGATGAGCGTCGGCCGCTTCGTGCTGGCGCTGGCCCGCCCCGGCCAGACGGTGCAGGCCACCTTCGGCGTCGTCAGCGCCCTCGGCGGCAACTGGCGCACGCCCATGGGCGGCCAGATTGACCACTACCTGCAGACCGACGTCATCATGTACCCCGGTTTCTCCGGCGGCCCATTGGTGGGGGCCGGCGGCGCGCTGCTGGGGCTGAACACGTCGGGCTTGAACCAGGGCGTAAGTCTGGCGCTGCCGACGGCGACCATCACCCGCGTGGTCGATTCGCTGCGCGACCACGGCCGCGTCCGGCGCGGCTTCCTGGGGGTCAGCACGCAGCGGGTGCGGCTGCCCGAAGAGGCAGCGGCCGAGCTGGGACAGAAGGCGGGGCTGCTTATCATCGCCGTCGAGCCGGGCAGCCCGGCGGCCGAGGCGGGGCTGAGCCTGGGGGACACTATCGTCGCCCTCAGCGGCCACGCCATCGCCCGGCATGAGGATCTGCTGGCCGCCCTGTTCGGCGATGTCCTGGGGCAGAAGGAAGCGATGAAGATTTTGCGCGGCGGCCGGGTGGAAGAGCTCGCCGTCAGGATCGGCGTGCGGGAGTAGTTCTCGCCTTTGCCAATGAAAAAGGGGGGGCGGCGAATCACCGCAACCCCCCTTGTTTTTCGGGTTAATTGGGCGCTCAGGCGGATTGGCGCAGGGTGATGAAGCGGCTGCCACCCTCAACGACGGTCACGCGCGTCCGGTAGGCGTGGCCGTTGGCCAGTGACAGGTCTTGCTCGACGCGCGCCTCGCTTTCCTGGCTGCTCGGCTCCGACACCATACGCAGCAGGGCGACGTTGTTGATGAGATCCATGATCGGCCGCCCGATGACGTTCTCTTCCGGCAGCGAGAACAGCCCTCGCGCCGCGGCGTTGAGCACCAGGATGTGAAAATCCTCATCCACGACGATAACCGCGTCGTCGATCTGCTCCACCACCTCGCTCAGTACCGTTCGCTCGCGGGCGATGGAGTTGTACATGTGGGCGTTGTTGATGGCGATGGTCGCGTAGCCGCCAAGCGCCGACAGCGCACGGGTATCGTTGCTGTCGAACGACGAATCCTTGAACTGGTTAGTGACGCCCAGCACACCGATCGGCTTGTTTTGCAGGATGAGCGGCACGTAGATTAGCGACTTCACCAGCAGCGCGGTGTGGGTGCGCTTCCATTGTGAATCGGCGCCGATGGCGATGGCGCGCTTCGTCTGCAGCACCTTGCCCGCCAGACTGTCCGTCACCCGCTTGCGCATCGAGCGGGCCTTCGAGTCGAGGTTCTTCGAGGCGCGAATGTACAGCTCGCCCCGCTCTTCGTCCAGCAGCATCAGCGAGCCTTCCTCGGCGCCGACGACATAGACGGCCGCTTCGACGACGCGCTGCAGCACTTCTTCCAGGTCGAGCGACGAGGAGACGGACTTACCCACGCCGTAGAGTACGTTCAGCTCCTGGGCGCGGCGCTGGAGCTGGGAGTTGCTTTCCATCAGCTGCTCCACCAGCTGGTCGCGCTCCTTCTGCAGGCGGCTCTCGCGCAGCGCCTTGTCGACTGATTCGCTCAGCTCGTCGGCGTCGATGGGCTTGATGATGTAATCCTTAATGCCCAGACGGAAGGCGCGGACGGCCGTATCCTCTGACCCCTCGCCGGTGACGAGGATGGCCGGGATATCCACTCCGCGCTCGCGCAGCTTCTGCAGCACCTGCAGCCCCGTCAGCCCCGGCATCTGCTGGTCGGTGATCATCAGGTCAGGCTCTTTGGAGATGGCCAACTCAAGGCCCATCATGCCGTCGGTCGCTACCAGCACCTCGAACCCTTTTGGCCGCAGGATATTCTCGACCAGGAAGTCTCGTATTTCCGGGGAGTCGTCGATAACCAATACTCTTTCGTACATAGCCCTTCCACCGATGCCCGAAATGCGTAATCGGGCGAGCGTCCGTATATTACTACTCGGATAATATCGAGGCAACTGACCCCCAAACGGCTTGCCGCCGGGGGGTGAGTGATATAGCATGATCGCGCTATGGATAGACCCGAATACACAGGCCCATTGAGCAAAAGGGGCGACATCGCCGGCCGGCTCGGGGCCTTGTTACTTATTTTTGTGTTGCTATTGGCCGCTTGCTCCGCGTCGGGCAGCGCCGCGCCCGCGGGCGACGAGCCGACGGCCGACGGGACGCCGGTCGCAGGGACGGCCCAGCCGGTGGGCGGCATCCAGGCGATCGTGACGCGCCTCGTCGAGCAGATCATGGTCGTGACCAGCACGCCCGACCCGGCGGCCACACCGACCCCGGCGGCGACGGTCATCGAGCTGGAGCTCACGCAATCCGGACGCCTGCGCGACCTCGACCCCGGCCTGGCTGAGCAGCAATCCCAGCTAGATCTGGCCCAGAACTTGTTCGTCGGGCTGACGAACTACGACCCCGATACCAACACAATTGAGCCGGAGCTGGCCCAGACGTGGTCCATAGGCCCCGACGGTCGCACATGGACGTTCAATCTGCGCGACGACATCTTCTGGGTGCGCTCCAATACCCCTCTGCGGCGCAGCGGCGGGCTGGCGACGGCCACGCCACTACGCCCGGTGACGGCCGATGACGTCGTCTTCGCCATCCAGCGCCTCTGCAGCCGGGCGATACCTTCGTCGTCGGCCTACAATCTGTTCATCATCGAAGGGTGCGAAGAGGTGTTCACCAAGCAGCAGCCGGCCGAGGAAGATCTGGAAACGATCCAGATTCGAGCGCTCAACCCCACCCTGCTGGAGATTCGCCTGCGGGAGTCGAACGGCGCCTTCCTGACACTGACGAGCATGCCGTTCTTCATGCCCGTCCCCCGGGATTTAGTCAACGAGAGAGGTAATGAGTGGCTGAACGCCATCGGCGAGTTCAGTTCGGGGTGGCAGACGCCGGAGAACATCGTTACGTCAGGTCCGTTCATGCCGCTCAAATCCCAATTCACGTCCCAGTTGGTAACGCTCCATCGTAACCCCCTGTGGCCGATCGACTGGGCAGGCAATGTTGACGTAGTGAAGGTAACTTTCCTCACCGACGATCTCGAAGCCTTCCAGATGTGGCAGGAGCGCAGCTTTGACATCGCGCCGTTGCCCACGTCGGAGCGAAACGGGATGCTGCAGCGCCAGCCCGACAAGGTGCGCGCGCTGCCCGAGTACATCCTGTTCTATCTGGGCTTCAACTTCAACAGTGAGGTAATGTCGGAGCCGGAAGTCCGGCGCGCGTTCAGCGCCGCCATCGACCGCCAGGCGCTCATCGACGAACTCTATAACGGAAAGGGGATCATCATGCGCCACGCCACCGTGCCCGGCATGGTGGCGTCCGTCGAGGCGCTCGACTACGGCGTCGGTTACAGCCCCGACTTCGCCCGCCAGCAGTTGGCCGCCAGCTCGATCCAGAATTGCCGCCTGCTGACGGATATCACGCTGCTGGTCAGCTCGGCCGACCTTTCACTGCGCCAGGCGGAGATGATCCGCAATATGTGGGTCGAGGAGCTGGGCTGTCTGGAAGAGCACATCCACATCGAGCAGGCTCAGTTCGGCCTACTTCTGGCCGACACTCAGAAGGATGCCGCCAACCGGCCCGACATGTGGGAGCTGGCCTGGGCGCCGACTTTCCCCGACGCCAGCAACTTGATCACCAAGCTGCTCCATTGCCGCGACAGCGACAACCGGCAAGCTCGCCCTTGTTCTGAGGCGGACACACTGATGACTCGCGCCGGCACGATCATCGACCCGGCCGAGCGGCAGGCGCTCTATCGCCAGGCCGAAGGGCAGTTCTTCAACGAGAACGGCATCTTCCCCATCATCCCGCTCTACGTTCGCGCCCGCGAGATCGTCGTGCAGGATTGGCTCAGCTTCACGCCGGTCAGCTTCGGCGGGCAGCAGTGGGATCGCGTCGTCGTCGATGCTGTGCAGAAGGAGCTGGAGAAGAGCCGCTAGTGGACGAGCTGGTCAGATGGGCCAAGGCGTACGGTTTGGCGCTGACGCCGGCGCAGGCCGAGCAGTTCGCCGCCTACGAGGCGCTGCTGCTGGAGTGGAACGAGCGCATCTCGCTGACGGCCATTCGCGCCCCACGTGAGATTCGCATCCGCCACTTCCTGGACGCGCTGACCTGCGCCACGGTGACCGGACCGCTCGACGGAGCGACGCTGATCGACGTGGGCAGTGGGGCGGGCTTCCCCGGCCTGCCGCTCAAGATTCTCTATCCCGGTCTGGAGTTGACGTTGGTGGATAGCGTGGCCAAGAAGGCGCGCTTTCTGGAGCTTGTCGCGTCGGAGTTGGGATTGGGTGGCGTGACGGTGCTGAGCGAGCGGGCCGAAGTGCTGGGGCAGGCGGCCGCCTTTCGTGGGCGCTTCGACTGGGCGACGGCCCGCGCCGTGGCCGAGATGCGTGTGCTGGTGGAGCTGCTGCTGCCGCTGGCGCGCGTGGGCGGCCACGTGCTGGCCCAGAAGGGGGCGAGCGCGGCCGAGGAGACGGCCGCCGCCGGGACAGCCATCACGACGCTGGGCGGCGGCGAGGCGAGCATCGCCGAGATCCGCTTGCCGGAGACGGAGCAGCCCCACTACGTCGTCACGATCCCCAAATTGCGCCCCACCGGTGCCCGCTACCCACGCCGGCCGGGTATCCCCGCCAAGCGGCCGCTTTAGTCCCCAATGGACAAGACCTGACAGGCAGGCGCGCGCTCACCTGTCAGGTCTTGAAGTTTAGTCGGCCGTCACCCGCCCACCCTGCACCCGCAAACTCGTCGCCTGCTCCAGGAAATCAGCGGGGAACATGCCCGGGTCGGTCGAGGTCAACAACGCCTGGGCCATGCCCTTGCCGCGCACCTGCTCGGCCACGTAGGCCAGCAGCGCCGCGCGTCGGTGCTGGTCCAGCTCGGCGATCACCTCGTCGAGCAGCAGGATGGGCACATCCTCGGTGGCTGCCTTCATCCAGTTGATCTCCGCCAGCTTGAGGGCCAGGATGGCCGTGCGCACCTGCCCGCGCGAGCCGAACTGGCCGAGGTTCTTGCCGTTCACCAGAATAGCCCAGTCGTCGCGGTGGGGGCCGACGGTTGAGGAGCCGCGGGCCATGTCGGCCGCGCGGGCGGCGGCCAGCTCGGCGGCGAAGCGCTCGCGGATGGGTTCGTACGACTGGTTGGCCTGCAGCCATTCACCATCAGCCAGCTGCTCCTCGGCCGTGCGGCGGCCGTTGCTATGCCAACCGGGCATGTAGCCGAGGCGCAGCGACTCCCGGCCGCCGATGAGGTCTTTGAAGTAGATCTCGTGCGCCTGGTTGCCCATTTCGGTCATGAATTGGGCGCGGCGCTGCAGTACATGGCTGCCCGGCTCGACCAGCTTGTCGGTCAGGATTTGCAGAACGTCGGCCGCGTTGCGCGTCTGCCCCTCGGCCATGCGGCGCAGCAAGGCGTTGCGCTGCTCCAGCACCTTGTTGTAGGCCGACAGATGTCGGCAATACTCCCCATCCACCTGGCAAAGGGTGATATTAAGGTAGCGGCGGCGGTTGGCCGGCGCGCCTGTGGCCAACTCCACGTCCTCAGGCAAGAAGAGGACGACGCGCAACTGCCCCAGCAAGTCCATCAGCCGCACCTTGCGCCGGTTGATGAGCGCCTCGCGCCGGAAGCCGCTGGCGCCGTTGCCGGCGTAGCTGCCGCGATCCTCGACGATGAGGCGCATCTCCAGATGGCGCGACGCGTCCGGCCGCTCCACGTCGGCTACCAGCCGCCCCACCACGACCGGCTCATCGGCCGCGGCCGCGTCCCAGTTGATCAACTGCTGATCGAGGCTGGCGTGGGGGGAGCGCGTCGTGGCCAGGAAGTAGATAGCTTCAAGCAGATTCGTCTTGCCTTGGGCGTTGTCGCCATGCAGCAAAATAACCCCGGCCGGTAAGTCGAGCTCGAGGCGGGAGTAGTTACGGAAGTTGGTCAGCGACAGCCGGCGCACCTGCATACTTGAAAGATATTGCCAAATGGGTTGATTGGCAAACCTGCTAAGTAAAGGTGAAGGGGAGAATGGGAGAGGGGGTGAGAGGGTTTGCGATGGGGTGTCTCACATGCTATTCTCCCACTTGGGTCTGGGCCCGTATCGGATCGCAACTGTTTGGATTTTGGGCCGGCGCTCCGTGCTGCCGCCAGGATAGTGAAGGTAAATGGAATCGCCGGACATTATTTTTATCGTGCTCGATACGCAGCGGGCGGATCGACTGGGCATGTATGGCCACGATCGGCCGACGAGCCCCAATCTGGATCGTTTCGCGGCCGGGGGGGCTGTCTTTGACCACGCCGTCTCGCCCGCCCAATGGACTATCCCCAGCCACGCCTCGCTCTTCACCGGCCTCTACCCCACGTCCCACGGCGTCACGCAATCGTCCCAGAGCCTCAGCCCGGCCCGGCCCCACGTGGCCGAACTGCTGCGGCGGCTGGGGTATGAGACCATCGGTTTCTGCAACAACCCGCTAGTGGGCGTGTTGAACAACGGCTTCAAGCGCGGCTTCAAGACCTTCTTTAACTACGGCGGCGCGTTCCCCAGCGTGCCGGATACATCGAACCCGTGGCCGTGGCCGATGAGCCTCGTCGCCGAGGCGTACACCCAGTTCCTGCGGCGCATCTCCTATCCCATCCAGAACTTCATCGGCCGCTCCGACCTGGCCTTCCGCATCT
>CAYNOL010000083.1:0-14904 GCA_964398825.1 uncultured Ardenticatenaceae bacterium
TTCTTCTGGCAGACGAGATCAACCGGGCCACGCCGAAGACGCAATCGGCGCTGCTGGAGGCGATGCAGGAGCACACGGTGACGGCGGCCAACACCACCCACGCGCTGCCGTCACCTTTCTTCGTGCTGGCCACCCAGAACCCGATTGAGCAGGAAGGCACCTACCCGCTGCCGGAGGCGCAACTCGATCGCTTCATGTTTAAGGTCAACGTCCCCTTCCCGACGGCGGCCGAGTTGAACGAAATCCTGAGCCGCACGACGGGAGGCCACGAGCCGGCGCTGACGGCGGTCGCGTCCGGCCCCGAGATTTTGGCCATGCAGGAGATCGTGCGGCAAATCCCGATCCCGTCCCACGTCAGCGACTACGTCAGCCGGTTGGTCATCGCCACCCACCCCGCCGCCGCCGTCGACGGAGAAGTGGGGCAGTACGTCCGCTTCGGCGCCAGCCCGCGCGGGGCACAAGCCATCACGCTGGGGGCGAAGGCGCTTGCTCTGTTCGACGGCCGGTATAACGCCGGATTCGACGACGTGGCCGCCGTCGCTCCGGCCGCGCTGCGCCACCGCATCCTGCTCAACTTCGAAGGCCAAGCGCAGGGCATTAGCACCGACGACGTGGTCACTGGGCTACTGCGCTCGGTTCCGCGGGACGCCGGCGGCGGCCGATAAACCACGACCATGCGACTCTTCGACGAGGATGCCCTGCGCAAGCTTGAGTCACTGACGCTGAACGCGGAGTCAGTGCGCGTGGGGGTGATGAAGGGCAACCGGCGCAGCCGGAAGCGAGGCGCGTCGATCGAGTTTGCCGACTACCGCGACTACGCGCCGGGCGACGACCTGCGGCGGCTGGACTGGAACGTCTACGCCCGGCTGGAGCGGCCGCTCATCAAGCTGACTGAGGAAGAGGAAGATTTGGCCGTCCACATCCTGATCGACGTCAGCAGCAGCATGGATTGGCCACCGGGAGAAGAGGGCGAGGCGACCAACAAGCTCCGCTTCGCCATGCGGCTGGCAGGCGGGCTGGGGTACATCGGCCTGTTGGCGGGCGACCTCGTCCACGTCACGCTGCTCGACGGCGACAGCCCGCGCAGCTGGGGGCCGTTCCGTGGGCGGCAGAACGCCTGGCCGATGTTGCGCTTCCTGGAGGCGAACTACGAGAGCCTGTTCGACGCCAATCGGGCGCGGCCGACAATCCTCGACCCATCACTCCACGCCTACGCTCAGCGCGCCCGCCGGCCGGGCTTGCTGTTCCTGTTGAGCGATCTGCTGACGCCCGAGGATTTCAGGCCCGGCCTGAACTCGCTCTTGTCGCGTGGCTACGAGATCGTCCTGCTGCATTTGCTGAGCCCCGACGAACTGACGCCGGAGCTCGCCGGCGACTTGAAACTCATCGACGCCGAGACGAACCGGCCGGCCGAGGTCACTCTCGACGCCCAGGCGCTGGAAGCCTATGCCGACAATCTGGAGCGCTGGCAAGCTGACATCGCCGGTTTTAGTCGTCCGCGTGGCATCCACTACGCGCCGATCTCAACCGGCACCGCCTGGGAGCGGGTCATTGGCGACGCCCTCAGCCGGGAGGGCGTGGTTCGCTAGGTATGTCCTTCGCCACCCCGGCCGCGCTGGCCCTCGGCCTGTTGGCCATCCCGATCATCTTGCTCTACTTGCTGCGATTGCGACGCAAGGAGCAGCCGGTCAGCAGCATCCTGCTGTGGCGCTCGCTCGTGCGCGACCGCGCGGCCAATGCCCCGTGGCAGCGGCTGCAACGCAACATCCTGTTGCTCTTGCAGCTCCTCATCCTGGCCGCCCTCGTCCTGGCGGCGGCGCGGCCGTTCATCATTCGCCCCGGCCAGGTGGACGGCAACGTCATCATCCTGCTCGACATCTCCGCCTCAATGGCCACGGTAGAGTCCGGCGAAAGGACGCGCTTCGACGAGGCCGTGAACCGGATTGAAGGGCTGATTGATGGTCTTGACGGGACGGACCGGATGACACTCATCGCCGCGGGGCGAACACCACGTGTGTTGGCGGCTGCTACGGACGACAAGGGCCTGCTTCGCGAAACCCTCATCTCGCTGGCTCCAATCCCGTCTGAGGTGGATTGGCCGGCGGCGCTGGCGCTGGCCGCGGCCACAACGCCGGGCGGCGATTCACGGGTGATCATCATCTCCGACGGCGGGTTGCCCACCGACTTGCCCGCCGTGCCGGGCGAGGTGACATTCATCCCCGTCGGCTCGGCCGCGGCGAATCTGGCCATCACCGCGCAGGGCTCCCGCGCCGTGGGGGACGGGACGGAGCTGCTCGTCTCCGTCGGCAACTTCGGCCCGTCGGCCGCGGGCGCGCTGCTCAATCTCTATGCCGACGGTGTGCTTTATGACTCACGTCGCATCGATGTCCCGGCCGATGACGAACTCGCGCTAACGTGGTCATTGCCCGCGAACGTTGAGTTGGTTTCAACGCAGCTGGCCCCGACGGAGGGAACTGCGGACCATCTGCCACTTGACAATCAAGCCTGGACGGTCCTCGGCGGCCAAACAGCTCGGCGCGTGCTGCTGGTGGGCGAGGGCAATCTATTCCTCGAGCGCTTTTTCGCGATTTTGCCCGGCTATGAGGTCATTCGCGCGGAAGCGGGGATCGATGAGGCGACCGCAGACGCCGGCGCGTTCGACCTGTATATCTTCGACGGCGTCCCCCTGCCCGAACCGCTGCCACCCGGTCACGTTCTTGTCATCGATCCGCAAGCCTCGGCCACTGCGAGCGAGACCCCACCGGCCATCGAGGTGATGGGGACGTTCACCAACACCGTGGTCACGCGGCTGGCCGACAGCCCGCTGCTGGCCGACGTGGATTGGTCGGCGGTGCGCGTGGCCGAGGCGGCGGCCGTCTCGGGCGCGACACTGGAGCCGCTTGTCGTGGCCGAGGGCGGGGCGCTGCTGCTGGCCGGCGAGGTAGGCGGCCGTCGCGTCGTCGTGTTGCCGTTCGACCTGGCCGCCTCAGACCTGCCCTTGCAGATTGCATTTCCGGTCGTTATGGCTAACATTACCGCCTGGTTGAACCCGGCCCGCACATTGGCCGCCGGCGGCGCCATTCAGCCGGGGGCGATCCTGCCGCTCATCCCCGATGCCCGCGCCGAATCTATCGTCATCGAATTCCCCGATGGCGAGTCGCGGGTGCGCCCGGTGGGCGCGCCGGCCGAGTCCATCCTGTTCGCCGAGACGGAGCAGCTCGGCGTCTACAAGGTGGCCTTCCGCGAGGGGTCGGGCGAGCTGCGCGACGCCGGCCGGTTCGCGGTCAACTTCTTCTCCCCGGCCGAATCGCGGATTGAGCCGCGGGAGAGTGTCAGCATTGGGCAGGAGGAGATCACCCCTGCGCCGTCCGACGTCGTGGGGCGGCAGGAGATTTGGCCGGCGGTGCTCGTGGCCGCATTGGGGCTGGTTTTGCTAGAATGGTGGGTGGCCTATCGCCCCGTGGCGAGACGGCCGCTGGTGAGAACAAGATGACGACGCCTACCGAACCCATGACGGAGCCGGACGGCCAGGCTGAACGGCCCGCCAACCGGAGAGAACGTCTCAACAGCCTGCTGGGGCGCTTGCCGGTTATCTCGGCGGTGGCCGCCATTCTGTTGCTCTTCGGCCTGGCGACGCTTGCCTGGACGATCAACAGTCGGGACGCGCACCCCCTCTACCCCATCCTGTCCACTCACACGCCATTGGCGGCGACCGTCGATTATCAGCCGGTGCTCGTCGGTTTCGCCGAACTGAATGCCGACCCGGCCGCCTTGCTGGGGCAACGCATTCAGGTGTCGGGGGTGTACACGCCTATCGAGCCACCGGAGTGCGTCAACTACACCGGGCCATCGGTGCGCTGGAGCCTCGTGGCCGAGGAGCTGCAGCTAAACGCCATCGGCTTCGAGACCCTGCTGCGCCTGGTAGACGAAGGGCTGGAGATGACCGTCACGGGCATTTGGAGCGCCTATCGTGGCCCCGTCGGCTGCGGCAAGGAGCCGCCCGACGGCACAGTCTGGTATCTGCTGGTGGATCGCATCGTGGAGCCGAACCCTCTGCTCGGGACGGTTGCCCCGGCGCTGACGGTCATCCCCGGCGACCCACTGCCCACCCCGCCGCCATTCACGACGCCGGAGCCATCGCTGCCCACACCGGAAGAAACGCCGGACGACGATCTATCACCGTTCCCGTCGCCGACGCTGGGTTCGACCTTCCCAATCACCCCCGGCATCACACCGGAGACGACGCCGCTGCCGGTGACGCCGTTGGTGCCGCCGGGCACACCGCCGCCAGGGGCGACGACCACGCCCGACCCCGGCGAGACGCCGGGCATCAGTCCGACGCCCGACCTGACCCAGACGGCCGAGGCGACTCCCGGCGAAGGCGGGACGCCACCACCCGGCATCCCCACGACGACACCGGGCGGCCCTGGCTATCCCCCACCGGGCACCACCCCAACAGCCACCACACCCAGCGGCGGCTATCCGTAATCCATGCCTATCGAAGCGATCTTCATCCCTGGTGTCATGGCTCCGACCGATTCGGGCCGGGGGTATTGGTTTCTGTTCCAGGGGTATAAACTGCTGGTTGACCAGCGAAATGGCATAACGGCCGTTCCCAGGCTCGACAGCCCGCAGGAGTTAGGCCTGTCGCCGTCGGCGACCCACTATCTGGGCACGCTGGAGGTCGACGGCGAGACGGTCAACTGCTTCTGCGGCGAGATCGAAGAGGGCGTCGTCGCGCCGGAAGGCCACGTCTACCAAAACCTGCGGCCTCTCTACGCCACGCTCGATGAGCAACTGTTCTGGCTGGCCGGGCGGGCGGTGCAGATCGTCGACTGGGATCGCACCAACCGGTACTGCGGCCGTTGCGGGCAGCCGATGGGACGTTCCGACCGCGACCGCTCCAAGGTGTGCCCCAACTGCGGGTTGACGATCTTCCCGCGCCTCGCCCCAGCCGTCATCGTGCGCGTCCAGCGCCAAACGGCGCGCGGGCCGGAGATCCTGCTGGCGCGCGCCAACCGCTTCCCGACAGCAATGTACAGCGTGCTGGCCGGGTTCGTGGAGCCGGGCGAGACGCTTGAAGAGTGCGTCTACCGCGAGATTCAGGAAGAGGTGGGCATCCGCGTGGGCAACATTCGCTACTTCGGCAGCCAGCCATGGCCTTTCCCCCATTCGCTGATGATCGCCTTCACGGCCGACTACGATAACGGCGAGTTGACCATCGATCCGCTGGAGCTGGCTGACGCGCGTTGGTTCGCGCCCGACGAGCTGCCCGATGTGGCCCCGCCGCCGAGTATCGCCAACAGCCTGATCACCGACTGGCTGGCCGAGACGGCCGAGGCTTGAGGCGCCGGCGCAGCAGTTGGTGTTTACCATTCGCGGCCGATAGGCTACAATCTACGACATCCACCTTACGGGCTGAGCATTAATACTGCCTGCATCGACAGACACATTGACGAACAAAGGATCAATCGAAAGGGCCGCCAAACACCCTGTCGACCGATCAAAGGAGCCACAAAGTCGATTGCCGGCGCCTTGGAGGCGTGATTGAAAAATATTCTTGTAACTGGTGGGGCGGGCTTCATCGGTTCCAACTTCGTCCACCACATGCTGTCGACCCACGATGAGTACCGCATCGTCGTATACGACAAGCTGACGTACGCGGGCAATCTGGACAATCTTCTCGCGGTGCAGGAAGACCCCCGCTATATTTTCGTGCGCGGGGACATCTGCGACCGGGAGGCAGTTGAACAGGCCGTCCGCGCCCACGACATCGATACGATCGTCAACTTCGCGGCTGAGTCCCACGTCGACCGCTCGATCCTCGACCCCGACGCCTTCATCCAGACGAGCGTCTACGGCACCTATGTCCTGCTCGAAGTGGCTCGCAGCCTGGGTCTGGAGCGTTATCATCAAATCTCCACCGACGAGGTGTACGGCCACATTCCGGCGGGAAAATCGAGCCTAGAGACGGACAAGGTCGACCCCCGTAGTCCCTACGCGGCGAGCAAAGCCAGCGCCGACCTGTTGGTCAACGCCTATTACATCACCTATGGCCTGCCGGTCACCATTTCGCGCGGTTCCAACAACATCGGCCCCTACCAGTACCCGGAGAAGGTCGTCCCCCTCTTCGCCACCAACGCTATCGACTACCTGCCGCTGCCCGTCTATGGAGACGGCCGTCAGATGCGCGAGTACCAGCACGTGCGCGATCACTGCGAGGCGGTTGATCTGGTGCTGCATCGCGGGACGATCGGCGAGATTTACAACATCGGCACCGGCGTCGAGGTGGAAAACATGACGATGATCGAGATCTTGCTTGACGCGCTCGACCGGCCGCGCGATCTCATCCGTCACGTGGCCGACCGGCCGGGCCACGACCGTCGCTACAGCCTCAACATCGCCAAGATTTTGACCCTGGGCTGGGAGCCGAACCATACGCCCGAGGAGGCGATCATCGAGACGGCCCACTGGTATCGCGATAACGAGTGGTGGTGGCGCAAGATCAAGAGCGGCGAGTTTCGCCAGTTTTATGAGACCCTTTACGGCGATCGGCTGCGAGCGGCCGGTGCACCGGAATGACCCTTATCCTTATATACCTGACTTTTAGGAGTACAACAGATGTCTGAGACCAAGAAAGAAGACATGATGACGACCTCATCGAGCTTCGTTGATGGAACGAAAGGGGAGTTGATTTATCGCGGCTATGACATTCGCGATCTCGGCGGCAAAATCACATTCGAGGAAGCGATTTACCTGCTTTGGAATGACAAATTGCCCAACGCCCACGAGCTGAGCCTGTTCCGGGCCGCCCTCGAATCGCAACGCGCCATGCCCGATCTGCTGGTGAAGCTGATGCAGGGATATCCGTTTGACGCCCATCCCATGGAAGTGCTGCGCACGACGGTCAGCGCCATCGGCCTGCTGGATCGCGACGCCGACAACGTGACGCCCAACGCCGTTCGCGAGAAGGCGTTGTGGCTGACAGCGATCATCCCGACGATCATCGCCGCCTGGGAGCGCATCCGCAACGGCAACCAGCCGATTCCGCCGCGGCGCGGGCTGGGCCACGCCGCCAACTTCCTCTACATGCTCAATGGCCAGGAACCGGACGACGACGCCGTCGCCGCGCTGGACTCCTACCTCGTCTTGCTGGCCGACCACGGCTTCAACGCCTCCACCTTCTCGGCACGCGTGACCACCAGCACCGGCTCGGACATCTACTCGGCCATTACCAGCGCCATCGGCACGCTGAAGGGCCCGGCCCACGGCGGCGCCACCCAGCGGGCCATGGAGCAGTTCATCGACGCCGCCCAGCGCGGCGACGTGGCCCAGTGGTTCGAGAGCGCCCGCGAGCAAGGGCGACGCATCATGGGCATCGGCCACCGCATCTACAAGGTGGAAGACCCGCGAGCCAAGATCTTGCGGCCGCTGGCCGAAAAGCTGGCCGGCAGCAGCGGCACGGACAAATGGTTCGGCATCGCCCGGCAGATCGAGGAGTTGGCGCGGCAGGATGAATACTTCATCGAGCGCAATCTGCACGCCAATGTCGACTACTACTCGGCCGTCGTCCTCTTCACGCTCGGCATCCCCGTCGACCAATTCACCTGCATCTTCGCCATGAGCCGTATCGCCGGCTGGTGCTCGCAGGTCATGGAGCAGATCGCCGATAACCGTCTCATTCGCCCCAAGGAAGCGTACGTCGGCAAGCGGGACTTGGAGTTCGTGCAGATTCAGGATCGCTAAACCGCGGAACAGACCCAACGACCGGCGTTGATCATAAACGTATGAGAACCGGCCGGAAGTTCGCCCGAGCTTCCGGCCGGTTTTCTATAATGACCTCATGATTAAGTACTTCTGCCTATCCCTGCTTATCGTTGGATTATTGCTCACCGGCTGCGGCGGTAACGGCGACGGCATCGAGCCGGCCGCGCCGGTGGAGATGACCACCCCGCCGGTGATCAACACGCTGCCTCCGCCGGATGTGGCCCCCGCAGGGGAGCCACAAGCTACTCAAACATTCCTGCCGGTGGTAGAAGCATCGCCATCGGCCACGGCCGAACCGACGGCCGAGGTGACGCCCACGCCACAGCCGGAGCCCACCGCCACCCCACAGCCGCTAGCCCCAGTGTCGTCGATCTTCCTGGAGCCGGTCACGACCGGCGGCATGCAGCAGGTCACCGGCCTGTACCATGCCTTCGACGAACGGCTGTTTGTGCTGGAGCAAGCGGGCCGCATCCGCATCGTTCTGGGGGGTCAGGTGCTCGACCAACCCTTCCTCGACATCACCGATCGCGTCGGCTCATCAGCCAGCGAGCAAGGGCTGCTGGGGCTGGCGTTCCACCCCGACTACGCCACGCCTGGTGAGGCAGGTGAGGGTGTCTTCTACGTCAACTACACCGACCGCAGCGGTGACACCCGTGTTTCGCGCTTCTCGGTGTCGGCCGATGATCCCAACCGCGCCAACCCGGACAGCGAAGTCGTCTATCTGACCCAGGACCAGCCTTACCCTAATCACAACGGCGGCAGTTTGGCTTTCGGGCCGGACGGCTACCTCTACATCGGTCTGGGGGACGGCGGCAGCGCCAACGACCCGCTGGGCGCGGGGCAAGATTTAACGACGTTGCTCGGCAAGGTACTGCGCATCGACGTGGACTCGGCCGACAACGCCTACACCGTCCCCGGCGATAATCCGTTCGTCGGCGTCGAGGAGGCGCGGCCGGAGATCTGGGCCTATGGGCTGCGCAACCCGTGGCGCTTCTCGTTCGACCGTGGAACCGGCGACTTCTATATCGCCGACGTGGGACAGAACCAGTGGGAAGAGGTTAACTTCCAGCCGGCCGGCAGCGGGGGCGGCGAGAATTACGGCTGGGTCATCATGGAAGGGAGCCACTGCTTCCAGGCCAACACGTGCGACCAGACGGGGTTGGTGCTGCCCATCTTCGACTATGACCACAGCAACGGCTGCTCGATCACCGGCGGCTATGTCTATCGCGGGTCGGCGTTTCCGGCCATGAGCGGCAACTATTTCACGGCCGACTACTGCAGCGGCAAGATCTGGCGGCTGTTCAACGACGGCGGGGCGTGGCTGGCCGACGAGTTGCTCGACTCAGACCTCGTCATCTCCTCGTTCGGGCAGGGCGCCGACGGCGAACTCTACGCGCTGAACTACTGGAACGGCGGGATTTACCGCGTCGCCACGGATCAGTAGGATGACGAGTTGAACAAAGGGGGCCGCAGCGCCCCCTTTTTCCTTCATCGTCTCGGCAGCGGCACAGGGCGAACCATGACCTGCCCATCCTCTTCCTTCACCTCGTAGCGCCGCAGATGATACACCTCGTCCTCGGGCCAGACGATGCGGCCGTTGCGAATGTCGAAGCAGTAGTCGTGCTCGTGGCAACACAGCTGCCAGGCGCGAAGCGAGCCTTCGGACAGATCGGCCGCAGCGTGGGGGCAAACGGTGTCGATGGCGTAAAGTTTGTCCCCGTAGCGGGTGAGGATCACCTTGCGTCCAGCGATCTTGAATGTCGATAGCCCGCCCTCGGTCACTTCGCCGGCGGGACAAACGGCGACGAACTCGTCAGGATCAGTTTTGGCCTTGCGGCCGAAAATCGGCATGACATTACTCCGAAATCGTGTCGCCGGTGGGTTCGTGGTTAGCGTTGACCACCGGCGCTTGTTGTCTTTATACCGGATGCTCTGCCTTCGATCAATGTTACCCCGTTCACATTCAGTTATAATCCCTCGCACTATGTCAGTTACCGAGATCAGGGCCTTTCCAGTCAACTCCACCGTCGTCATGCGCAGCGCGCTCTTCGCGCTGGCCAACATGGGCGCAACATTGCAGACCTACAACGAGGAGAGCGGCGTCATCGTCGCCACCGTCTCCAAGTGGCTTGGGCTGCAGAAGCAGGAAGTCGTGGCCCGCGTGCGCACATTCGAGGGCACGAGCCAGCTGGAGCTGGACGCGCCCGATTTCGAAAAGGCGCGCGAGCTGTTGCAACTCATCACCACCTACGCGCGAGACGGCGGCCGCGTGCAAGCCAACGCCACGATGCAGTGGGTGGATCTGCAGCGGCAGCAGGCCAACAAAGCCCGTCGCCAGGAGCTGACCGGCAAGGCGCGACAATTCCTGACCGGCAGCGGCAGCGCGGAGACGCTTCCGGCCGTCGTCGAGGAGCAGCCGTCGGCGCTGACCGCGGCCGACGATCCGGCGCAACCTGTCGGCCCGTCGATGGATGCCCCGATCGCCATCCCCGACAACCCCGGCGTGCTGGTCAAGAACCGGCAGAACATGTTGCTGGAGCTGAAAGTGGATCCCCAGGTTTTTACTGACCGATCCGGCTTCGTGTCGATGTGCAATGTGTGCTACGCGCCGACGTTGCGCGGCAGCGCCTTCTGTCCCAACTGCGGCCGCCCGCTGACGCTTGAGGCGGTGCAGCCGGAGATGCGCGAGAAGGCGGCCAAGTCGGCCAACTCCAGCCTCACCTACGGGCTGCTCGGGCTGGCGTTCAACGCCGTGCCGTTGCTGATTCTCGTGCTGCCCGCGCTGCTGGCGCCGGCCGACGCGAGCCTGCTGGATCGCATCCGCGAGACGTTGTCGCCGCTGACGCTCGCGCTGACGGCCGTGCTGGGCATCGTCCCGGCCATGGCACTCGGCTTCGCCGCGTTGCGACAGGGGCAGCGCGCCTCATGGTACCTGAACCTGCCGGCGGTGCTAGAGCAGAGCGGCCGGGGCAAGGCGGGCATCGGCGGGGCGCTGGGCTGGCTGTGCATCTACCTTGGCATCGCCTGGATTTTGCTGATCATCATTGCCCTGCTGTAGAGGTCAAAACGTGGTTGCGAGGCAGGTTGAAATTGGCTCCTCATCGCGGCAAGCGGCTTATTAACGCCCGCCGGGGCGGTTAGCTCCAGAGTGCGCTACGTTGTACAATCATCCCCGATGTTGACCAACCAAAGTTCTCAAGAAAATACAAAGCCGGCCAGCCGCTTCACAAAAATCAACTACGGCGGCCAGGCTGTTATCGAAGGAGTGATGATGCGCGGCTCGCGCGCTCTGTCCGTCGCCGTTCGCAATCCGAAAGGGGACATCGTCGTCCACACCGAACCGCTTGATGCCCGCATCTACGGCGGCCGTCTGGCGCGGATTCCGTTCCTGCGCGGCCTGACGCTGCTATGGGACGCCCTCGGCCTGGGGATTCGCAGCCTGCTGTTCTCGGCCGAGGTGGCGCTGGAAGAAGAAGCCGGCAAGGACGCCGACGGCAATCCGGAGAAGGTGTTCGAGGGGCCATTGCAGTGGACGCTCGTGGCCTTTTCGCTGACGATGTCGGTGCTGCTCTTCTTTGTGCTGCCGACCTTCCTGGCCCACACCATTGAGCGATTTGCGAATCTGAGCCACATGCCCGTCGTCGTCAATTTGATCGAAGGCGTCATCCGCCTCATCCTCCTCATCGGCTACATCTGGGCCATTGGGTTGATGTCGGATGTAAAGCGACTGTACGGCTATCACGGTGCTGAGCACAAGACTATCAACGCCTACGAAGCGGGCGCGGAGTTGACCCCGGCGTCGGTGGCCCGCTTCCCGCTGGAGCATCCCCGCTGCGGCACGGCCTTCCTGCTGAGCGTCGTGGTCATCTCCATTCTGGTCTATAGCCTCTTCCCGTCCATGGATTTGCTTCCCCGGATTTTGTCCCGGCTCGTCCTGCTGCCGGTCATTGCCGGGATCGCCTACGAGTTTCTCAAGTTCACGGCCGCCCACCAGGGCAACCCGTTCATCCGGCTGCTGACCAAGCCCAATCTGGCGCTGCAGCGGCTGACGACGCGCGAGCCGGACGAGGGGATGCTGGCCGTGGCCATCGCCGCTTTCGAGAACGTGCTGGCCTATGAGCGGAGCCAGGCGGCCGTGCAGCTGGGCGACACCGTCCTGCCTTCCGTCTCGGCCGTAGGTGATGCGTGAGTTGACGCTGCAGGCCACTGCCACGCAGGATGCTCCTGCCATTCCGGAGCGCCGGACGGGTCGCGTCTGCGCCACCGTCCCGGCCACGACGGCCAACCTCGGCCCCGGCTTCGACTGCCTGGGGATGGCGCTGGAGTTGCGTAACCGGCTGACGCTGAGCGCAGCAGGGGACGATCGGCCCTATGACGGCCACACGACGGCCTACTCGCTGCGCGTGAGCGGCGTCGACGCCCACAAGGTGCCAGATGCGCCGGGCGACAATTTGGCCGTCGGGGCGGTGGAGACGCTGCTACGCCGCATCGGCCGCCGCCCTGAGGCCATCGATATCGACATCGACAACTGCGTACCCGTCGGCTCAGGCTTGGGCAGCAGCTCGTCGGCGATTATCGGCGCGCTCGTGGCCATGAACGCACTGTACGGCGAGCCGTTGCCGCGCGAGGAGCTGCTGCAACTGGCCGTCGACATGGAAGGCCACCCCGACAACGTGGCTCCGGCCATGCTCGGCGGGCTGGTGCTGGGCGTCATTCCCGACGACGGTTCACGACTGGTTACATTGCGCTGGGAACCACCGGCGCTGACGGCCGTCGTCGTCCTGCCCGATTTTCATTTGCTCACCTCGGAAGCGCGGGCCGTTCTTCCTTCCGAGGTCAGCCGCGGCGACGCCATCTACAACGCCGGGCGACTGGCGCTCCTCGTCCACGCGCTGACCAGCGGCGACTATCGCCATCTGCGCGAGGCCATGGGCGACCGGCTGCACCAGGCGCGGCGTCTGGGCATCATCCCCGGTGCGAAAGCAGCTTTTCAAGCAGCCTATGACGCCGGGGCTTTGGGCGTAGCCCTCAGCGGGGCCGGACCGAGCTTGCTCGCCCTAACCCAGGGCGAGTCGCAGGCGATCGCCGGCGCCATGGCTGAGGCATTCGCGGGCGCCGGTCTGACGTGCCGGACGTGGGTGTTGCATCCTGCGCGTGAAGGGGCTACGCTAACCTTCTCCGCAGAGTAATCTGTTTGAGTTGCTTCCACTAAATCGTTATATCTTTTCGTAGCAGCTTCAACAGAGGGTGTCGCACCTTGCTGTTGAATTTGCTAAACTTTTTAGAACCGCTGTTTAACCACACCGCGTGTTACCACCATTGTGAAGGAGAACTGAATGGACAAGGCGACGTTACTCGACTGGTATCGACAAATGGTACTGATTCGTCGGTTTGAACAGAGATCGGCCGAGCTCTACCAACTGGGCAAGATCGGCGGCTTTCTGCATCTCTACATCGGGCAGGAGGCTGTGGCCGTCGGCTCCATCGGCGCCAAGCGCGAGCAAGACCATATCATCACCGCCTATCGCGACCACGCCCACGCGCTGGCCGTCGGTTCCGACCCCAAGGCGCTCATGGCTGAGCTATTGGGCAAGGCCACCGGCATCAGCAAGGGCAAGGGCGGCTCGATGCACTTCGCCGACGTAGAGCGCCGTTTCTGGGGCGGCTACGGCATCGTCGGCGGCCACGTGCCGCTGGGCACAGGCATCGCGCTGGCCGAGCAGTACAACGGCACCGACGCCGTCTGCCTGACCTACATGGGCGACGGCTCCACCAACATCGGCTACTTCCACGAATCGCTCAACCTGGCCGGCGTCTGGGATCTGCCCGTCATCTACATCGTCGAGAACAACCAGTACGGCATGGGCACGTCGATCGACCGCGCCTCGGCCGTGCCGGAAATCTCCACCAAGGCACTGGCCTACGGCATGGAGCCGGTCACGGTCAACGGCATGAACGTCGTCGAGGTGTATGAGGCAACCGAGGCTGCCATCGGACGCATCCACGACGGCAAGGGGCCGCAATTCCTCGACGTCATCACCTATCGCTACGAAGGGCACAGCATGGGCGACCCGCTGCGCTACCGAACCAAGGACGAGGTGGAGAAGTGGCGCGAGGACGATCCCATCGGCGTTCTGGAGCGCATCATCTACGATGAGAAGGCGGCCGAGAAGAACGACCTGGAGAAGATCGACGAGGAAGTCGAAAAGGTGGTTCAGGAAGCCGTCGACTTCGCTGAGCAATCCCCCTTCCCCGATCCGGCAACGCTGTTTGATGATATTTACGTCGAGCGGTAATCCCGTCCGGCGATAGCAAGATAGGAGCAACAATGGCACTCATTACGATGCGACAAGCGATCACCGACGCCCTGCGCGAGGAGATGAAGCGGGACGAGCGGGTGTTCATTATGGGTCAGGAAGTCGGCGTCTGGGGCGGCACCTACGCCGTGACGCGCGGCTTCTACGACGAATTCGGCGCCAAGCGCGTGCGCGACACGCCCATTTCGGAAATGGCTATTGGTGGCGTGGCGGCCGGGGCGGCGATGAACGGGCTGCGGCCGGTGGCGGAGTTCATGACCATCAACTTCGCTTTCCTGGCCCTCGACGCGATGATCAACCACGCGGCCAAGGTCCATTACATGTTCGGGGGGCAGATCAAGGCCCCTGTGGTCTACCGCGCGCCGGGCGGCGGCGGCCGTCAATTGGGCGCCACCCACAGCCACACCCCCGACGCCATCTTCGCCCACTTCCCGGGCTTCACCGTCGTCTCCCCCAGCACGCCCTATGACGCGAAAGGGCTGCTGAAGTCCGCCATCCGCAGCGAAGACCCGGTGCTGTTCATCGAACACCACACCCTGTACCAGATTCGCGGCGAGGTGCCGGAAGAGGAGTATCTCGTGCCCATCGGCGTGTCCGACGTGAAGCGCGTGGGCAAGGATGTGACCCTCGTCGCCTATGCCCAAGGGTTGCAGGTGGCGCTGGAAGCGGCCGAGGAGCTGGCCAAGGAAGGGGTCGAGGCCGAGGTGGTCGACCTGCGCTCGCTGCGTCCGCTGGATATGGGGCCGGTGCTGGAGTCGTTCCGCAAGACGTTCCGCGCGGTCGTCGTCGAGGAAGGGTACCGCTCCTATGGCGTCGGCGC
>CAYNOL010000084.1:0-14785 GCA_964398825.1 uncultured Ardenticatenaceae bacterium
CCTTCGCCGGCTTCACCGCCTGGCCCACCGAAGAGATGATCCGCGCCGACCACGATGCCATGCCCGCCTTCAACTTCGTGCAATGTCTGCCGGAGCAGACGATCATCCAGCAGCGGGCGTTCGGCCGCCTGCCGGGGGAGCCCGTTAGAAGGCGGCCGATGAAGCCGGGGAGTTTGGAAGATTAGGGTTAACGAACGAAGGTCGAAGTTGCCATGCCGACGTTGCGGATCGCGGGCTATAAGTTCCGCTTCTACTCATCGGATCGTTTTGAACCGCCCCACGTTCATGTGATTCGGGATAACAACGTCGCCAAGGTATGGCTAAGTCCCGTTACTCTACAGTACAATCGAGGGTATCGAATGGAAGAGATGAACGCTCTATTGAGGCTCACCCGAGAGAATCAGGCGGACTTACTGGAAGCATGGTATGAATACTTCTCAAGATAACATCTCTGAACTGGTGACTATCACCGATGTCGCGTTTGATGAAGATACCCTCCTCGTGCAACTAAGTGACGGCCGCCGGATAGGGCTGCCTCTCGATAGTATAAGTTGGTTGGATTGGCTGCTTTCTGCTAACTCAGAACAACGCGCTGGTTGGTCAATAGAGCCTGGGGGGTACGCGGTATATTGGGATGAGTTGGATGATGGTATCGAAGTAGCACACTTGCTTGCGTTGCAGTCGCTGGCGTAAGAATCGTGGTTGCGCCTACTCATCCAACACAAACGACTCAATAATCCGATCCGCCTCCGCCTGCACATCCTCCGGCAGCATCGCGCGAAATTCGTCCCGATTGGAGATCAGCGCAAAACTGAACAGCATATCCCCACGGGGAATCGGGCTTGTGCCGTTGTAGAAGACGCGGATGATGTTGTCGCGGAACACCAGCGGCGTCCGCTCAACGTTCTCGCCCAGGAAATGCACGCTCCCCGCCGTCACCATGTCTCCGGCCGCGCCGCCGTATAGCTGCAAATCTACATCCTCATCCGCGCCGCTGAAGCGCATCCGCAGGGCGATGGCTTGCTCGTGGTAGGCGAGGGCCAGGCCGTGGGGCTCGTTGAGCTGTAGCAGCGGTGTCCAGCGCTCGGCCGGATAGCTGAAGCGGAAGCCGTAGGTGTCGTTCTCATAGATGGCCCATTCCGCCGGTGGAGTTGTCACCGGCGAGGTCTCTTCCGGCGTCGGGTCACCGGGGGGCGGGGGGAGCTTGCCCAGCTCAACCGTCGGCGTCGATGTGGCGGGCAGGGGGATGGGCAGCGGCGGGATGCCGGCGGTCGGCGTCTCGGCCGCGGGCGAGCTGGTGGCCGGGGAAAGCGTGGCCGGGTTGTGCGGGGGTGGGCTGGCGGTGGGCGGGGCGCTTTCCGGCGTGGATGTGGGCGCGGCCGTCGCGGTGGCCGGCGGCTGGGTGGCTGCTTCGGTGGGGGGTGGGGTGGTGGTGGCGGTGGGCGCCGCCGGGGTGTTGGTGCAGGCGGCCAGTAGCAGCACGACACTTAGTAGAAACCCAATAAGGTGTTTCATGCCCGTTTCAGAACCTCTACCCGCTGCTCAACTTGGTGCTTGCCAGACGATTCAGACTGACCCCTGCCTCGGCCGCTTCAATCGCCAGCTTACGATGAACGTCCGGCGGGATGCGAACCATGAACTTGCCGCTATATTGCCGCAAGGCGAGCGGTTCCGGCGGAGTTTCGCCGCATTGAAACTATTATGTCCGCTACGGTAGCCACGAATTTATAGTATCATTGACGATACCAATGTCAACTTCTCTTCGGTGGGCAAATTGACGCTGTATTGTTTCTCATCCATAATTCTTCTCTAAATGGATACCCCTCCAGTTCCACTAATGAAGGTTGATCGAAACGTAGTCGTAGTATCCGCGCTTGGTGACAACTCAGACGAGAGGGAATATTGGCTCAGCCGGACACCACAGGAACGATTACAGCACCTCGAAATTCTTCGCCGCATTAACTATGGCGATCTTGCGACCGCGCGACTTCAGAGAGTTATCGAAGTTGTTGAACGATAACGCCCCAACGAGAACCCAACCGTGCTAAACCAACTCCCGGTGACCCCCACCCTCGACGCCGAAGCCACGGCCCTCATCCGTGGCACCTGCCCCCACGACTGCCCCGACGCCTGCGGGACGATCACTGAGGTCATAGTGGCCGAGGACGGCCAACGCCGCGCCATCGCCTTCTACGGCGACCCCGACCATCCCATCACCAACGGCTGGGTGTGCGGCAAGGTGCGCCCCTATCTCGACCATGTCTACCACCCCGACCGGCTGACGCAGCCGCTGCGGCGCGTGGGGCCGAAGGGGGCGGGGCAGTGGGAGCCGATCACCTGGGACGCGGCCATCAGCGAGATCGGCGCGCGCTGGCGGCAGATCATCGCCGACCACGGGGCCGAGGCCATCCTGCCCTACAGCTACAGCGGCACGCTCGGCCTGGTGCAGTTGGGCGTCAGCAACGGCCGCTTCTGGAACCGGCTGGGCGCGAGCCGGCTCGACCGGGCCATCTGCGGCGCGGCCGCCGAGTACGCTGTCGAGGCCACGCTCGGCGCGCGCTGGGCCGTGGCCTATGACGACGTGGCCTATAGCAAATCCATCATCATCTGGGGCCACAACCCGGCCACCACCGCCCCCCACTTCATGCCCCGGCTGAAGGCGGCGCAGCGCAACGGCGCGACCGTCGTTGTCATCGACCCCAAGCGGACGCGCACGGCGCGCACGGCCGACTGGCACATCGCCCCCCGGCCCGGCACCGACGGCGCGCTGGCTCTCGGTCTGGCCCATGTGCTCATCAGCGAGGGGCTGCACGACGAGGCGTGGCTGGCGGCCCACACCGTCGGCTGGCCGGCGCTGCGCGAACGCGTCATGGAGTACCCGCCGGAGCGCGCGGCCGAGATCGCCGGGCTGTCCGTCGACGACATCGTTCGCCTGGCCCGCCTCTACGCCGCCAGCCCACCGGCGCTGATCAAGATCGCCGACGGCGTGCAGCGCAACCGCATGGGCGGCCAGACCGTGCGGGCCATTCTGGCGCTGCCGGCGCTGACCGGGCAGTACGGCGTGCGCGGCGGCGGGCTGGCCTATAGCACCAGCGGCTATCTGAAGTGGGACGGTGAGGCGCTCGACAAGTGGGGCGAACTGACGCGGCGCGGCATCCGCCCCGGCCGGATGGTGAACATGAATCGCCTTGGCGCGGCGCTGACCGGCGAGGCGGCCGATCCGCCCATTATGTCCCTCTACGTCTTCGCGGCCAATCCGGCGGCCAGCACCCCCAACTCGGCGCTCATCCACGCCGGGCTGCGGCGCGACGACCTTTTCACCGTCGTCCACGAACTGTTCATGACCGACACGGCCGAAATGGCCGACATCGTGCTGCCGGCCACGTCGAACCTGGAGCAGGCCGACCTGCACAAGGGGTACGGCCACACCGAGCTGCGCTACAATCACCCCGCCATTCCCCCGCTGGGGCAGAGCAAGAACAACTGGGACGTTCTGCGGCTGCTGGCGGCCGAGATGGGTTTCGACGAGCCGTGGTTGCAGCAGGAGACGGATGAGGTCATCGCCGAGGTGCTGGCGGCGACGGCGCGCCACAACCCCCGGCTGGCCGGCGTCACACTGGAGCGGCTGAAGCGCGAGGGGCAGATTTCGCTGGCGAGCGACGACGAAGTCCCGTTCGCCGGCGGCCACTTCCCGACGCCGAGCGGCAAGGTGGAGCTCTATTCGTCGGTGCTGGCGGCCGACGGCCACGACCCGCTGCCCGGCTACACCGGCGAGTTCGACGACGGCGCGGCGTCCACCGCACCCGACGCCGACCGCTTCCGGCCCGACGAAGCGCTGAGCCTCATCACCCCCGCGTCCCACCACTTTGTCTCCAGCAGCTTGGCCAACGGGCCGGGGCAGCTGCGCAGCGAGGGGGAGCCGTTCATCGAGATCCACCCCGACGATGCCGCTGCGCGCGGCATTCGCCACGGCATGCGGGTGAGCGTGGAGAACGGCCGGGGGTGCGTGGTGCTGCGGGCGGTGGTCACCGACGGCGTGCGCCCCGGCGTGGTGGCCTCGCCCAAGGGGCGCTGGCCCAAGCTCTACGGCGGCCGCAATGTCAACTGGACGACGTCGGATGCGCTGGGCGACTTCGCCGGGCAAAGCACCTTCCACAGCAATCGCGTCTGGCTGCGCCCGGCTCAGGATGAAAATCAGAGAGAAACCACACTGTCGGCCGATTGACGGACGAACCGGCAAACCATCTCCTTGCCGTAATCACAAGCGGAAAATGGAGGGGTTAATGCTAGGAGATTCGGCCCAATTGTGGTTTACTTACGGTGAGGATTCTTATGGAATTTCAACCACCCTTCATTGATTATGCGGTTGTGCTGCCGTTTGTGCTGGTGGCCGGGACGGGCCTGCTGCTGATGTTTCTGGACCTGATTTTGCGCGAGGATCGCTCGCGGCGGCTGGCTCCCTACCTGACGGTCATCGGCCTGGCGGCGGCGCTCGTCTCGTCCGTTGTGTTGTGGGATAGCGGCCGCGCCGCCTTCTCGGTCAACGGCGGCTACTCGATGCTGGTGGCCGACAACTTTGCCATCGCCCTCAACGTCATCTTCACCATCACCGGCATCCTGACCGTCCTGCTGTCGTTGCACTATCTGGAGCGCACGGGCCAAGACCGGCCGGAGTTCTACATGCTCATGCTGTTCTCGCTGAGCGGCATGATGTTGATGGGCATGGCCAACGACCTGATTCTCATCTTCATGGCCCTGGAGCTGCTGTCCATCCCGCTCTACATCCTGGCCGGTTACGCCTGGCCGCGCCCCGAGTCGGAAGAGTCGGCCATGAAGTACTTCATCCTCGGCGCGTTCTCTTCGGCCATTTTCGTCTATGGCGTGGCGCTCCTCTACGGCGCGACGGGCACGACCTCGCTGCCCGGCGTCGTGGCCGCCGGGGGCAGCACACCGACGCTGCTGATGATGGCCGGCGCGGCCATGACGCTCGTCGGCTTCGGCTTCAAGGTGGCCGCCGCTCCGTTCCACATGTGGACGCCCGACGTCTACGAAGGCGCGCCGACGGTGGTCACGGCCTTCATGTCCGTGGGGGCCAAGGTCGGCGGTTTCGCCGCCCTGTTGCGCATCCTGATGGTGGCTTTGCCGAATCTGGGCGAAACGTGGGTTACGGCGATCACCTTCCTGGCCGCCCTGACCCTCATCCTCGGTAACGTCCTGGCTATCGTCCAGCCCAACATCAAACGCATGCTCGGCTACAGCAGCGTGGCCCACGCGGGGTACATCCTCATCGCCGTGGCCGCCGCCTTCCGCAACCCCGACGGCATCAGCGCCGCCCTCTTCTATATGTTTGCCTACACTTTCACCAACCTCGGCGCGTTCGCCGTGGCTGTGGCCGTGGAGCGGCGGGAAGGGGAAGGGGTGCTCATCGAGGATTACAAGGGGCTGGCCAAGCGCTATCCGTGGATGGCCGCGGCCATGGCTTTCTTCATGCTGTCGTTGACCGGCGTGCCGCCGACGGGCGGGTTTGCCGGCAAATTCTACGTCTTCAGCGCCGCCATCGAGGCGGGCCTCGTCTGGCTCGTGCTCATCGGCGTCATCACCAGCGTCATCTCCGCCTACTACTACCTGCGCGTCGTCTTCTTCATGTACATGTACGAGGGCGAGAGCGAAATGGTGCTACGGCCGTCGCTGGTTTCCGTGGTGGTCATCACCGCCGTGGCCACGCTCCTGCTCGGCGTCATGCCCGGCGCATGGTTCGACCTGGCCCGCCAGGCCGTCATCCAGAGCGTCCAGGCTCTGGCAGGCGGCTAGTCAATTACGAGCGACGAACGACGGTGAGCTCTTCGCTCGTCACTCGTCGCTCGTCGTTCGTCACTTCCCATGCTTCACATGATCGTCTTCGCGATGCCGTCGGTGGACGGCGCATATGTGATGCGCGACGCGCTGGACGATCTGCGCTCGTTCGACCTGGTCGATGTCAAGGACGCGGCCGTGGTCGAGCACCACCACGACGGCTCGGTGCGCGTCCGGCAGGCGTTCGACCTCATCGGCGCGGGCGTGTTGGGGGGCGTGGCTTGGGGGGCGTTCATCGGCGTTATCTTCCTGACCCCTTGGCTGGGCATGGCCTTGGGCGGCATCGCCGGGGCACTGGCGGGCAAATTCACCGACATCGGCATCGACGACAACTTCATCCGCGAAGTGGGCGAACAGATTCAGCCCGGCCACTCGGCGCTCTTCCTGCTCATCGACAATTGGGAGAGCAGCAAGGCGCTGCGGCTGCTGGCCGACTTCGACGCCACGATTACCCGCACCACCATGCCGCCCGACGAAGAAGATCGGCTGCGCGCTTTCTTTGCCGCCGCGGCCGCCGACGACGCCGCCGGCTGAGCAACCGGGCTCCCCGCCGGCGGCCCATCCCCAACACTGCCCCCTCTCCACAGTCGCCCCGCGCGGAACGCCTCCATGCCGGTAATCATGTGGCAATGACCCAAATTGGCCTATAATCTTTGCGCCCCACAGGCCGGGGCGTAAATCAACGGGAGAAAGCGAATGGAAATTCAACAACCGACAGCCGAGCGGGTCGTCCGCTCGCCGGAAGTGCTCCGCCAAAACATGGTCGACAACCTCTACTACTCGCGCGGCGCCAATGTCCAATCGGCCAGCAACTATGACATCTACATGGCCCTGGCGCGCAGCGTACGTAACCACCTGGTGCAGCGCTATCGCCGCACAGTGGACATGCGCTACGCCACCAACCCGCGCTTCGTCTACTACTTGTCGGCCGAATACCTGCTCGGCCGCCAGCTGCCCCAGAATCTGCTCTACACCGACATGGAAGACGTCGCCGTCGAGGCGCTGGAGGGGTCTCAATACCCGGCCGAAGAGATCATGGACATCGACGTGGAGCCTGGACTGGGCAACGGCGGTCTCGGCCGTCTGGCGGCCTGCTTCCTCGACTCGCTGGCCACGCTCGACATCCCGGCCATCGGCTATGGCATCCGCTACGAGTACGGCATCTTCCGGCAGGAGTTCGTCGACGGCTATCAGGTGGAACAACCCGACGATTGGCTGGCGCTCGACTACCCGTGGGAGTTCGCCCAGCCCGACGACATGATCCCCGTCAGCTTCGGCGGCCACACCGAGCATTACCGCGACGAAGACGGCCGCCACCGTGTTCGCTGGCGCCCGGCCGAGACAGTCATGGGCGAGCCCCACCACATCCTCGTCCCCGGCTATAACACCAACACCGTCAACTTCCTGCGCCTGTGGCGCGCGCGGGCCACGTCGGAGTTTGACTTCGGCCTGTTCGACACCGGCGACTACGCTAGCGCGGTGGAAGCCAAAGTGCACAGCGAGACGATCTCCAAGGTCCTCTATCCCAACGACAACACCCCCCAGGGGCGCGAGCTGCGGCTGCGGCAGCAATACTTCTTCACCGCCTGCTCGCTGCGCGACATCATCGCCCGCTTTATGCGCTGTGGCAACCCGATCGATGACCTGGCCAAGAAGGTAGTCATCCAGCTCAACGACACCCATCCCGTTGTCGGCATCCCCGAGCTGATGCGACTGCTGCTCGACGAGTACGGGCTTGATTGGCATGAGGCGTGGGAGATCACCCGCCACGTCTTCGCCTACACCTGCCACACGCTGATGCCCGAGGCGCTGGAGAAGTGGGCCGTCAGCTTCTTCGAGCGGCTGTTGCCGCGCCACATGGAGATCATTCATGAGATCAACCGCCGCTTCCTGGTCGATGTCAGCGCTCGCTTCCCCAACGACTACGATCGGCTGATGCGCATGTCGATCATCGAGGAGAACGGCGAGCGGCAGGTGCGAATGGCCCATCTGGCCGTCGTCGGCAGCTTCTCGACCAACGGTGTGGCCGACCTGCACTCACAACTGCTGAAGGAGCGCGTGCTCAGCGACTTCCACGACATGTGGCCGGAGCGGTTCAACAACAAGACCAACGGCGTGACGCCGCGCCGCTTCATGCGGTTGGCCAATCCGCGCCTGTCGGCGCTGCTGACCGAGCGGGTAGGCGACGGCTGGCTGACCGATCTGGACCGCCTGACGAAGCTGGAGGAGTACGTCGACGACCCCGCCTTCTGCGCCCAATGGCGGGAGGTCAAGGCGGCCAACAAGATCGATCTGGCGGCCCACGTGAAGGAGCGCACCGGCGTCGTCATCGACCCCGATTCGATCTACGACGTCATGGTCAAGCGGCTCCACGAATACAAGCGGCAACTGCTGAAGGCGCTGCACATCATCACCCTCTACAACCGCGTGAAGGACGACCCGGCGCTCGACCTCGTGCCGCGCACTTTCATCTTCGGGGCCAAGGCCGCGCCCGGCTACCACATGGCCAAGCTGATCATCAAGCTTATCAACTCCATCGGCACGGTGGTCAACGCCGACCCTGACGTCAACAAGCTGCTGCGGGTGTCCTTCCTGCCCAACTTCAACGTGACGCAGGGGGAGATCATCTACCCCGCGGCCGACCTGTCGGAGCAGATCTCCATGGCCGGCAAGGAGGCGTCGGGCACGGGCAATATGAAGTTCGCCCTCAACGGCGCGCTGACCGTCGGCACGCTCGACGGGGCCAACATCGAAATCCTGGATCGTGTGGGCGCGGAGAACTTCTTCCTCTTCGGCCTGACGGTGGAGGAGGTGTTCGCGCTGAAGGCCAAGGGCTACAAGCCGCGCGATACCATGGAGGCCGACGAGGAGCTGAAGCGGGCCATCACCCAGATCGGCTCCGGCCACTTCTCCGGCGGCGACCCCACGCTGTTCCAGCCGATCGTGCGCTCGCTGCTCGACCGGGACGAGTATCTCGTGCTGGCCGACTATCGCGCCTACGTCGACCGGCAGGACGACGCGCAAGAGGCGTACCGCGACCGCGACGGGTGGACGCGCAAGTCGATCCTCAACGCGGCACGCTGCGGCTTCTTCTCGTCCGACCGCGCCATGCGCCAATACGCCGAGGAGATCTGGAAGGTGGAGCCGCTGCCGGTTCCGTAGCCGGTGTACCACATGAATGAATTGAGCGGGCGACTGGTGAAGCTTCACCGGTCGCCCGTTTTTCATTGCGCTCGCTCCATAACACCCGCCGCATCACCTGAACCAGCAACAGCGGAGCCCGCAAACTGCCCTCTCTGACTTGTGAATCATAAAGGAATTCTTTATACTGTTTTTGACAGGCGAATTTCCGCTGTCCCAGCAAGTTGCAAGGAGAGGATATTATGGCTACCACGGAATCGGCATTCGGATTGCAAGAACGCGCCATGCCTTGGTGGATACCGCTTATCGAGGGTATCGCCCTGGTTATCATCGGTGTTCTGCTCATTACGAATACAGGGGCTACGGTTGAGGCCCTTGCACTGGTATTGGCGATTTACTGGTTGATCTCAGGCATTCTGGAGCTCGTCAGCATTTTCATCGATCGATCTGCGTGGGGTCTGAAGCTTCTGGGCGGTATCATCGGCATTTGGGCCGGTATCATCATCCTGAACCACCCAATGCGAGGTGCGTTTGCCCTTGGTCTGGGAATAGTGCTTTTCCTGAGCATTCAAGCCCTTGTTCTCGGTGTGATCAACATCCTTCAGGCGTTCCGCGGAGCAGGTTGGGGCATCGGTCTCGTCGGAGTCATCAACATCATCTTCGGCATCATCCTGCTTACCAATGCCGTAGGCGGTGTGATTGTTCTGCCCTGGGTCTTGGCCGCAATGGCAATTGTAGGCGGCATCGCCACTATCGTCCTGGCTTTCCGGTTGAAGACCACCTGACGCGTCAACGCCGCAAGCTACTTCGACATTCTACTCACGCGCGACATTTCGTCGCTTTCGGTGAGTAGAAAGCCATTTCATCGTCATTAAAAAGGACAGGGCCGAAAGACCCTGTCCTTTTTTGTCGCTCTCTGACGACAATGGCTACTCAAAATTTATCCAAATTATTCACGTTAGGTTCATTGTAAGTAAAAAGACGTAACATACACTTAAGATTACCCCATAGACAACGGGTAGTGCAGTGAGTTATCATCAAGAGGATTTGTAACGTCAGAAAGCTACGTCTGTAACGGCAACCAGGAGACAGAAAGTGAAGCAAAGTATAGGCATTCTAGGGTTCATCGCTCTCATGGTCGTTGCCTGGATAAGCATGATGGGGCCGGCGAATTCATCATTAGAAACGCCGCGGCAGGAAGTCCCATCGCTACCCCAGGTGGCCTACCTCGGCGAAGGCGAAATGACCCATACAATCAACCCCGACCATACCTTTGTCATCAAATATCGCCGCAACGATTACAAGGAGCTGCCGGGGCCAACCTACAAATCGCAGAGCCATGAGCGCGTCTGGGACTTCCAGTTCACCCCCGACAACGGCGTCATCCTCTATCACCAGGAACAAATCTTCGGTTCCTATTCGCAAGGATGCGTCATCGAATACGTTCAAATCGACGATGATGAGGACGACCGCATCAACCACTTCTACGTCAATGGCACGATGGTCCACACCGTCAACCAGGGCATGGTGACCTACGGCTCTTTCGTCGTGCCCACGGACGGCATCGTCTCCTTCTATGCCAATGACAGCGTCGGGCTGGCCATCACATTCTGCGCCAAGCAGGTGACGCCGACGGCGACGGCCACCGGCACGGCGACCTCGACATCAACGCCCACCGCGACAGCCACAGCGACCCTGACGGCCACGGCCACCATCACCCCCACAACCACGCTGACGCCGACGGTGACCGCCACGGCCACCGGTACGGTTCCGGCGTCGACCGCCACGGCCACGGCCACCGCCACCACGGTCATCACCCCGACGGCCACGGCCACGGCTACCGCCACCCTGCCGCCCACAGCGACGGCCACGGCCACGGCCACGGATCAGCCGCCGGCCGGCCCCGGCGAGGGCGGCACGCCCACACCGACGGCGACCAAGCCGCCGCGTCTCGACTCTTGCCTGCGTATCAACTTCGACCTCGGCCCCGACATGGCCCGCCGCGGCACCTACGTCGTGCAGGAGACCGGCGGCCGCGTGCTCGCCACCTGGTGGGCCGACGAAGGGTGGATGGACAGCGACTGGATTCAGGACGTGGACATCAGCCACCCGTCCGTCCATGTGCAGGTCTTCTTCGTCAAGGGCGACGGCTCCGACCCGGTGGAGATGACGATCATCAACCCCGCGCCCGGCACGAACCACGGCTGGCTGACTCGCGGCCGCTGCCACGCGCTGGAAGTCTCCTGGCCCGGCGGCTAAGCCATGCCCGGCCCAATTAGCTGATTAACAAAGGCTCCTCGCCCCCCGGCGAGGAGCCTTTTCGCTTGCCCGCCCCCCGCTTTGCCATACAATGGGACGAATGATTTAACCACGGATTTTCGCTGATTTAAAAGGAACCCACGGACATAAAGATCGATCCGTAAAATCCGTATCCCATCCGTGTTTAATAATTCTTCTCTTAACCATGGACTTCTTCGGATGACAGCGGGTAAACACTCATACACGGGGATCAATCCGTGCTATCCGTGCCCAATCCGCGTTCTATCCGTGGTTCAATATTCATTCCGCAACGGCCGCCGGGAAGCATTACCCCACGACTGGCCGGCGTATTGGGAGACCTTCATGGCAGACGACAAACCAACCGGCGACTCGCCGGCTGTGGAGTGGATGAAGCAGCAGGCCGCCAGGCAAGAGGGCAAGCCGAAGCCGGGGCAATCGCCCGACGCGCCCGTCTCTTCGCTGGCACCACAGGCAGCGCGAGCCAACCTGACCCGCCGCGAGCAGCGCGTCGCCGACGCATTGCGGGGCAACGACCGGCTGACGGCCGGGCTGCCGCGCGACGCGGCCGAGGCCCTGCTGAGCTGGGGGCTGGCTCTGGCGCGCGACATCGTCGGCGACACGGCCGCGCTGGGCGACGCCGCGGCCGAGGACGTGCTGCAGCCTCGCGTCCGCGCCGTGCGCCGCCTGATGATGTCGGCCGCCGAAGCCGTGGAGCAGCCGGCCGCGCTCGATCCCGCGGAGTGGATTAAGCAGGCGGCCGTGGCCCTGGGCGACCAGTTCCGCGCGCCCGACGAGGCCCGCGTGGTCGCGCTGCGCCGCGAGTGGGCTTCCCTGTCCGGCCGGCCCCAGGAGCAGATCGCCGCCTTGCGCCGCTTCATCGGTCCGGCCGGGGACCGTTCTTAGCGCGTGACCGTTCGCTCCCGAATTCCGGCCGCCGGGCGTCTGGCGTTGGCGCTGCTCGTGCTGCTGCTGACCGGCTGCAGCGCCCTGGCCGCGCCCGCCCCGCCCACGCGCACGCCCATTCCCAACCTCAGCCGCGTGCCGCTGCCGACGCTGGCCGCCGACGTGCCCACGCCGCGCGTCAGCCCCTCGCCGCTGCCCCCCACCGTTCCGCCGCCCACGCCCGACGTTCAGCCCGAGCCACCGGCCACAGCCACGCGGCCGCCCGGCGGGCCCGTGCCGCTGCCCACACTGGCCCCCGCTCCCGCGCCCACGCTGCCGGGCCAGGCCATCGTATTACCGCGCGACATCGGCTTCGACGGCGGCTGGTGGGCGGTGCTGTTCAGCCCCGGCCGGGACGGCAACGAGGCCAACGGTCGCTACATCCTCGACAAGCTCATCGGCTACATCGACGCCGCCGAGGAGTCGATCGACCTGGCCGTGTTCGAGACCGATCTGACACCGGTGGCCGCGGCGCTCGTTCGCGCCCACCAGCGCGGTGTCGCCGTGCGCTGGGTCACCGACGACGAACACGGCATCGACGCCGACGGCGAGCCGGGCCGGGGGCAGTTCGCCCTGATGGAAGACGCCGGCATCCCCATTCGCGACGACTTGCGCTCGGCGCTGATGCACAACAAGTTCGTCATCATCGATGGTCACATCGTCTGGACGGGCTCGATGAACCTGACTCACAATGACCTCTTCCGCAACAACAACAACATCGTCGTCATCGAGTCACCCGAGGTGGCCGCCGTCTACACGGCCGAGTTCGACGAAATGTGGGCCGGGCAGTTCGGGCCGTCCTCCCCCTCCCAGCCCGGCCAGGACGTGTTCGATCGCAACCAGCGGCCGTTCGTCATCCGCTTCGCCCCCGAGGATGACCCCATGGACGCGCTCGTCGACATCACCAGTCTGGCCGAGCGCAGCATCCACTTCATGGCCTTCTCCTATACCCACGACGGGCTGGGGAGCGCCATGCGCGAGCGGGTGGCGGCCGGCGTCGAGGTTCGCGGCATCTTCGAGACGTTCGGCAGCATGTCGATCTACAGTCAGATGACGCCGCTTTACTGCGCCGGGGCCGACGTGCGGCAAGACGGCAACCCCGGCATGTTGCACCACAAGGTCATCATCATCGATGAGACGGTGGTGGTCACCGGCTCGCTCAACTTCTCCAACAACGCGGCCGACCGCAACGACGAGAACATCCTGATGCTGGCCGACGCGGGCATCGCCGGGCTGTACATGGAAGAGTTCGAGCGCCGCTGGGCCGAGGCGCGGGTTTTGGCGGCGGCCGACATGGATTGCTGACCCCGCCGGGCAACAAAAAGGGCGCGCCAATCGGCACGCCCTCGTTCACTGCATTTGACCGTCTGCCAGACTACTTCGCCGCGTAAGCCGGAATCTCCACGATACGGCCGCCGCTCTGCACCAGGTAGTGGGGCAGCCAAGCCACGCCGAACAGCCCCACGCGGATGTCGCTCTTCTTGGGCGTGATCGGCACTTCGCGCGTGTCGGCCACGAGCGCGTCGTACTTCGCTTCTACCTCGTCGAGCGCCGCTTCCATCTCTTCCTGCAGATCTTCCTGCTGCTCCAGCAGATCGGCGATGGTCTGCTTCGACTCCTCGACGTCGGCTTTGGCTTTCTCGGCCATGCGCCGCTTGGAGAGGGACGACGACAGGCTCTTGCGCCGGCCACCGAAGAAGCTCAGCAACGTCTCGCCGTGCTTCAGGTACTCTTCGCGGCGGCGAGACTCGTACTCCGCCTCGTCCTCGGCCAGCTCCCGCTCTTCCTTCTTGCGCTTGTCCTCCAGCGATCTCAGCTTGGTGGCAAAGCGCGTCTTCACCTTGTCCAGCTCGGCCTGCATCAGGTCGTCGGCCGCGTCGTCGCACATCTGCGTGAACTCCGCGTCGCTGACATCCGGCCCCGCGTAGACCTTCAGCTTGTCGTTGGCCCGCACGTTGATCGCTCCGTTGCGCACGACGTAGTCGACGAAGTCCGTCTCCAGCGCGCGCAGCTGCTTGGCGTCGGCCAGCGGCCCGCTGAGGGCGGCGAAGCGGGCGTCGCGGATGGGGGCGCGATCCAGCTCGCGGTCGTCGACCGGCGGGTTGTGATTATCTTCCCAGCGAGTGGCGGCCGACGGCTCCGGCTCCTGGATGAGCGCCGTCCAAGTGGTGTCGGCCGTCACGTTATACCTGGCGTTCACCAGCCGCACGTCGGCCTGGGCCAGCAGCGCCGGGCGATAGAGCACGCCCGACTCGCGGCTGGCCGGATCGAGTCGCACGCGCGCCGCTTCGGCCGCTTCGGCCAGCCGCAGATTGGCCGGCAGGAAGTACTCTCCCACGCCGCTGGGCACCGGCGGCCGGGTGACGGTTCCAACGGCTTCCGGCGTGCCGGGGGCGGCGGGGGCCGGCGCGGCTGTGGCGGTGGCCGTTGCCGCGGGCGCGGCCGGTCTGGCGGCGGCCGTCTGCCCCGCGCCCTTCAGCGCATTGACCGCCGGGATCAGCGTCCGCGTCAGCGGCCCGGCGAGATACTTCATCGCCCACAGCGGCTCGAACAGCAGCCGCTACTTCGC
>CAYNOL010000085.1:0-14734 GCA_964398825.1 uncultured Ardenticatenaceae bacterium
GCGCAAGTTCCGCAAGTCGTTCCAGGATAGGTTGAAGCAGCCGGCGTAACCCCAATTGCAGGAGCGCCTCATGTGTGAGGGCGGGTTTGCAACCCGCCCTTTTCATTAACCCGTTGCCTCATCCAGCATCGGCCGATAGTCATGGTCAGGCAGATCGCTTTCGATGTTGCGCACTGCCGGGAAGAGATAGCCCGACAGACTGATCAGGAAGCCGAAAGTGGCCGTGCCCAGGAACATGACCGCCATGCCCGCGCCCGGCCCCGTGCCCACCAGCGGCCCAAAGACGTGGGCCAGCGCCCCGCCCGGCATCATCGCCGGCTCCAGCCACTGGTCGGCGATGATCCCGGCCAGCAGGTAGCCGAACGGGTTCAGCCCCATCCGCAGCATGTTGTCGACAGAGAAAACGCGCCCTTGCACCGACGGCTCCACCTTGGCCTGCCAAATAGCCTGGCGGCTGCTGACGATCGGGGGGATGAAGACGGCGGCCGTCAGCGCGGCGATGACCCAGACGGTCACGTTCTGGCCGATGGCGAACAGGAAGTCGCCGAACACGAACGAGAGCGCCGTGCCGGCCAACACCGTGTGGATCTTGCGACGTGGCCCGGCCCAGACGGCCATGACTGCCCCGCCCACCAGCCCGGCCGCCCCCAGCGCCCCCTGCACCACGCCCAACGCCACCTCGCTGCCCCCCGTGCGCGCCAGGATCATGGCCGGCATGATGCCGTTGTAGGTCAGCGAGGCGAAGAAGTGGACGCCGGTGAAGATGAGCGTCAGCCCCAGCAAACCCGGCCGCTGCCGGATGTAGTCGAAGCCCACCTTCATCTCGCGCCAGAAGTGACGATCCTCGCCCAGGCCCAGCGGCTTGATAAGGGGAACGGTCACGACGGCCAGCGTCAGCATGCCGATCAGGAAGGTAATGACGTCGACGATCATCACCCCCTCGACGCCGATGAGGACGATGAGCAGCCCGGCCAGAGAGGGAGCCAGCACCCGCGCGCCGTCGTCGGCCATGACGCGCAAGCCGCCGGCCCGCGAGTAGTACTCCTTCGGCAGCAGCGTCGTCGTGGCCGCGGTATAGGCCGGGCCCTGGAAGGCATCGAGCGCGGCCGTCAGTACTTGAGCGCCGTACAGATGCCAGATCGCCAGCTCACCCCGAAAGAAGAGGATGAGCAAGGTGATCGTGACCATGCCCGCGCCCAGGTCGGACAGCAACATCACTTTGCGCCGATCCAGCCGGTCTACCCACACCCCGGCGACGGGGCTGAGCAGGATGTAGGGCAGGAAGCTGAAGAAGCCGAGCAGGGCCACAGTCGTGGCCGCGCCCGTCTGCTGGTAGGCCCAAATGAGCAGCGCGAAACGGGTCATCATCGTGCCGACGCGCGACACGAACTGCCCGAACCAGATGATGAGAAACGTCCGAATGCCGGCGTCGTTGAAGGTGTTTTTGAAACCGTCCATGACTATAGCTGCTAAAGACACAAAAAGGGCCATTCGCCGGTCGGCGAATGGCCCTGTGTTTGTGGTGCGCTCGGCTTATTCGTCGCGCTCGCGCAGATGCGGGAAGAGGAGTACCTCACGCAGGGTGCGATGGCCGGTCAGAAGCATCGCCAGCCGGTCGACCCCCATGCCGAAGCCGCCGTTGGGCGGCATGCCGTAGCGCATGGCCCGGATGTAATCCTCGTCGATCGGGTTGCGCTCCTCGTCGCCGTGGTCGAACATCTCCTGCAACCCTTCGAAGCGCTTGCGTTGCTCGATCGGGTCATTCAGCTCGGTGAAGGCGTTGCCCATCTCCATGCCGCCGATGAAGAACTCAAACCGTTCGACGTGGAGCGGGTCGCCGGGCACGCCCTTGGCCAGCGGCGAGATGTCGCGCGGGAAGTTGGTGATGAACGTCGGCTGGATGAGGCGCGGCTCGACGAAGTCGCCCAGCAAACCGTCGATCAACTTGCCCCACGGCGCGTCGGGCGGGGCCTCGCCGCCCAGCTTCTTCACGGCCGCCGCCAGCGAATCCCGGTCAGGGTACTCCATGTAGTCGATCTCGGCGAACTGCCTGATTGCGTCGCGCATCGTCAGGCGCGTCCACGGGGCGGCCATCTGGATCTGGTGCCCCTGGAACTCTACCGTCGTGCTGCCCACCACCTGCTCGGTGGCGTAGGCCACCAGCCGCTCGGTGAAATCCATGACGTCGTGGAAATCCCAATAGGCGGCGTAGAACTCCAGTTGGGTGAACTCAGGATTATGCTTGAAGCTGACGCCCTCGTTGCGAAAGTCGCGGCCGATCTCATACACCCGCTCGAAGCCGCCCACCAGCAGCCGCTTCAGGTACAACTCGAAGGAGATACGCAGGTAGAGCTCCTGCTTCAGCTGGTTGTGGAAGGTGGTGAACGGCCGCGCCGCGGCACCGCCGTAGAGCGGCTGCAGCACGGGCGTCTCCACTTCCAGGAAGTCGTGGTCGTCCATGAAGCGGCGCAGGGCGCTGATCATGCGCGCCCGCTTGCGGAAGATGTCGCGCACCTCGGGGTTGACGGCCAGGTCGGCGTAGCGCTGGCGGTAGCGCTCCTCCACGTCGGCGAAGGCGCTGTAGCGCACTAGCTGGCCGTCCACTTCCTGCTCCTTGGCCACGGGCAGCGGGCTGATCGCTTTGCTAAGCAGCCGCCACTCGCGCACGTGGAGCGAGACCTCGCCCAGCTTCGTGCGGAACATCTCCCCCTTGGCCTCGACGAAGTCGCCCAGGTCGATGAGCTTCTTGAATATATTGTGTGACTCCTCGCCCAGGTCGTCGCGGCGCAGAAACAGCTGCAGGCGGCCGAACTCGTCGGTGATGTGGGCGAAGACGGTCTTGCCCATGTCGCGCACGCTGATCAGGCGGCCGGTGACGGTGACGGGGATCGTCTCTTCCTCCGTCGCGGCCTCAAACGCGGCAATGGCTTCGGTGGTGGTGTGGGTCCGCTCAACCCGCAGCGGATAGGGGTCGATGCCCAGCTCCTGCAGGCGGGCCAGCTTCTCCAGGCGAAGTTCTTCCAGGGGGTTCGGCTGCCAACTCATCTGATTCTCCCAAAAAAAAGCCCGTGTGCGCGAAAACATCGCACCACGGGCATTGAAAACTGTGAAAGAGAAGCTGCGTCTACTCTACCTGAACCACCCGGAATTCAGTGATGCCCCGTGGGGCATTGACGCGTACCACCTCGCCCACCTTCACGCCAACCAGCACCTTGCCCAGCGGGCTCTCGTTCGAGATGCGCCCGGCCACGGGGTCGGCTTCCAGCGGGCCCACCAACTGATAGCGCTCCATTTCGTCGGTGCCGACTTCGGTCACAGTCACCCAGTCGCCGAGCTTCACCCGGTCGTGAGGGGCCATGTCCTCGTCGATCAGCTGGTAGTTGTTGAGGATTTCGTCCAACTCCTGGATACGCCCTTCTAGAAACGCTTGCGCGTTGCGGGCAGCTTCCAGTTCGGCATTGTCGACGAAATCGTCATCCTGGCCATCCTCGAAAGCCTGGTGCAAGCGCTCGGCCACTTCCTCGCGGCCGACGGTGCGCAGATGTTCCAGTTCCTTGCTCAATCGCTCCAGGCCTTCTTGAGTCAGGAGGGTTGGTTTTTTTGACAGCATGCTTCCTAATCCTTGCATATGGAAAAACCGCTGACGGCAGCGGCATTTTTCCCCTTAAGATGTTTCAGTAGTATACAAGAAAGCCGAATAATGTAAAGTCCGCCCGGGCGCGGGCCCGCGCCCGGGCGGAGGTGACACGAATTAAATGGCTGTCTGGCGCCCCACCTCAGCGACGGCGTGCTGATGGCCGTTCTCGCTGTGGGGCGACGTCGCGCTACCCTGGCCGCGCAGCAGTTGGCCGCCCACCGGCAGGTAGTCGTAGCCGTCGGCCACCAGCGCGTTGTAGTCGGGCAGCATACGGCGGCCGTCGATAACCAGATACGGCGGCCGGACGGTCTTCTGGATCGTCCGCGCCAGACCGCGAAACTCTTCCCAGTCGGTGGAGATGTACAGCGCGTCGGTGCCTTCGATCGCCTCAATGGCCGTCTCATGGTAGGAGATGCGCTCGAACAGGTGGTTCTTGTCCGGGTTGAGCCAGTTGTAGCGCGCTTCGTTCATCGCCAGCGGGTCATAGGCACGAATGGCGCGTACGCCGCGGGCCAACAGCGACTCGACAACGCGCAGCGCGGCCGAGTCGCGCATGTCGTTCGTTCGCTTCTTGAACGACAGCCCCAGCAAGGCCACCGTCTTTTGGTTGAAGCTGAAGCCCGCCTCGTGGACGGCTCGGTCGACCAGGTACGTTTTCTGGTACTCGTTGATGTTGTAGACCGACTGCAGCAAATCCGTCCGGTGACCGGCAAGGTTGAGCTGGTAGATGAGCGACTGGATGTCCTTGCCGAAGCAGCTGCCGCCCGCGCCGTTGCTGACATAGGAGCCCCAGGTGCTGATGCGGGCGTCGGACGTGACGCCGATCTTCAGGTCTTCCATGCGGATGTTGGGGATCGCCTCGGCCAGGCGCGCGCCAACGCCGTTCCAGAAGGAGATGTAGGTCAGCAGCAGCGTGTTGCTGACGTACTTGATCGCCTCGGCCGTCTCCGGCGTCGTCTCCAGATAGCGGATGCGCACGTGGTTGACGAACTGGGAGTAGACGCGCCGCAAGATCTGCATGTCTTCCGGCGTGTCCGCGCCGATGACGATGCGGTCGGGGCGGCGGGAGCCTTCGACGGCGTTGCCCTGGGCCAGAAACTCAGGGTTGGACGCCACGCCGAAGTTTTTCACGTCGTGCTCCTGCATCACCGACTCCAGCAGGCGGGCCGTGCCGATGGGCACCGTGCTCTTGTTGACGAGCACGACGCGCTGGGTCGACTTCCGCTGGGCCAGCAGTTGGCCCACGTGGTGGATGGCGTTCAGGTAGTAGGAGATGTCGGTCGATCCGTCCCGGTTGGGCGGCGTGTTGATGCACAGGAAGAAGACGTCGGTGTCCTCAACGACTTCCGAGATATCGGTGGTGAAGAAGAGGTAGCGGTTCAGGTTCTCGGCCACTATCTCCGCCAGACCCGGCTCGTTGACGTACCGCTCGATGTCCTCGGCCGTCCCCGAACGATAGGCGGCGATGCGCGTTTCGTCGATGTCGTAGGCATGAACCTCATGGCCGTATTCAGACAGAACGGCCGCGTGGGGCAAGCCCACGTATCCGGTACCAATCACGACAATTTTCATTTCAATGCTCCTTGCGCCGATTCTTTATCGAAGGGCCGGCGATCCCGGGCCTTCAAAGCTACTTTCAAGATAATACCGTTTTCAAATCAATCAACAGGCCCAACGCGCCTTATAAAAAGTTTAGCGATCTGGCGCGTCGGATCAACCGTCAATGGCGGTGAACTGCCGTTGTTTGGCCGTCGATTGGCATGCGGCCGGTCAATCGCCCCTCGGCGATGTCGGCCAGCGCCAGGCGCGCGACGCGGCGGCCGATCTCCACGGCGAAGTTCGTTCCCCGGTCCCACGGGTAGACCTGGCTCATGCTGGCGAAGTAGAGGCCGGGCATGGGCGTGCGCAGGTCGGGGACAGCCTGGGAGTGGTTGAGGCGCGGCACCGGCTGGGCATAGCGCGCGCGGAAGAGCCAACTCTTGCGCACCCAGTCGGGCCGAAACGCCGGGTTGAAGCGATGGAGCACGCCGACGAACAGCTTCTCCAACTCCTCGTGCGACATCGACAGGTACGGGTGGTCGAGCGTCACGTAGTCGCCGCAATAGATGATGTGGTCGCCGCCGTAATGCCGGCGATCGATGTAGTTGGTGTGCTCCACCAGCGCCAGGAAGGGCACGCCGCCCGATTTGTCGGGCGAGGTGGCCGGGATGTTGAGCCAGTAGGTGCCCGTCTCGGCCATGAGCGGCTGCCGCAGCGCCAATGTCATCACCACCGCGCCCATGCTGCTCAGCTCCAGCAGTTGGGCGAGATACTCCCCGGCCAGCTCGGGGGCCATGCGGGCCAGCAGGCCGGGCGAGGTCGTCACCAGACAAGCGTCGTAGCGCTCGGTCGCGCCCCCGGCGGTAAGCTCGACGCCGCCCCCGTCGGCCTGCCGAATGGCCTCGGCCGGTGTGCTCAGCCGGATGACGCCGCCCAGCTCCTCGACGACGGCCGTCAGCCGGTCGATGAACGCCTGGAAGCCCCCCTCGAAGTAGCCCAGCCGCGGGCTGCGCACGTGGAGCCGGGCCCACATCCAGGCCATGTTTACCTCGCGGTAGTGGGGGCCGAACTTGCCTATGAGCATCGGCCGCCAGATCATCTCGTAAATCTTGTCACCGTAGAAGCGGCGCAGCCAGTCGTCGGCCAGATGTTTCTCCAGTTGACGCCACGGCTTCGTGAAGCGCAGATAGGCGCTGACCAGACCGAAGCGGGCCACATCGAGCAGGTTGAAGCCGGGGAAGGTGATCCAGCGCAGCGGAGAGTCGAACGGGACGATGCGATCCTGGTAGATGACCGAGGTGATGGGGCGCGGGAAGAACAGCTTGTCGCGCATGCCGATCTCTTCCACCAGGCCGATGATCTCGCTGTCGGAAGTGAAGAGGTGGTGGTAGAACTTCTCCAGCGGCCACTCCCACTGCTCGTCCTGGAAGCCGGTGGCCAGCCCGCCGGTGCGGCTGTCCCCTTCCAGCAGGGTCACTTCGTGCCCGGCGCGCAGCAGGTCGTAGGCGGCCGACAGTCCGGCGATGCCCGCTCCGACAATTGCGATTTTCACACTCTCACCTCTTTGGCCGCGCTCTGGTTGTTGTCTATCGCGGCCTCGCTCGACAGCGCCTCGGCCGCCGGTTCGGCCTCGATGATCTCCCGCCCGGCGTCGACGGCGCGGCCGATGTCGTCCCAACCCATTCGGGTTCGCAGCATGTAGTAGATGCCCAACAGGGTGATGGGCAGCCACAGCGCGGCGTGGAGCGTCAACGTATAGGCGGTGGCGATGGCCGGATCGACGCCGTAGAGCGTCAGCACGGCGATGCCCGGGCCGTCGAACGTGCCGATGTAGCCGGGGGCCGACGGCAGCGTCGTGGCCAGATTGACAACGCCGTTCATCAGCATCAGCGCGAAAAACGAGACGGTGAAGTCGAAGGCATGCATGACGAACCAGTACTTCACCGTCTCCAGTAGCCAGATGACCACGGACGTCAGGAAGATCATCAGCAGCCCCCGACCGCTGCGCAGCGACGACAGGCCCGCGATGAAGCGGCCGGAGAAATCAAGGACGGGGGCGCGAAACCGCTCGGGTAAAAAGCGCCCGGCGATCCACTCCGTCAGGCGCACGAAGCGGGCCGGCACGGCGGCCACAGCCAGGAAGACGAGCAGCGCCCCCAGGAACAGCGCCCCGCCGCCGATGACCACGAGGCGGATGGTGTCGCTGGGCAGGGGGGCAAACGGCAGGGCGACGAAAACGAACAGCAGCATCACCAACCCGTCAAAGACGCGCTCCACGACGACGGTCGCCAGACTGCTGCTCATCGACACGCCGTCCTGCCGGCGCAGGATGAAGGCGCGCAAGATCTCCCCCGCGCGAAACGGGTAGACGTTGTTGCCCATGTAGCCGATGACCACCACAGGGAACAGCCGGCGCAGGGGGATCTGCTTCATCGGCCGCAGCAGATAATCCCACCGCCACGTCCGCGCCCAGACGGCCAGGAAGTAGACGGCGACGCTGGGGATGAGCCAGTAGTAATCGGCCGCGCGCAGGCTGGCCCACACGTCGGGCAGATGCAGCCCGCGCACAGCCAGCCAAATAAAAACGGCGCTGATGAGCACGCCGATGAGTAATCGCAGATTCCTCGAATTCAACCGCGTCGCCTCTCTGTTACATACACGGCCGACGGCCGCAATCCGTAATTGTACCACGGACACAAACCAAAGGCCGCGCCCCTTGCAACTTGCCCGCACAGCAGATATAATTCGCTTCGTTCGGGGTGTGGCGCAGCCTGGTAGCGCGCTTCGTTCGGGTCGAAGAGGTCGCCGGTTCGAGTCCGGCCACCCCGACAAAAAACCGCATGGCTTTCGCCATGCGGTTTTTGCTTCTATCGCTACGCGCGGCCGGGGGCTACTCCTCAGTTTCCACCATCGCGGCGATGATCTGCTCCAGATCCTCGCGGCCGAAGACGTACTCCTCGCCGCAGTAGTGGCAGTGCACGGTAGCCTGTCCGTCGGTTGCCAGAATGTCCTCCAGCTCCTCGCGGCCCAGCGCCACCAGCAACGCCATCGTCTGCTCCCGGCTGCAGTTGCACTCCAGCCGAACGGGATACTTCGACAGCAGAGAGTGGGGGATGCCCTCGAAGACCAGCGACAGGATCGCCTCAGGCTTGTTCCCCTCGGCCAGCAGCGCGCTAATCGGCGGCAGCTCCTGGATGCGCTCCTTCAACTGCTCGATGACGTCCGGATCGTAAGGCGGCAGGGGCTGAATCAAGATGCCACCCGCCTGGGCCACACTGCCGTCGTCATTGAGCGTCACGCCGATCTGCACGGCCGACGGCACCTGATCGGAGGTCTCCAGGAAAAACAGCAAGTCATCCTGAATGTTGCTCTGCGCCAGATGAACGACGCCCGTTGCCAGCTCGGGCAAGCTCAGATCGCGGACGACAGTCAGCAGACCGGCCGCGCCGATGGCCCCGGGGACGTCGTGCTCGCCCTGAACGAGCGGCAGATCGACGTCGGGATTGCCCACATAGCCCCGCACGCGCCCCTTGGCGTCGGCCTCGACGAGGATCTTGCCCAGCGAGCCGGTGCCCTCCCACTTGAGGGCCACTCGCTGGCCGACCTTCAGCAGGCCGCTCATCAGTATCGCGGCCGTGAGCGCACGGCCGAGCGCGACGGTAGCCGTCGGGCTGGTATTGTGGCGCAGGCGGGCGTCCTCGACCAGGCCCGTCGTCGACGCAGCATATCCGCGAACGCCGTCCTGCGCAGCCATTGCCAAGTGCATGTAATCTCTCACTAAAACTCATTCTCCCATAGAACTTGGAAACCGGGCCCACTGTGGGAAACCCGGCTTCCTCCTAATAAGACGCGTTGGCGGGGTTACTTCTTACCCCGTCCGATAGTTTAGCCAATCACCTTCGCGCCGGGTACAATGATCTCGCGCTCATGACCACCTATCACACCCCACAAAGCCTTATCGCCATGATTCAGCGTGTGCAAACGCCGCGCGGCCGCCGCCGGGCGGGGCTGTTTTCGGTCGAGGGCACTCGCCTGGTGGAGCGGGCGCTTCGCGCGGGGGCGCCGCTGGAAGACGTCGTCGTGGCCCGGCGGCTGGCCGACAGCGGGGAGCAGCGCGCCCGCCAGCTGCTGGCCGCGCTCGACGCCGCGGGCTGCCGTGTCACAATGATAGACGACGAGACGCTTGACGAACTTACCGAAGGGCGTGACCTGGGGCCGATTCTCGGGCTGGTGCGACTGCCGCCGCGCCGGACGCTGGAGGCGCTGCTGGCCGAGCAGCCCGCCCCACTGCTGCTGGCGGCCGTCGACATCGTCGACCCCGGCAACGTCGGCGCGCTGACCCGCACGGCCCACGCCGGCGGCGCGGCGGCCTTCCTGGCCGTGGGCCACAGCGACCCATTCCACCCGCGCGCCACGCGCATCAGTCGCGGCAGCATCTTCAAGATGCCCATCATCGAGTACGGCGCGACGGCCGAATTCCTGCAGGATGCGGCGCGGCGCGGGGTGGCGCTGGTGGGCACGACCGCGCAGCACGGGACGCCGCTGCCGGCGCTGGCGTGGCCGGCGCAGGCCACGGCCGTGCTCATGGGCAACGAAGCACAAGGCTTGCCGCCCGAGGCCCAGGCCGCCCTCGACGCCGCCATTACGATTCCCATGCCCGACGGCGTCGACTCCTATTCGGTGAACGCGGCGGCGGCCATCGTTCTCTACGTCGCCAGACAAGCTCGCAGTCAAACGGCCGAAATGTGAGCCGACTTCGTTGACCACATACTTATCGCTAGGTACTATATAAGCCTCTCGGCGGATAGCGCCGCGCCCCGTCGGGTTAGCACCGAAACGGCCATTACAGACCTAACAGGAGGCGATTAACATGGAAATAACAAAATGGTATGAGACTGCAACTCGACCTGTTACCGTCTTGCAAGTGAAAGGGGACCTGAGCGGCAGCGAACCGCTGGAGAGCGAGGCCAAGGCTGCCTTCGCCGGCGGCACGCGCGACATCGTCCTCGACCTCAGCCACGTGCCATTCATCAGCAGCGCCGGATTGCGCGTCATCCACGCCATCTACATGCTGCTGCGCAGCGCCGACCCCGAAGACGAGGAGACGGCCACGCGCGGCATCGCTCGCGGCACCTACAAATCGCCCCATCTGAAGCTCGTCAAGCCGTCAAAAAACGGGCTGAAAGCTCTGACGACGGCCGGTTACGACCTCTTTCTGGAAATCCATGACAACATCCCCAGCGCCGTCGCCTCATTCCAATGAAATCGCTCACCCTGCGGTACTCCACGGCGACCGTGCGCGATCTGAATGACATTCGTGAATTTCTGGAGAGCGCCATTTTGACGCTGGGGGGCGACGACGACATCGCCGGTGACCTGGTGTTGGCCGTCAATGAGGCGGTGACCAACATCCTGCTCCACGGCTACGACGAGAAGCCCGGCCCGGTGTCGGTCTCCGTCGAGGCGGGCGGCGGCGACTTGCTGGTTCGCCTCATCGACGACGCGCCCCCGTTTGATCCAACGACCGTCCCCCCGCCCGACATCAATCTGCCGCTGGAGGATCGACCGCTCGGGGGGCTGGGCGTCCACATGATGCGCCAACTAACCGACGAACTCGCTTATCGCCTCACCGACGAGGGCAAGAACGACCTGAGCTTCATCAAACGCGGGGTGCTGGCCCCCAAAGAATCTTGATAAATACACATGGCTCGCTCCGCAATCACTAGCTTTTCCCCCATTTTGCATCTGACTGCCGAAGAGAGGGCGTTGTTCTTCTCCGAGGAAGGGCGCGTCTACGTCCCGGCCGGCTCGGTGCTCGTCCGCGAAGGGGAGCCGGGCCACGACATGTTCGTCGTCCTCGAGGGTGAGCTGGCTATCAGCCGCCATGGCAAACGCATCGATTACCTCTACCCCGGTGCGGTGCTGGGGGAGATGGCGATGATCGACGACCGGCCGCGCAGTGCCACAGCCACGGCCGTCACCGACCTGAGCCTTATCCGGCTCGACCGGGAGAGCTTCCAGGAGCTTATCAGTCGCTCGCCGGAGTTCGCCCTGCGCGTGATGAGCATCATGTCTATTCGCACGCGCCGGCTCATCGAGGAAGAGGTGCAGCGGCAGCGCATGGAAGAGGAGTTGGCCGTCGGCCGCCGCATCCAGCTCAGTCTGCTGCCCAACGCCTGTCCCCTCGTGCCGGGCTACGAGTTCGCCGCCCAGTACCGCGCCGCGCGCGAGGTTGGGGGCGACCTCTACGACTTCATCATCCAGCCCGACCGCCCCAGCCATTTGCACCTCGTCGTCGCCGACGTGACGGGCAAGGGGGTGCCGGCCGCCCTCTACATGGCCGTCTCGCGCACATTGATGCACTCCTACGCGCTGGACGGCAACACCCCCGCCCAGGTGCTGCAGCGCGTCAACAACTTCATTCGCGAAGACAAGGCCAGCCCGCTCTTCCTGAGCGCCTTCTACGCCGTGCTCGACACCGACATCCACTGCCTGACCTACGCCAACGCGGGGCATAATCCTCCCATCTGGCTGCAGCACAGCACCGGCGACCTGGAGCTGCTGCACTCGCGTGGCATCGTGCTGGGCGCGTTCGACGCGTTTGTGCCCGAGGAGCGCATCTGCTTCCTGCAGCCGGGCGACTACGTCATCTTTTTCACCGACGGCATCACCGAGGCGCGCAACCCGGCGGGGGATTTCCTCGACGACGAGGGGCTGGAAGCGCTCGTTGCCTCGCGCCAATGGAACAGCGCCGAGGAGCTGCTCGACGCGATTATCGCCGGCGTCGACGCCTTTGCCGCCGGCGCCCCCCAGGCCGACGACTACACCGTCGTCGTCCTGCGCCGCCTTCCGCTAGATTAAATTAACCCTTTCTCCCCTTCTCCTCTTCTCCCTTTCCTCCCTTCTCCCCATCCCTCTCAACAAGTGACATTGAACCCTTCAACGAGTGACAAACGTCACTCATCAATCCGGCCGCCGGATCATATAGTTATGGTTGAAGCGGCAACGAAGAAATGGCCGCACCACGCTCAACGGTGGAGAGATGCACGAGCTGGCAGTGACCGAAAGTATCCTGGAGATCGCCCTGCGCCACGGCCGTGAGGCCGGCGCAGAACGCATCACCGATCTGTTTCTGGTGATCGGCGAGCTGTCGTCGGTCGTCGACGACTCCGTGCAGTTCTACTGGAATATCATCAGCGAAGGCACGGCCGCGGCCGGGTCAACGCTCCACTTTCGCCGCATCTCCGGGCGGCTCGGCTGTCGCGCCTGCGGCCGCACCTATAGCCCGCGCGAAGACTTGCCCTGCCCGGCCTGCGGCAGCATCGAAATCGACATCCTGGCCGGCGAAGAGTTCTATCTGGAAGCGATCGAAGTCGCCGCCGGCCAGACGGAAAAAGAAGCGATATGATGATCGAACGTGTACCCGTTGTAGAGAAGATCATGGGGGCCAACGACCGGCTGGCGGCCGACAACCGCGCCCTGCTCGACGCCGCCCGTGTATTCAGCCTTAACTTCATGGCCTCGCCCGGCGCGGGCAAGACCAGCCTCGTCGAGCAGACGGTCAGCCGTCTGGCCGGCCGGCTGCGGCTGGCGGTCATCGACGGCGACATCGCCACCAGCCTCGACGCCGACCGGGCGGCCGCCGCCGGCGCCAAGGCGGTGCAGATCAACACCGGTGGCGATTGCCATCTCGACGCCGTCATGCTGCAAGGGGCGCTCGAACAGCTTGACCTGCCGGCCGTCGACCTGCTCATCGTCGAGAACGTCGGTAACCTCGTTTGTCCCACCAACTTCGCCCTCGGCACGCATCTGAGTGTGCTGGTGGCCTCGGTGCCCGAAGGGGACGACAAGCCGTACAAGTACCCCGGCTCCTATCGCAACGTCGACGCGCTGGTGATCAACAAGATCGACCTGCTGCCCTACGTCGACTTCGACATGGCCTACTTCCGGCGGGGGGCGGCGGCGCTCAACCCCGGCCTGACCACCTTCCCTCTCTCCTGCCGCACCGGCGAGGGCGTGGACGCGTGGATCGATTGGTTGGTGGAGCAGGTGGCGGCGTACCGGGCCGATATCGACTGATAAGGCTTATGGGATGAACGGCAAGGGGACGGGCGGTAACGGGGCCCACAGAAACGGGACCCACGGTAACGGGGCCCACGGTAACGGGACCGACGGCACGCGCGGATTGCACATCCACCTGTCGGGCATCGTGCAGGGTGTCGGCTTTCGGCCGTTCGTCTATGGTCTGGCGCGGCGCTATGCGCTCGCCGGTTGGGTGCGCAACTCGTCGTCGGGCGTCGATATCGAGGTGGACGGCTCGGCCGCGGCCCTCGACGCCTTCGCCCGCGCGCTGACCGGCGAACTGCCGCCGCTGGCGCGCATCGACCACCTGACCAGCGCCCCTCGCCCCGCCAACGGCTTCACCCGCTTCGAAATCCTGGAGTCAAAGCCGGAAGCAGGCGCCTACCAGCCCATCTCGCCCGATATGGCCGTCTGCCCCGACTGTCTGCGCGAACTGTTCGACCCGGCCGACCGGCGCTACCGTTACCCGTTCATCAATTGCACCAACTGCGGCCCGCGCTACACCATCATCCGCGACATCCCCTACGACCGGCCGCTGACGACGATGTCGGGCTTCCCGCTGTGCGACGCCTGCGACGCCGAGTACCACGACCCGCTCGACCGCCGCTTCCACGCCCAGCCCGTCGCCTGCCCGGAGTGCGGCCCGCGCCTGTGGCTGGAGCAGCCCGGCCGGGCCAATATCGGCGGCGAAGACGCGCTGCAAGCCACGCGGCGCCTGCTGGCCGGGGGCGGCATCGCCGCCGTCAAGGGAGTCGGCGGCTTCCACCTGGCGTGCGACGCCGCCGACGCCGCGGCCGTGGCCGAGCTGCGCCGCCGCAAGCTGCGGGTCGACAAACCGTTCGCGGTGATGATGGCCAACCTGGCGACCGTGCGGCGGCATTGCCTCGTCAGCGACACCGAGGCTGAGCTGCTGCAATCGCGCGCGCGGCCGATCGTCATCCTGGCTCGCCGCGCGGCGTCGCCTCTTGCCCGCGAGCTGGCCCCCGGCCAGGACCATGTCGGCGTGATGCTGCCCTACACCCCGCTCCACCACCTGCTGCTGAAACCCGCGTCCGGCTTCCCTGAGGCGTTGGTGATGACCAGCGGCAATCTGAGCGAGGAGCCGATCGCCTACACCAACGACGAGGCCCGCGAGCGGCTGGCTGGGCTGGCCGACGCGCTGCTGCTCCATGACCGCGACATCCACACCCGCTGTGACGACTCAGTGATGCGCGTGTTGGCCACCGGCGACGGCCGTAGCGAGCCGATGCCCCTGCGACGCTCGCGTGGCTACGCCCCCTTTCCCGCGCGCCTGCCGTGGCCCGCGACGCGGCTGCTGGCCACCGGCGGCGAGCTGAAGAACACCTTCTGCCTGACCCGCGACGACTACGCCTTCCTGAGCCACCACATCGGCGATATGGAAAATTACGAGACGTTGCGCTCCTTCGAGGAAGGCGTGGCCCATATGGAGCGCCTCTTCCGCGTGCGGCCGGAGGC
>CAYNOL010000086.1:0-4496 GCA_964398825.1 uncultured Ardenticatenaceae bacterium
GTTCATCGCCCGCTACGATCGCGTCTACGTCATCGAGATGAACCGCGACGGCCAGATGCGCACGATATTGCGCTCAGAGTTGCCCGACGTGGCCACGAAGCTGGAGTCGCTGGCCCGGCTGGACGGCATGCCGCTGACGGCGCGCTGGGTCGTCGAGGCCATCACCGCGGCCGAGGAAGATCGGCCGCGTCGCCGCCGCGCTTACGGCCAGGGCAAGCGCGGCGCTACGGAACTGGACTTGATCGGACAAACGGAACAGGTGACAAAATGACGGAAACTACACAGCCACGCGCCGGCCGGGTCAACGCGCTCGGCCTGGCCCAGGCGGATTACAAAGGCCTGCCCACGACGCTCTGTCAGGGTTGCGGCCATAACTCCATCGCCAACCAGATCGTGCAGGTGGCCTATGAGCTGAACGTGCGCCCGGCGGAAATGCTGAAGCTGAGCGGCATCGGCTGCTCCAGCAAGTCGCCGGCCTACTTCCTGGGACAGAGCTTCGGCTTCAATGGTTTGCACGGCCGCATGCCCTCGCTGGCCACGGGCGCGCTGATGGGCAATCACAGTATGAAGGCCATCGCCGTCAGCGGCGACGGCGACTCGGCCAGCATCGGCCTGGGTCAATTCAAGCACGTGCTGCGGCGCAACGTGCGCATGGTCTACATCGTCGAGAACAACGGCGTCTACGGCCTGACCAAGGGGCAGTTCTCGGCCACGGCCGACGAGGGCCAGGAGCTGAAGTACGCCGGCGTCAACGAGTTCCCGCCCATCGACATCTGCATGGAAGCGATCCTGGCCGGTTGCGGCTTTGTGGCCCGCTCCTTCTCCGGCGACGCCCAGCAGGTGCGCGAGCTGATGAAGGCCGCCCTGAGCCACCGCGGCACGGCCGTGCTCGACATCATCAGCCCGTGCGTGGCCTTCAACAACGAGGATAGCTCCACCAAGAGCTACAGCTATGGCAAAGAGAACGAGATCCCGCTCCACGGCATCGGCTTTGTGCCCAAGGAAGAGGAGATCGAGATCGAGGCCTACGACCCGGGCGAGGTGCGCATCGTGGAGATGCACGACGGCTCGCTGGTGAAGCTGCGCAAGCTGGAGACGGACTACGACCCCACCGACCGGATGGGGGCGATGCACCGGCTGCAGTGGGCCCAGGACCAACAGGAGTTCATCACCGGCCTGGTCTACTACGACCCGTCGCGCGCCAATCTGGCCGAGACCAGCCGCCTGGGTGAGACGCCACTCAGCGCCCTTGACGACAACCGCATCCGGCCGAGCCGCGAGGCGTTGGCGGGGTTGATGGCGGATTTGATGTAAGGCGAGAGGTTTAAGATTGGAGACTGGGAGACTGGGGGCCCCGGGAGATCGGGAGAGCGGATGATTAATCCCTGTTCTCCAATCTCCCAGTCCCCCAGTCTTCCAATTTCACTACCGTCCTATCGACCGCACCCGAATGAGCGGCAGGTAGAAACGCATCGTCGTACCCCGGCCGACTTCGCTCTCGGCCTCGATGCGGCCGCCGTGGGCTTCGATGATGCTGCGGGCGATGGACAGCCCCAGGCCGGTGCCCCCCTGCTTGCGGCTGCGCGATTTGTCGACGCGATAGAAGCGTTCGAACAGGAAGGGGAGATCCGCGGCCGGGATGCCCTGGCCCCGATCAGCGACCTCGATGACGACCGCGTCGCCGCGGACGACCGCGTCGCCGCGGACATCCGAGCGCAGCGTGACCGGCGTTCCGTCGGGCGAGTACTTGCCGGCGTTGTCGACCAGGATGATGACCGCCTGCTCGACGCGCGTCGTGTCGATCTCCACCAACCCCCGCGCGCGCAGATCGGTTTCGAACTGCTTGCCGTGGTTCTCTACCAGCGCTTCGGCCCGCTGGGCCAGATTCACCAAAAACGGCCCGATATCTACCAATTCCAGCTCCAGCGGCGACGAACCGGCGTCGGAGCTGGCCAAGAACAGCAAATCGTCGACCAGCCGCCCCATGCGAGTCGATTCGGCGACGATATCTTCCAGCATGTCGGCGTTCTCCCACTCGGGATCGAGGCTCAACGCCAGTTCAGCGTTAGCCCGCAGCACAGTCAGCGGCGTCCGCAGTTCGTGCGAGGCGTCGGCGATGAAGTCGTTCTTCAGCTGCAGCGCGCGCGACATCTCCACGGAGACGCGCTGCTGCTCGCGCACGGTGCGCGCAGTCAGATAGGCCAACCCCGCCCCGGCCAGCGTCAGCAACCCCAACACCACCAGCAGGATGGTCTGGGCGCTGTCGGCCGCCTGGTCAACGCTGCGCATGGCTGCTTCGGCCCGCTGCTCGCCCAGGTGGTCCATCGAGCGGCCCGCTTCCTCAAGCATGGCCAGGCGCGCCAAACCGAGATCGCTTGCCAGATTGAACGCCAGGGGATCGCTCTCGATTAAGGCAATGGCCGGGCGGAACTCGGTGTAGTAGGTGATCGCCAGTTGCTCTAACTCGTCCAGATCGGGCAGCCGGGCGTCGACGATCTCCAGCTCCTTCAGACGGGCCAATTGGGCCATCATCTGCTCGTAGGCGGCGTCGAAGTCCTGCAGGCCCAGCCGCGACATCCCGGAGAAGGTGATGTTGCGGTGGTAGTGGCGCATGTCGAGGACAGACACGCGGAAGTCGTCGCTGCGGTCTTCCAACTGCACGTCCATCTCGATGGCCCGCTCGGTGATCATCTTGACGCGATTGTTGATGCTCCAGTTGATCATCCCGGCAACGGCGATGGCCACCAGCAGCGCGCCCATCGACGCCGTGGCGACTTGCCACGCCTGGAAGCGGAGATTAGTGGGCCATTTCATGGTGGTTATGCGCCGGCCTGCTGTTTGTGGGGTCGGCCACCGGCCGGCCGTTGTCTAAGGTTAGCGCGAGGACGCAAAGAGACAGGTTCGAGGCCTCGCGCCTTTGCGTTGATTTGTCGGTTTGTACACAAATGGCGCAGAGACGCAAAAGATATGTCCCCTTCGCGTCCCCGCGCCATTGCGTTCGCGACTTAAAATCGTCGGCGGGCCGTTGTCCGTCGCCCGACCAACTTACTCGGTCTCGACTTCCACCACGTCATGCAGCGCGATCTCGAAGATCAGCGTTGCGCCGGGCGGAATCATGCCCGCACCCATGTCGCCATAGGCCAGCTCGGCGGGGATGACCAGTTGGCGGACGCCGCCGACCTTCATGCCCTGGACGCCCTCTTCCCATCCCTCGATGACGTTGCCGTCGCCCAGGATGAAGGTGAAGGGGAAGCCGGATTCCAGCGAGCTGTCGAACTTGACATTGTTCGTCAGCCAGCCGGTGTAGTCGACGGTCACTTCGTTGCCGGCCTCAGCCGTGGCGCCGTCGCCCTCGATGATGTCATAGTAGCGCAGCCCGCTCTCCGTCTCGGTGAAATCCGCCTCGGAAACCTCCGTCGGCAGCACCAGTGGCATCACCTCAACCAACTCCACTTCCATCAGCAGCGTGGCGTTGGGGGGCACGGGGCCGCTCCCCGTCTCGCCCAGCGCCAGTTCGGGCGGAATGACCAGCAGGCGCTTGCCGCCGGGCCGCATCGTCGACACGCCCTCATTCCAGCCGGGGAAGATGCCCATGTCGCCATCCAGCGCGAAGGTCACCGGCTCGCCCACCGCCTCAGACGACGCGATGTAGGTTTCGCCGTCCTGCAACCAGACGGCATAGTGAATGACCACTTCCTGGCCGCTCACCGGCATATCGCCCTCGCCCTCGACCAGGTCATAGTATTGCAGGCCGCTCTCCGTCGTCACCAGATCGTCTTCGTCCACGGCCGTCGGCGTCGGCGGCGCGGCGGCCGAGATCAGGTCGATGTCCATCGTGATCGTCTCGCCGGCAGGAATGAACCCCTCGATCCCTTCCTCGCCAAAGGCCAGCGCGGCAGGGATGATGAGGCGTGATTTGCCGCCCTCTTTCATCAGCAGTAGCCCTTCCAGCCAGCCGGCGAACAGGTCCGCTTCGGTGGCATTGGCCGTGATGGGCGCGCCGTTGGTGGCGGAGTCGGCCAGGACGGTGCCGTCTTCCATCATCACCAGGATGTTCATCGTGACGATGTCCCCTTCTTCGGCCTGGCGGCCGTCGCCGGGAACGATCTCGATCACCTGCAGGCCGCTCTCCGTCTCGGTCAGCTCCCCTTCGACTTCGGGGATGCCCGGCCCGGCCGGCAGCTCGTCTTCCGGCGCTTCCGGCCCGGCTACTTCGCTCGTCTCGCTGATGCTCTCGGCCGAACCAGCTTCGGCCGTCATTTGCTCGGCTTGCTCCGAAGAAACGGCCGGGCCGCAGGCGACCAGCAGCAATAAAATCGTGAGCAACGCCGCCCACGCGGTAACCGCAACTCTCTTCTTCATTCTTAACTTCTCCAAGCTCCTTCTATGGAAAAATTCAGCGACCGGCGCCGTTTTTAGCCGGCCTGAATAAACTGCACGTGTGTATCGCGCCCGGTAATACTATCCTCGCGCTCTCTGTGACGCCAATTTACCCA
>CAYNOL010000086.1:4596-14593 GCA_964398825.1 uncultured Ardenticatenaceae bacterium
GAGACTGAGAGAGTGGAGATTAATCGCCAATCCCTAATCCCTCAGTCTCCCAGTCTCCCGGTCTCTAAGTATCTCTATCCCCAATCCCTAATCCCTTCCCAAACCATGGGTATAATCACGCCCATGCAGCCAAGAGCCACATACGCCACAGGGGGAGGCGCCCGCCTCGCCTATCGCCTCATGGCTGTGGCGGCGCTGTTGATCTTCTTCGCCCTGGCCCTCGACGCCGCGGGGCGCAAGGCGGCGACGACGGACGAACCGCTCCACCTGACCCACAGCATCGCCATGCTGCAAACCGGCCGGATGCCCATTCCGGAGATGCACACCCCGCTCACCTACCGCCTCATCGCCGCCCTGCTGGCCACCGAGCCGCCGCTGCCCGACGTCACGGCGCTCGACAGCTGGCCCACGCTCAACCCGTATGACATCAGCCGCGAGCTGCTCTGGCAGCCGGGCATTGCCACTGACCGGGTGCTGTGGCTCGGCCGCTTCGTCGTCGTCCTCATGGGCGTGCTGTTGGGCGCGCTCATGGCCGCCTGGACGGCGTCGCTGACGCGCGGCCATCTGCCGGCCGTGGGCGTGCTGCTGCTGCTTTTCGCCCTTTCGCCCAACCTGCTGGCCTCGGCCGCGCTGGCCACCACCGACATCGCCGCCACGCTGACGTGGTTCCTGTGTGTCTTCGCCTGGTGGCGCTACTGGCAGCGGCCGGGGTGGGGGCGCTGGCTGGCGGCGGCCGTCGCCCTGGGGCTGGCGCTGGCGGCCAAACTGACCGGTGTGTTGCTGCTGCCCATCACTTTCGCGTTGGCGCTGCCGTTTTCGGGCAAGAGTCCCGGCGCGCACGGGCCCGGCGGCCGGCGGCGGGCGCTGCCGGCCTGGGCGGGGATGCTGCCCGTGGCTGCGCTGGTGCTGTGGCTGCTCTACGCCTTCGAGATGCGCGGCGCGCTGCCCGTGCCCGCCTACGTCGAGGCGTGGCGGCTGCTGCTGCGCGAGGTCGACATCAGCCACGTCAACTACTTCATGGGCCGGGTGTCGCTCATCGGCTCGTGGTTCTATCTGCCCGCCACGCTGCTGCTGAAGACGCCGCTGCTGCAACTCGTTTTCTTCCTGCTCGTCCCCCTCGCGTTGTGGTGGGAGCGCCGCCGCTGGCGCTCGCTGCTCTTTCTGGCGCTGCCGGCCGCCTTCTTCCTGCTCGTCGCCGCCGTCAGCCGCCTCAACTTCGGCTACCGTCATGCGTTGCCGGCCGTGCCCTACCTGATGGTGCTCGGCGCGCTGGCCGTCCCCCGGCTGTGGGCGCGTCGCCCGGCCCGGGTGGTGTTGGCCGTCGCGCTGGGGCTGACGGCCCTCTCCGCGCTGCTGACCCATCCCGACCATCTGACCTACTTCAACGAGCTAACCGCCGGGCGCGGCTATCGCTACCTGGGCGACTCGAACCTCGACTGGGGGCAAGACCTGAACCTGCTGGCGGCCGAGGCGGCCCGCTACCACGCCGAGACGGGGCGGCCGCTCCACTTCTCCTACACCGGCGCGGTCAACCGCGAGCATTACGGCCTGATCGGGTCGTCGCTGACCGAGCAGTTCAACCGGGGCGAGGGCGATTTCGCCCCGGCCAACCCCGCCCCCGGCCGCTACGCCATCAACGCCGGCGACTGGCAGGGCACGGGGCTGATCCTCGGCGAGCTGCGCGAGGGAGACCTCTATGACTGGTTCCGGCGACGCGAGCCCGTCGGGACGCTGGGCGGCTCGATCTTCCTCTACGACGTGGCCGCGCAGGACGAAGGGGCGTGGGTGGCCCACTGCGCCATGCCCGGCCGCCTGCTCGACGACGACGCGGCCGAGCGGCTGCTGGGGCGGGGCGGGCTGCGCCACGTCGAATTCGACTGTCGGACGAGCTGGGCCTTCCCCGACGGGCCGGGGTGGTTCGTGCTGCCCGACGGCGTGCTGTCCGACGGCGCGGCGTGGCTCGGCCGCTGGCTGGGCGACGGCGTCCCCCGCGCGGTGTACCGCCACCGGGCCAACGCCAACGGGCCGGACTATGTCATCGCCCACTGGCCGGGCGGCCCGCCCGGCGGCGGGGCGCTGCGCGCAGCCGGGAGCGCCGGTGGCCCGGCCGAACTGCGCGCCTATGGCGTTGGCGTTGAGGACAACGCTTCGCAGTGGGTGACGCTGTGGGAAGTCGTCGCGGCCACGGCCGAGCCGCTGTCGGTGAAGGCCCACCTGTCGGCCGGCGACGGGCCGCCGCGGGTGGCCGACGGCCTGGGCTACCCCAGCGGCCAATGGCAGCCCGGCGACTGGTTTCTGCAATGCCACGACTTCGACGCGCCGGGGGAGGAGTTGGCCACCGGCCTCTACAACTACGTGACGCTGGAGAGCGCCGGCTCCGACGTCACCCTGCCGGCGGCCGATGAGTGAACCCGCCATGACCGCTCCCCGCTCGCATCGCCCGCTGCTGGCCCTCGTCCTGCTCATCTATCTGGCGCTGGCGCTCGGCTACGGTTGGGTTAATCCGCTGTTCGAGGCCCCCGACGAGCACATGCATTACTTCACGGCCGACTTCATCGCCCGCGAAGGGCGTCTGCCGACGACGCGCGACGCCGGACTGATGGCCCAGGAAGCGGCCCAGCCGCCGCTCTACTATGCGCTGGCCGCGCTCATCATCCGCGCCGTGCCCGACAGCGCCGTCACGGGCCCGCTATGGCTGAACCCGCGCGGCGACCCGGCCGACCCACGCGGCGAAAGCTTGGCCCAGCCGCCGCTCAACGTCAACGTCTTCATCCAGGGGCCGGAGACAGCGTCCCCCTGGCATGGCTACGCGCTGGCGGCCCACCTGATCCGCATGTTGTCGGCGCTGTTCGGACTGGGCACGCTGCTGTGCATCTATGGCGCGGGGCGGGCGGTCTGGCCGCGTTGGCCGGGGGGCGCGTTGCTGGCCGTGGCCCTCGTCGCCTTCCTGCCTCAATTCGCCTTCATCCACGGCGCGGTGTCGAACGACCCGGCGATTACTTTCTTTAGCGCGGCTGCGGTGTGGCAACTGCTTCGAGTGAGGAGTGACGGGTTACGAGTGACGAGTGAAGGGAGAGGGCGGCGATCGATTGTTTGGCGTTGTTTGGCGTTGGGGGTGACGGTGGGGTTGGCGATGTTGTCGAAGACGGCCGGGTTGTTGCTGCTGGTCTTTGGCGTCGGGGTGGTGTTTGCCTTTGTGTGGAGTTGGGGCGGAGATGGGAGGTGGCAGCGGGCTTCTGTCGCGGCGGCGGCCGTGGCGGGGCCGGCGCTGCTGCTGGGCGGCTGGTGGCTGTGGCGCAACTGGACACTCTACGGCGATCCGACGGCGGCCAACCAGTTCGCCCTGCTGACCGGCGGCGAGCGGGCTTACACACTGGCCCAGGTGTGGGGCGACATGGATCGGGTGTGGACGTCGCTGTTCGCCCGCTTCGGCTGGATGAACGTGCGGCCGCCGGGCTGGGTGTGGGGCGTGTGGAACGGCATCAGTCTGGTCGCCGTCGTGGGGGCCGTCTGGGGCGTCGCGGGCGGGCTGCGGCGCCGGCGTGGGCAGCGCGTTGCGTGGGCCCGGCTGCTGTTCCACCCGGCCGTGCTGCTGGGCGGCTGGCTGGCCGTCGTCGCTCTGGCCTGGCTCCAATTCATGCTGCGCACCCCGGCCGACCAGGGGCGGCTGTTCTTCCCGGCGCTCGTGGCGCCGGCGTTGGGCGCGGCCTATGGGCTGGGGCGATGGCCGCGGCCGTGGGCGCAGGGCGCAGCCGTCTTGCTGGCGCTGGCCACGTCGGTCTACTCGCTGGCCGTCGTCATCCCCAACGCCTATGCCCCGCCGCCGCTCGTCGCCGCCCTGCCCGACGATGCGCTCCCGCTCGACGCCGCCTTCCCCGAGGGGCTGGAGCTGCTCGGCGCGCGGGTGGAGACGACCGAGGCGCGCCCCGGCGAGTGGGTGTGGCTGACGCTCTACTGGCAGGCGCGGCCGGACATAACCGACGGCGCGCCTCTGGTCGAGCTGGAGCTGTTCGGCCGCGACTTCCACCGCGTCGGCCAACAGGTCAACTACCACGGCCGGGGTAACTATCCGGCGACGCTGTGGCCGGCCGGAGCGTTGGTAGCCGATCGTATTGCCGTGCGGGTTGATGAAATGGCGGCCGTTCCCGTCGAGGCGCGGCTGGCCGTGAAGTTGGATGGAGAGGGAGAAGGCGTTGATGTCGGCACGATCAAGCTCGTCCCTGCGGCGTGGCCGGCGCCGGGCGAGCCGCTCGCCACGTTCGGCGGGGCCGTGGCGCTGACCGCAGCCGAGCTCTCCCGCGCGACGGCCGCGCCGGGCGAGACGGTAGAGCTGCGGCTGCGCTGGCAAGTGATCGCCCCGCCCGGCCCGGCCGCGCTGCACCTGTTCGCCCACGTGGGCGACCCCGCGCAACCCCCGCTGGGCCAGGCCGACGGCCCGGTCGCGGGGGGCGTCTACCCGCCCCGCCTGTGGGCCGCGGGGGAGATTTTCGAGGAGACGGTGACGATCTCCCTGCCGGCCGACATGCCCCCCGGCAGCCATCCGGTGCAGGTGGGCCTCTACGACTTCGACAGCGGCGCGCGGCTGCCGCTGCTGGCCGGCGGCCAACCCGTACCCGGCGGGGCGCTCGAAGTGGGCCGGTTAGATGTGCAATAGCCCGCGCGGCTACTCGATGACGACCTTGTAGAGCGTCCCGTTGGCGTAGCCCGCGCCGTACAGCTCGCCGTGGACGTCCTCGCCGAAGGTGGTGAACAGGATGCGGATGTTGCCCGCCGGCTCGATTTGCCACTGCCCATCCCGGCGGATCATCGACCACAGATCGCCGGTGCACCAGTCGCCGAAGAAGTAGTAGCCGTAGAACAGCGGGTATTTGGAGCCGCGATAGATCTTGCCGCCGATGACCGAGCACTCGCCGCGGTCGTGGTTATATTCGAAGATGGGGAAGACGGGGTTGGTCACCTTGGCGCAACTCGGCCCCACCTGGGGGAACACCGTCCGGTAATCGACGGTGCCTTCCCAGCAGTGCCACCCGAAGTTTTGCCCGCCGCCGGAGCCGGCGGGGATGAAGTTGACTTCTTCGCGCAGCCATTCCCCAACATCGGTGACATAGAAGTCGCCCGTCAGGTGATCGATCGAGATGCGCCACGGGTTGCGCAGGCCATAGACCCAGATCTCGCCGCAGCCGCTGTCGTTGAGGAACGGGTTGTCGCGCGGAATGGAGTAGAGGTTGGAAGAACCGCACTCCTGCGGCAGGCCGCGCGCCGGATCGGGGTCGATGCGTAAAATTGAGCCGAGCAGGTTGGCCCGGTTCTGCGAGTTGTTGTATGGATCGCCCGGCAACTCGGGCACCTCATACGGATCGGGGCCGCCGTCGCCCAGGGGGATGTAGAGATAGCCGTCGGGGCCGAACGCCAAATCGCCGCCGTTGTGGACGGGGCTGGGGATGTTGGCCTGTTCAGGGTTGCTGTAGCGCGGCGGCTTCCGGACGCGGATGAACACCTGCAGCGATTGCGGGTTGGCGACGTTGGGGTTGTTCAGGCTGACACTGCCGCGCGCCACCTCGATATGGCCCGGCGTGGTGTAGAGGATGTAGAAATAGGGCGTAGCCGGGTAGTCGGGGTGGAAGGCGAGCCCCAGCAACCCCTGTTCGAAGTTGTCCTGGAAGCGGACGCGGTTGCTGACATCGAGGAACGGCGGCTCCAGGATCTCCCCCGTCGGACGAACGACCCAAATTTTGCCTTCGCGGTTGGCGATGAACAGCCGCTCGTCGCCCGCATGGGTGATGACGGTGATCGTCTTGTTTTCGAACCCCTTCGTAAATTCAACCAGCCGGATCTTGGGCGCTACCGGCGGGGTATTGATGACGACGGGCAGAGTGACCTGCCCCGTGGCCGCCGCCGCCCCCGGCCGCGCGTCGTTGGCTCGCGCCCGGCCGCCGGCCCACAAGGTCAAAGATACGAGGATAAACCCAAGCCCTAGCCAAAACCAGCGCCGGCCGCGCGTGGTGTAATAGACCGCCATGACAGACTCCTTCCACCATTTTAAAAGATTTGTGCCATTAAATCGGCTATCGGTTCATTTTAGACCATTCACCGGCGATTGCCACCTGGACGCGGCAATCGCCGGCGCGCAGAATCTGACCACTGGACACCACTCCCCGAACATTGCACAATAGACCCATGACCGACAAATTCACCTTCGGCGGAGAGATCGCCTGGCGGCCGACGGATGAGTACGTCCGGCGCAGCCACCTCACCCGCTTCATGCAGCAGCACGGCATCACCAACTACGACGAACTGCAGGCCCGCTCCACGGCCGACGTAGCCTGGTTCACCGACGCCGTGCTACGCTACCTCGACATCCGTTTCCGCGCACCCTACTCGCAGGTCGTCGACCTGTCGGGCGGCATCGAGTGGCCGCGCTGGTGCGTCGATGGCCGGATGAACATCGTCGACAACTGCGTCGACAAGTGGGCCGCCGACCCCGCCACCCGCGACCGCCCGGCGCTAATCTGGGAAGCGGAGGAGGGGGCGGCGCGGACGCTCACCTACGGCGAACTGGCGGCCGAGGTCAACCGCTGCGCCAACGGGCTGCGGGCGCTGGGCTTGGGTCTGGGCGACGCCGTCGGCCTCTACATGCCCATGACGCCGGAGATCGTCGTGGCCCTGCTGGCTGTGGCCAAGATCGGCGGCGTCATCCTGCCCCTCTTCTCCGGCTACGGCGCGGGGGCCGTGGCCGCGCGGCTGGCCGACGCCGAAGCCAAAGCCCTCTTCACCGCCGACGGCTTCTTCCGGCGCGGCTCGGTCGTGGCCATGAAGCCGGTGGCCGACGAAGCGGCCGCGGCCGTGCCATCAGTCGAGCATCTCATCGTCCTGCGGCGGGCCGGCAATGACGTGGCCATGCAGCCCGGCCGGGACCACTGGTGGCACGAGCTCGTCGCCCCGCAGCCGCCCGTGGCCGAGACAGCCGACACGTCGGCCGAAGACTTGCTGATGATCATCTACACCAGCGGCACAACGGGGCGGCCGAAGGGGGCCGTCCACACCCATTGCGGCTTTCCGGTGAAGGCGGCGCAGGACATGGCCTTCGGCACCGACGTTCACGCGGGCGACACCATCTACTGGATCACCGACATGGGCTGGATGATGGGACCGTGGCTGGTATTTGGGGCCACGCTGCTGGGGGCGACGTTCTGCATCTCCGACGGCGCGCCCGACTACCCCGACGCAAGCCGGCTGTGGGCTATGGCCGAGCGCCACCGGCTGACCCACCTGGGTGTCTCGCCGACGCTCATCCGTGCCCTGGTGCCCCACGGCGACGCGCCGGTGCGCCGCCACGACCTGTCGAGCGTGCGCTTCTTTGCCAGCACCGGCGAGCCGTGGAACCCGGAGCCGTGGCGCTGGCTGTTCGAGGTCGTGGGCCAGGGACGGCGGCCGATCATCAACTACTCCGGCGGCACGGAGATCAGCGGCGGCATCGTCATGGGCAACCCGCTGTTGCCGCTGAAGCCGGCCGCCTTCGCCGCGCCGTGCCCCGGCATGGCCGCCGACGTGGTCGACGCCGACGGCCGCCCCGTGCGCGGTCAGGTAGGCGAGCTGGTCATCCGCGCCCCGTGGATCGGCATGACGCGCGGCTTCTGGCGCGATCGGCAGCGGTATCTCGACACCTACTGGTCTCGCTGGCCGGGCGTGTGGGTCCATGGCGACTGGGCGGCCATTGACGACGACGGCATGTGGTACATCCTCGGCCGCTCCGACGACACGATCAAGGTGGCCGGCAAGCGGCTGGGCCCGGCCGAGGTGGAGTCGGTGCTGGTGGCCCACCCGGCGGTGGCCGAGGCGGCGGCCATCGGCGTGCCCGACGCGCTGAAGGGCAGCGTGCTGGTTTGCTTCTGCGTCCTCGCGCCGGGGCAGGAGCCGTCGGATGGGCTGGCGGCCGAGCTGGGCGAGCGCGTGGCCGCCGAGCTGGGCCGCCCCATGCGGCCGAAGGCCATCCACTTCGCCACCGACCTGCCCAAGACGCGCAACGCGAAGGTGATGCGCCGCGTCATCCGCAGCGCCTATTTGGGCGAAGACCCCGGCGATACGTCCAGTCTGGTCAATCCGGGGGTGATTGAGGAGTTGCGGGGTGGGGCGGAAGAGAAGAATTAACCACGGATTTGCACGGATTTATGACGGATTTTTTGTTTGGAAGGATGAACCACGGATTTAACGGATTTCTTTGTGGATTGTAAGGGGGTGTTGTATATAAAGAGAGCGATCCGTATCATTCCGTGTTCATCCGTAGCTAATTCCTGAGGCATTGGAATTCGATTCAAACATCATGAAATGTGCTATCTGTGGACAAGCTGAAACAGTTGACGGCCGAACTACGCTCATGTTGGAGACGGTAGAGCTTAAGAACGTCCCCATCTGCCCAATCTACGGATTACTCTTCTTCAATCTGTGTAATCGCGGCTGAGGACAGCCGAGTGTAATCTATGGTTTCTATCTTGTGAAAATCCACCTCCAAACCATCGGCTGCCGCCTCAACCAGGCCGAGATCGAGACGATGGCCCGCCAGTTGCAGGCGGGGGGGCATGCCATCGTCCAAGACGCGGCCGAGGCCGACGCCATCATCCTCAACACCTGCGCTGTCACGGCCGAGGCCGCGCGCGACGCCCGCCAGCTGACGCGCCGCTTCCACCGCGCCAACGAGACGGCCCAGATCGTGCTGACCGGCTGCTACGCCACGTTGGCGCCCGACGTGGTGGCGGCGCTGCCCGGCGTCGGCCGCGTGGTGGCCAACGACGACAAGGAGCGGCTGCCGCTGCTGCTCGACCCGGCGCTGCCGGCCGACGCGCCGCTGTTTGACCAGGAGCCGCTGGCCCGCGAGTCCCAGCCCGGCACCTTCGGCCGCACCCGCGGCTTCATCAAGGTGCAGGACGGCTGCGACAACCGCTGCACCTTCTGCGTCACCACCATCGCCCGAGGGGCAGGCCGCAGCCGCCACCTGGCCGACGTCGTCACCGAAGTGCAGCGCTTTGCCGCGGCGGGGTACGGCGAGGTGGTGCTGACGGGCGTGCACCTGGGCAGTTATGGCCGCGACCTGGGCCGCCCGGCCGGGCTGCGCGAGCTGGTCGCGGCGCTGCTGGCCCACACCGACATCCCCCGCGTCCGCCTGTCGTCGCTGGAGCCGTGGGAGATCGCCGACGGCTTCTTCCGGCTGTGGGGCGACCCGCGCCTGATGCCCCATCTGCACCTGCCGCTGCAATCGGGCAGCGACCGGGTGCTGCGCCGCATGGCCCGCCGCACCAGCCGAGCCGCCTTCCGCGCCCTGGTGGCCGAGGCCCGCGCCGCCATCCCCGACCTGAGCATCAGCACCGACGTCATCTGCGGCTTCCCCGGCGAGACGGAACAGGAGTTTGCCGAGACGCTGGCCTACGTCGAAGAGATCGCCTTCTCGCGCATCCACGCCTTCAGCTACAGTCCCCGGCCGGGCACGGCCGCGGCGCGCATGCCGGCGCAGATCGCCGGGCCTGTGAAGCGGGAGCGCGTGGGGCGGCTCATCGAGCTGGGGCGGCAGCTGAGCCTGGCCTTCCACCAGCGATACGAGGGGACGACGCGGCCGGTGCTGTGGGAGACGGCCACCGGCGCCGAGCGCGACGGTCTGCGCTGGAGCGGCTACACCGACAACTACATCCGCGTGTCGGCCGTCGGCCCGCCCGACCTGATGCGCCGTGAAACGCCGGTGCGATTGAGTGATGCTGAGCCTGAGGGGATGAGGGGGGAAATAAGAAATTAAACACGGAAAGGACACGGATTAAACGGATAAGAACGGATTCTATTTGAAAATCCGTCTTATCCGTCTTATCCGTGCCCCATCCGTGTTAAAAATCTTCTTTTTAATCAGCCTTGGCCGTGTCTTCGCTCCACTCGTACGGCCCGGGGGTGTCGGGGCCGTTCTCGGGGAACTCGGGCACGAAGATGTAGTCATACGGGATCTCGCCCGTCAGCGACT
>CAYNOL010000087.1:0-9317 GCA_964398825.1 uncultured Ardenticatenaceae bacterium
GGTGGTGGGGTCGTCGCGGGCGGCCAGCAGGGCGGCCTCCAGCTCGTCCTCGGTGCGCGCTTCGTGGCCGCGGCCGGCGCCCAGCACGCGGGGAATCTCGCTATAGCGCCAGTTGGGGATGTCGTTGAAGCGGCCGTCGAGCATGGGGCGTTCGGTGCTGTACCCTTCGTTGTTGAGCACGATGACGATGGGGTTGAGGCCGAATCGGGCGGCCGTGCCCAGCTCCATGCCGGTCATCTGGAAGGCGCCGTCGCCCACGAGGACGAGGGGGCGCAGATCGGGGCGGGCCAGCTGGACGCCGATGGCGGCCGGCACAGCGTAGCCCAGCGACGTGTAGTAGGCGGGCGAGCTGAACTCTGACGCGCACTGGATGGTCATGTCGATGCCCGCGAACATGGCGTCGCCGGGGTCGGCCAGCACGGCGATGCCGGGGTTGAGGAACTGGTTGATGCGCTCGAATAGGTAGCGGACGGTGACGGGCTTGTCGGGCACGGGCCAGCATTCGGGCGGCGTTGGCGGGTGGGGGATGTCCGAGGGCGTCAGGTCACGGCGGTCGGGGCGGGCGGCGATGAGGGCGGGCAGGAAGTCAGCCAGGGTGACGCCGTCGTAGCTGTGGTAGCCGATGGCCAGCCGGTCGCTGGTGGCGCTGATGGCGCGGGCGGGGTCGAGCCGGGCGGTGAAGATGCCCAGGTTGACGTCGGTCATGAAGACGCCCAGCATGATGAGGCAGTCGCTGCTCTCGACGTAGTCGGTGACTTCTTGCCGCCCCATGGCCCCCTGGTAGACGCCGAGGTAGAGGGGGTGGTCTTCGCGCACGACGGATTTGCTGAGGATGGTGGCGGCCACGGGGATGTTGGCGCCTTCCACGAGCTGCATGAGCGGGTCGTGCAGCCCGAAGCGCTGGATTTCGATGTCGGCCAGGATGACGGGGCGGGCGGCGGCGTTGATGCGCTGGACGGCCTCGGCCACGGCGGCGCGCAGGGCGGCGGGGTCGGCTTGGGGCGCGGCGGGCAGGGGCGGATCGGGCGGGGGCGTGTTGACCGGCGCGCCGGCCATGTCGCGCGGCAGTTCGATATAGACGGGGCGTTTGTGGCGGACGGCGGCGTCGAGCACGCGATCGATCTCGCGGGCGGCCGTCTGGGGGTTGTCGAGGACGGTGGCGGCTTCGGTCAGCTGTTCGAAGACGCGCAGCTGGGTGTCGAAGTCGCGGACTTTGTGATGGAGCAGAGGGTTGAGGCGGCGTTCGTTGGTGCCGGGGGCGCCGCTGATGATGACGACGGGGGATTTTTCGGCATAGGCCTGGGCGGTGGTGTTGGCCACTTTGAGGCCGCCGACGCAGTAGGTGATGCAGACGACGCCGAGGCCGTTGAAGCGGGCGTAGGCGTCGGCGGCGAAGCCGGCGCCTTGTTCGTCGCTGGTGTTGATGACCTGCAGTTCGCTCTCTTCCAGGGCTTTGTAGAAGCCGAGGACGTAGTCACCGGGCACGCCGAACACGTGGCGCGCGCCGAGTTGGGTGAGGCGGTGGATTAGATAGGTGGTGATGGTGTGGGGGGTTGTGGGGGTCATGGGGGGATTATAAAGTACGAATTACGAATTGGCCTCAAAATCGAGTTTTTCTTGGAAGGTCGGTTTTAGGTCCGGCGCGTCGAAGAGGACGGGTTACAAACCCGCCCTTACGCGCGGGATCCCCGGCAGGTGCTGGTCTGTGACCTACCCTCTTTCATCCCCCCGCTTGCCTCTCCCCCAACAATCCGGCATCATTCACCCCGAACCGTTGCACAACCGACAATCCGCAAAATCCGCCCAGATCCGCGCCAATCCATGGTTGAAGATTTGGGGACTTACTACAACCAGGAGTTACCACATGCAAAACCAACGCAATTTCTACATCGACGGCCGCTGGGTAACGCCCCACGGCACGCAGACGGCCGACGTCGTCAACCCCGCCACCGAGCAGCTCATCGGCACCATCACCCTCGGCAACGAGCAGGACGTCGACGACGCCGTGGCCGCCGCCCGCCGTGCGTTCGACGCCTTCTCGCAGACCACTCCCGACGAACGCGCCGCCCTGCTGGAGCGCATCATCGCCGTCTATGAGCGGCGCATGCCTGAGATGGCCGAGGTCATCAGCGCCGAGGTGGGCGCGCCGCTGTCGCTGTCGCGCGTCGCCCAGGCCCCGGCCGGCGTCGACCACTTCAAGACCACGCTGGCCGCGCTGCGCGATTTCGAATGGGAAACGGACATGGGGCGCAACCGCGTCGTGCACGAGCCGATCGGCGTCTGTGCCCTCATCACGCCGTGGAACTGGCCGCTGAACCAGATCGGCGCCAAGCTGGCCCCCGCACTGGCCGCCGGCTGCACGGTGGTGCTGAAGCCGTCGGAGATCGCCCCGCTCAACGGCGTGCTGCTGGCCGAGATTCTGGACGAGGCGGGCGTGCCGCCGGGCGTATTCAACCTGGTACAGGGAGACGGGCCGGGCGTGGGCACGGCGCTGGCCCGCCACCCCGACGTGGACATGATCTCCTTCACCGGATCGACGCGGGCCGGGGTGCTGGTGGCCCAAAACGCCGCCCCGACGGTGAAGCGCGTGGCCCAGGAGCTGGGGGGCAAGTCGGCCAACATCATCCTCGACGACGCCAATTTCGAAAAGGTGGTGGCCGCCGGGTTCCGCGCCTGTGTGCGCAACACAGGGCAGTCGTGCAACGCGCCGACGCGGATGCTGGTGCCCCACTCGCGCATGGACGAGGCCGCCGCCATCGCCGCCCGCGCCGCCCAGGCCACCCGCGTGGGCGACCCGGCGGCCGAGGAGACGGAGCTGGGGCCGCTCGTGTCGCGCGCCCAGTGGGAAAAGGTGCAACAGCTGATCGAGCAGGGCGTGGCCGAGGGGGCGCGGCTGGCGGCCGGTGGGCCGGGGCTGCCCGAGGGCATCGAGCGGGGTTACTACGCACGGCCGACGGTCTTCTCGCACGTGACCAACGACATGACCATCGCCCGCGAGGAAATCTTCGGCCCGGTGCTGGTCATCATCGGCTATGACGACGAGGACGACGCCGTGCGCATCGCCAACGACACGCCCTACGGCCTGGCGGGGTATGTGCAGTCGGGCGACCTGGAGCGGGCCCGCCGCGTCGGCCGCCGCATCCGCGCCGGCTATCTGCACCTCAACGGCGCGCCCTATCGCTACGAAATGCCCTTCGGCGGCTACAAGCAGTCGGGCAACGGCCGGGAGAATGGGGCGTGGGGGATTGGGGAGTTTTTGGAGACGAAGGCGATGCTGGGGTATTGGCCGAAGAGTTGAGCAGGGATTAGATTTGGATTTTCGCTACTGTTGAAACCATTCGACTCCCAATTCGTTGGTCTCATCGTCGGCCGTTGTCGATATGTGAAGGAATCCAACCAGCGGCGTTTCCAGGCATGGATTATGAGAAAGGTGAGGTTGAACAACAAAGAGGTAAACGCCTCGTTACCGTTCTCGTTACCGTTAAAGAAAGAATCAAGAAATACAATTATTTGGTGGGTAAGTCATCCTAAGGAGTGATTTGTGAGCGAGCCGCTATTCAAAGAAGTCAATTATTCACTTAATTCCCTGATTCAGTATATCGCAATCGGGCAAATAGGTTTGCCGGACATCCAACGACCGTTTGTATGGCCGAATGCTAAAGTCCGCGATCTATTCGACTCCATGTACAGGGGCTACCCCGTGGGTTACCTGCTCCTTTGGCAAAACGCCCTGGACGGCCAAGAAAGTCGAACAATTGGGCAAGATCAAAAGCAGAAGTATCCCAGCCTTTTAATCGTAGACGGACAACAACGCCTTACGTCGCTTTATGCGGTTGTTAGAGGCGTACCGGTTGTTCGGGAAAACTATGCCGCTGAAATCATCGAGATTGCGTTCAATCCACTGTCCGAAAGCTTTGAGGTTGCCGATGCCGCGATCCGCCGGGACCCGGCGTACATTCCGAATATCTCTGTCCTCTTGGGTGATAAGGCTGATTTGTTTGAGATTGTGGATGATTACTTAACCAGATTGTCGGCCTCCCGAGAACTGACCAATGAGGAAAAGCGACAAATAAAAAATGCAATCAACCGCCTAAGTAAACTGGGCAGCTTCCCGTTTACAGCGCTTGAGTTAGCATCTACGGTTACCGAAGAGGAAGTATCTGAGGTTTTCGTCAGAGTGAATAGCAAGGGTACACCTTTGAATCAAGCTGATTTCATTCTGACACTCATGTCTGTGTTTTGGGATGATGGTAGACGTCAACTGGAAGCGTTCTGCCGAGAATCTCGGATCCCTTCCACGAAAAAGGCTTCCCCATACAATCATTACATTCGCCCTGATCCGGATCAGTTGCTTCGCGTTGCGGTTGGCCTAGGCTTCAAACGTGCCCGCCTTCAATTCGTTTACTCGCTGCTTCGAGGCAAAGACCTCGATACCGGTACATTCAGTTCAGAGCGCAGAGCTCATCAATTTGATGTTTTAAAGCAGGCTCAGGCGGAGGTCATAAACCTCACTTATTGGCATGATTTCTTCAATGCCATTCGTCAAGCAGGATATCGAGGCGGAAGATGGATTAGCTCTACAAATGGATTGTTATACGCGTATGTCTTTTACTTGATCGGGCGTACTGAATATCAGGTCGATGAACATCTGCTCCGGCGAACGATTGCGAAATGGTTCTTCATGTCCAGTCTGACAGCTCGCTACACTAGTTCGCCGGAATCGGCCATGGAAGCAGATTTGGCTCGCTTGCGCGGGATAACGAATGCTCATGATTTTGTAAAAACCCTCAATCAAGTTTGCGACACTTCCCTGACCAATGATTTTTGGACCATTACCTTACCCAACGAACTGGCAACGTCAGCGGCGCAAGGCCCCTCGTTGTATGCTTACTATGCCGCACTTGTTCTACTTGATGCCAAAGTGCTGTTCTCCAAGCAACGAGTGGTTGATCTTGTCGATCCTTCGGTACATTCCAACAGACCCGCAGTTGAGCGGCACCATCTTTTCCCCAGAGCTTACCTTCAGTCGATAGGGTTTAAACAGACACGGGATATCAACCAGATTGCCAATTACGCTCTGGTCGAGTGGCGCGATAACGTCGATATCGGCAGCAAGAGCCCCCCTGAATATCTGCCCGAGTTGGCGGCAAAGAGCAACGGTAAGGAACTACAAAAGATGTACCGGTGGCATGCCTTGCCTGATGGCTGGGAGCAGTTGCCATACCTCGACTTTCTCATACGACGGCGCGAACTGATCGCCCAGGTGATCCAAGAAGGGTATTCCACTCTAGCCGAGCTAGACAAGCAAGCCACTTCCGGGATCTTGATTCCTATTCATGAACTAGCGACGAAAGGAGAATCGATTACCCTGGAGTATAAAGCGACGTTGCGGACCAACTTGCATACTTATCAGGTTGATCCTCGTATGGAATTAAGTTGCTTAAAAACGATCGCTGCGTTCCTCAATTCTCGGAATGGGGGAACTCTCTTAATCGGCGTCATGGATGACGGCACGGCTGTGGGAATAGAGGCGGATGGCTTTATCAACGAGGATAAGATGCTGTTGCATCTCGACAACCTGATAAAGTCTCGTATTGGCACGAAACATATGATGTACATTCACCCTCATTTCGAGGACTACGACGGATGTAAGGTGTTAGCAGTTGAGTGTTCGCCCAGCAACTCCCCCGTTTTCGTTAAAGACGGTTCCGCAGAACGGTTTTTCATTCGGATGGGTGCGTCTTCGCCCGAACTATCAACCAGTGACACCCATGAGTACATAAAGGAACGATTCAAATAAGCTTAAGCAGAAGGGCGGGTTTAAGACCCGCCCCAAGATGTACCTATTCGTAGCTCGTCGTTCGTAACCCCTGCTCACCACTCCCTCTCATCCACCACAACCACCCCATCCCCCGCGTCCCCAAACACCACCTCATCCACCCTTACCCGGCACACCCCCTGCACAGCCGCCCGCAGCCCCTCGCTGATGGCCGTCTGGTCGGCGTCGCTCGCGGCGTTGACGTGGAGCGTCAGGTGGTCGCGCACACCGTCGGGGCGCGACACGGCCGCCCGCACCCCGCCCACGCCCGCCACCTGTGCCGCCGCAAAACGCAGCTGGTTGGGGTGCAGAAACATCCCCCGCACCTTCACCGCCTCGCCCCGCCGCCCCACGAGAATGATCGACCGCTCCGCCTGCGCGCTCTCCCCCGGCCGCGGGTCAACGTTCATCGCCAAATCCCCTGTGCCGAAGCGGATGAGCGGATAGTGGCGGTTGTCGGTCGTCACGACCACCTCGCCCGTCTCCCCCGGCCCCACCAGCGCCCCCGTGTCCGGGTCGACCACCTGGATGAGCGGCCGTGGCAACAGACGCATCGCCAACCCGTCGCCCGAATTGACCGCCAGCACCCCCAGCTCGGCCGTCGCGTAGGTGTTGATCACCTCCAGCCCATACTCCTCCACCAGCGTCCGGCGCAGCGCCGGCGGCAGCGGCTCGGCCGTCACGACAGCCCGCCGCAGCGACAGCGCCACCCCCTTCTCCCTGGCCTTCTGCAGCAGCCCCGCCAGAAAGCTCGGCGTTCCCACATACCCCGTCGCCCCCAGGTCGTGGGCCATCTGCAGTTGAAGCTCAGCCGGGCCCGTGCCCGCCGGAATCACCGTCGCTCCCAGCCGGGTGAACGCCCCATCGAACAGATACCCCGCCGGCACAAGGTGGTATGACAGACTGTTGAGCACCACATCCCCCGCGGCGAAACCCGCCTCGCGCAACATCTCCACGGCGATATCCCAGGCCGTGTCGTCGGGCCCCGGCCCCGGCTCATAGAGCGGCCCCGGAGAGAAAAAGATGTGGCTGATGGCGGCCGGCGGCGCGGCCAACATGCCGCCGAACGGCGGATCGGCCTGCTGCAGCGCCACGGCGTCGTCCTTCGTCAGCACCGGCACGGCGCTCAGGTCGGCCACGCTCGCCACCGTCTCCGGCCGCACCCCCGCCCCATCCAACCGCGCCCGAAACGCGGGCGAATGGTCATAGGCGTGGCGGATGAGTTGTTGCAATTGTTGGTCGTTCATGGGTCGTGTCCAGTAGTCAGTAGTCAGTGGTCAGTAACCAGTTTTTAGTTGCATTCGCCAATCTCTAATCTCCAATCTCCAATCTCCAATCTCTCAGCCTCCTCTTCATTCGTAATTTGTAATTACCCCAGCCACCGCTTCCGCCGCTTGTAATGCTTCACATCCCGGTAGCTCTTCCGCTCTCCCACGGCCGTCAGCCCCAGATAGAACTCCTTGATATCCGCATTTTGCGCCAGCGAGTCGGCCGGGCCGTCGAGCACCACACGGCCGTTCTCCATCACATAGGCATAATCGGCCGTCTGCAGCGCCACATGGGCGTTCTGCTCCACCAGCAAAATCGACACCCCCGCGTCCCGGTTAATCCGCTTGATGATCTCAAAAATATTGTGCACCAGCAGCGGCGCCAGCCCCAACGACGGCTCATCCAACAACATCAGCCGCGGGTGGGCCATCAGCGCCCGGCCGATGACCACCATCTGCTGCTCCCCGCCGGAAAGATAGCCGCTGGTGCGGTTACGAAAGTCGCGCAAGCGCGGAAAATAGTCATAGACACGATCCAGATCGTCGCGCAGCGCCGCGCCCGACGAGGAGCGAAACAACGCCCCGGTGCGCAAATTCTCTTCCACAGTCAGGTGGCGAAACAGCGGCCGCCCCTCGTGCACCTGCACAATGCCGCGCCGCACGATGTCCTCCGGATAGAGCCGGTCGACACGCTCGCCGTCGAACTCCACATTGCCGCGCGTCACCTCCCCCTGCTGCGTCTGCAACAAGCCGGAGATGGCCTTCAGCGTCGTCGACTTGCCCGCCCCGTTGGCCCCCAGCAAGGCGACGATCTGCCCCGCCCCTACCTCCAGCGACACCCCCCGCAAAACGAGGATCACGTCGCTATACACGACTTCGATGTTGTTGACTTTTAACATGGAACGAAACCAAAGATTTAAGAAGGGAAACCACAGATTACACTCGGCTGTCCTCAGCCGAGTGTAATCTGTGGTTAAACCCTCTTACTCCGCCGGTGGGCGGGTATCGGGCAGCTCGAAGAAATCCTCGACCACGACGAACTCGATCGTCCCGTCCTCGGTCAGCTGCGCCTGGCGGATCTGCGCCTCGCTGGGGGCCCGGTTCTCGCCGTCGGCCCGCATCACAGCCATGCCGGCCGAGTCGATGGTGCCCATGTCCTGCATGGCGTTGAACACCGCCTCACCCGTCAGACCGTCGAAGCCAACCGTGTTCATCGCGTGGCGCAGAATGTTGGCCACGCCGAACATCTGGCCATAGCTCAGAAGATAGCCCACGTCCTTCTTGCTGTCGGGCAGCCCCGACGCCTCGAAGTCCTCCAGCACCATCTGCACACCGGGGTTGTCCTCGTCGTTCCACCAGTAGCTCGGCATCACACCATAGTAGCCGTCCATCAGCGCCGCGTTCTCGCCCAGGATGTTGACCACATCGGTGTTCATGCTCCAGTTGACGCCGCTGACGATGGCCGAATCCCACGCCCCCAGCGCCCGCATCGTGCCGATGACCTGTGCCGGGCCGAACGACAGCGACTGCGCCCAGATGACATTGGCCCCGTTAGCCAACAGGTTCTGCAGCTGGCCCGTCACGTCGGCCGTCGGCGACACCTCCTGCTGCTCCAGCGGCAACACGGTGATGCCCCGCCCTTCCAGATAGGCGATGGCGTCGTCGGTCGTGGCCCCCGCGCCGAACGCGTTGGCCCAGCCCACAACACCTACGACGATGTCGTCGCCCGCGCCTTCCGGCTTCACCTCATCCCAGTTGTCCTGCAGCCAGCCCACAAACCCGGCGAACTGGTCCGAATAGATCGGGCCCGTGCCGAATGTGTAGCCGTTGCGGGGGATGTAGAACGAATCCGCATCCAGACCGGCAGTGATGTGGGGGATCTTGTCCTCGATGACGCGATCCTTCAGCGCGATGGCCGCGCCGCTGCCATAAGTCAGATGCAGCACGGGGGGCGGCGTCTCGGCGCGATACCGCTCATAGATCGCCACTTCCTGCTCGGGGTCATATTGCGAGTCCTCCAGCCGGAGCTGCAGCATGACACCACAGACGCCGCCGTCGGCGTTGATACGCTCCACGGCCGCGTTCGAGCCGTTGATGAAGCCGTCGCCCAAAATCTGGGCCAGCGGCCCCGTCAGGCCCGCCGCCTGATAGATGACCAGCGTCTCGCCCTCATACGTCTCGACGCACTCTTCCGCGGCGCCCTCGGCCGGCTCCTCGGCCGGCTCCTCGGC
>CAYNOL010000087.1:9417-14355 GCA_964398825.1 uncultured Ardenticatenaceae bacterium
CCTCGGCCGGCTCCTCGGCCGGCTCCTCGGCAATGTTGGTCGCCACCGCCTCAGCGGTAGCCGCGCCCGATGCGACGGCCGCGTCAATCGTCGGGGCCATGTCGGTGGCCGCCGCCTCAATCGTCGGCGCGATCTCCTCCACGGCCGCCTGCACCGTCGGCCCCACCTGCTCGGCCGCCGCCTGCAACGTCGGCGCCAGGTCCTGCACCTGTTGCGTCCCGCCGCAAGCCACGACGCCCAGCGCCATAATCAACAGCAGTGATACCAGCAAAATCTTCTTCATCCCATATTCTCCTTGCTATATGTACACAAACCTGCGCTTCGTATTACGGCAAACCGTCCGCATCCATTCGATAGACGCCACCTCCATTCATAAATCTAGCCTGCAGAAAGAGTGCAGGGGTGAAAGGGAGCAGAGTAGAAGGGGAGCACCCTTTCGCCCCTTCACCCTTTCCCCCTTCTCACCGAGCAAACGGCCGCAACCGCCACGCCGCCTTAATCAGCTGCCAGCGATGCGCCAGCCCGCGCGGCTCGAAAATCAGGAAAATCATCAGCACCAGCCCAAAGAAGATCGGCCGGAACGACGTCAGGAAGCGGGCCGCCTGCGTCGGGAACCAGCTGGCCATGCGCTGGCCGCTGACCCCCGCCAGGTCCTCCAGCAGGACGACGGCCGTCACGCCCAAAAACGGCCCCAGATTCGTCCCCAACCCGCCGATGACCAGCATGCCCAGCATGATGATCGACTCCTCCAGCCCATAGCCGAACTCCGTGCCCACGCCGCGCTGGCTATGGGCCTTCAGCGCCCCCGCCACCCCGGCCAGAAACGACGCGATGAAAAACGCCTTCAGCTTATAGCTGAACAGATTGACCCCCAGCAGCTCGGCCGCCAGGTCGTTGTCGCGCACCGACACAAACGCCCGCCCCAACCGCGAACGGCTGATGTTGAGCACCAGCACCGTGCTCAGCAGCAGCACAATGAGCGACAGATAGAAGTAATTCGTCACCTCGCCGAACGAGACGCCCAGGATGATCGGAACCGGCGCGCTGATGCGCCCCGACGAGCCGCCCAGCAAGCCGGGATAGAGATGGCGGCTGACCCACGGGATGATGAACTGCGCCGCCAGCGTCGCCATGGCCAGATAGAACCCCTTCACCCGCAGCGACGGCAAGCCGAACAACAACCCCACCAGCCCCGCCCCCAGCCCCGCGGCCAAAACCGCCGCCGGAAACGGCAACCCCCAGTGGGTCGTCGTCAGCGCCGACACATAGCCGCCCACCAGCATAAACGCCGCCTGCCCCAGCGACACCTGCCCCGTATAGCCGACGAGGATGTTCAGCCCCTGCACGGCGATGACGGTATAGAAGATCTGGTTGGCCGTGGAGACGAGATAGGCGCTGCCCCAGCGCGGCAGCGTGGCCACAACCAACAACCCCGCCACCAGCGCCGCCCACTGCCACGGCCGGCGGATGACGGACATATCCTGCTCATACGTGCGGTCAAAATCACCCGCGGGACGAAGTACAGCCATGGCCGGTGCGCTCCTTTAGACGCGCTCGATGCGCTTCTCGCCGAACAGCCCTTCCGGCCGGATGAGCAGGACGATGAGCAACAAGATGTAGGGGGCGATCTCGTTGGTGCTGCGCACGGCCTGGACCGACGACGCCTGCACCAGCGCCTGCGACAACCCCACCAGCAACCCGCCGGCGATGGCCCCCGGAAACGACTCCAGCCCGCCCAACAAAATGGCCGGAAAGGCGACCAGCGCCACCGTCGCCAGGCTCAGACTCACGCCGGTCAGCGTCGCCAGCAACACCCCGCCGATGGTGGCGATGATGCCCGCGATGGCCCACGACATGCCGAACACACGCGGCACGTTGATGCCCACCCCGCGCGCCAGCTCGTGGTCTTCCGATGTGGCCCGCATGGCCAGACCGGCGCGCGTATATTGGAAGAAGAGGATGAAGACGATGGCCGCCAGAATGGCGATGACGGCCGTGGCCAGCAACGCCTCCTTGATGATGATCGTGTCGTTGAACGCGCCGGGAAACGGGATGCGGATCACGTCGCTGGGCGAGAACGGCGCCGGGAAGTTGTTCTTGGGCTGGATGCCGAAGATGATCGCCGCCGAGCCCTCCAGAAACTGGGCCAGCCCCAGCGTCATCAGCACGATCGCCAGCAGCGGCTGCCCCGTCATCGGCCGCAATGCCACCCGCTCGATGAGCAACCCCAACCCGGCCATCACCACAATCGCCAGCGGAATGGCCCCCCACAGCGGCAGGTTGAAGATCTCGCGGCCGTTCTCATCCGCCCCGGCAAACCACCAGGTCAGGAACGCCCCCCACATGACCAGCTGGCCGTGCGAGAAGTTGAACACCTCCGACGAGCGATAAATGAGGACAATGCCCAGCGCGATAATGGCGATGATGCCGCCATTGAGCAGGCCGGTGGCGAATTGTTGCGGAACGAGTTGCCAGTTCATAATAAGATCGAAACCACAGATTTCACCGATTTAAAAGATTGTGGCATGTAGAAAAAGGGAGAAAGGGAGCAGGGGTGACACCCATTCACCCCTGCTCCCTTTCTCCCTTTCAAAGTGGCACGAAGCCAGCCGCATCCTCCAGGCTCATCACCCGAATCTCCGTCTCAATAAACCCCTCACTCCCGTCCTGATAGCGCACCGGCGCGCGCACCTGGATCGTCTCCTCTCCCGCATACATGCAGTCGATGATGGCGTTGTAGCGGTCGACCAGGACATTGCGCTTCAGCTTGCGCGTGCGGGTCATCTCCGCTTCGTCGGCGTCGAACTCCTTGTGCATCAGCACAAAGCGCCGGATGCGCGCCGCCGCCGGCAATGACTCGTTCACCTCCTGCACCGTCCGGCGCACCAGCTCATACACCTGCGGCTTCTGCGACAGATCGACAAACGTGGTATAGCCGATGCGCTGCTTCTCGGCCCACTGCCCCACGTTCTCGAAGTCGATGATGACCAGCGCCGTCACAAACGCCCGGTTCTCGCCCCCCACAGCCATCACGTCGCGGATGTAGGGGCTGAACTTCAGCCGCCCCTCGATGAACTGCGGCGAGAACCGCTCCCCGTTGGCCAGCGTCAGCATATCCTTCACGCGGTCGAGGTAGATGAGGTGGCCGTCGTCGTCGATGTAGCCCGCGTCGCCGGAGCGGAACCAGCGGCGGCCGTCTTCGTCAGTGATGATGTCCTTGGCGGTGTTGGCCGGGTCTTTGTAATACCCCTGCATCACCATCGGCCCGGCGATCTGGATCTCTCCGTCGGCGGCGATGCGCAGCTCCACCCCCGGCGCGGGCGGCCCCACGCTGGCGAACTTGATCTCGTCATCCCGGTGGACGGTGGCCCCGCCCGACACCTCGGTCGAGCCGTAGATCTGCTTCAGATTGATGCCCAGCGCGTGGAAGAAGCGCATGGCGTCGGGGCTGAGCGACGAACCGGCGGTGTAGGCCGCGCGGATGCGCGACAGACCCAGCTGGTCGCGCAGCGGCGCAAACACCAGCCGGTCGCCCAGCGCATAGGCGACGCGCAACCCCGCCCCCGGCTGCCGGCCGCTGAACTTGGCGTCGGCCATGCGATACCCCACGGGCAAGAAGCGATTGAACAGCGCCCGGTTGACCCACGTGGCGTCGTTCATCCGCACCTGCACCATGCCCACCAGCGAATCCCACAACCGGGCGTTGTAGAACAACAACTCCGGCGCGATCTCGCGGATGTTCTGCCGCACCGTCTCCGGCTCTTCGGGGAAATTGAGGATGACCCCAGCGAAGACGTGGGCGGCAAAGCCGAGGATCGGCTCGGCGATCCACCCCAGCGGCAGGAAGCTGACGTGATTGTCGGTGTCGCGGCGCGGGTCCACACGGTGGTATAGCTCGATGGTGCTGAGGATGTTGCGGTGGCTCAGCATCACCCCCTTGGGCAGGCCGGTCGTGCCCGATGTGTAGCACAGCATGGCCGTGTCGCCCGCCTGCCCCAGCGCCACCTCGGTGTCGAAGCGGTCGGGCTCGCGCGCCACCAGCTCGCGGCCGAGCGCCTGCACGTCGTCGAAGCACATCAGCCACGGGTCGTCGTAGTTCCACAGCCCCCGGTCGTCCCAATAGATGACGCGCCGCACGTTGGGGATGCGGTCGCGGATCTCCAGCATCTTGTCGCACTGCTCCTGGTCTTTGGCCAGCACAAACGTGGCGTCGCTGTGGTCGATGACGTAGGCCATCTCCGGCGCGGTGGCGTCGGTGAAGAGCCCCACCTGGGCCGCGCCGGCGGCCTGCAACCCCAAATAGGCCCACAGGTATTGCCGGTCGTTGTCGCCGACGGTGCAGATCTTGTCGCCGCGCTGCACGCCCAGGGCGATGAGCCCCATGGCGAAGTCGCGCACCTGCTCGTAGGAGTCGGCCCAGGTGAACTCGCGCCAGACGCCCAGCTCCTTCTGCCGCGCGGCAACCTTGTCCGGCGGCCGGCTTTGCACCTGGTGCATGAAGTATTGGGGAATGGTCTGGGCGGATAATTCCATTTTTAGATACGAGTTACGAGTTACGAATGACGAGTGAAGAAGAGACTGGGAGATTAGGAGACTGGGAGACTGCTGTAAACCTCAGAGGCCTCAGAATACCTCTGAGGTTTCGCCGCTAGTGCAGTCTCTTAATCCCCTAGTCTCTCAATCTCCATGTCTCAAGCTTCTCCCAAATACGCATGTATCACCGCCGGGTCGTTCTTGATATCATCCGGCGGGCCGTCGGCTATCTTGCGGCCGAAGTCGAGCACCACCACGCGGTCGGAGATGTCCATCACCAGCCCCATGTCGTGCTCGATGAGGACGATGGTGACGCCGCGCCGCTCGTAGATATCGAGGATGAAGCGGGCCATGTCCTCCTTCTCTTCCAGGTTCATCCCGGCCATCGGTTCGTCGAGCAGCAGC
>CAYNOL010000088.1:0-14312 GCA_964398825.1 uncultured Ardenticatenaceae bacterium
CGCCCGCGGCCGAGCCGCTCCCCGTCGAGGAACCGGGCGCGGCGGCTGTGCCCGCTGTGCCGGAATCGCCGGCTGAGCCTGTGGCGTCTGTCGAGCCGGTTGCCCCGGCCGAAAGCGCGGCCGAGCCGACAGCCACTGCCCCGGAGACACCACTCGCCGCGGCCGAGCCGGAGATGGCCCCGTCGAGGGCGGACCACGCCTACGCCGACCACCTGCCCGACCACGAAAAGGAGTATCCCCGCTTCCGCCTCATGGCCCGCATCGAGCACATGACGCTGCTGGTCAGCTTCACCATTCTGTGCATCACCGGCCTGCCGCAGAAGTTCCCTTTCTCGCCCATCTCGCAATGGATGATCGACGTCATGGGCGGCATCGAAATGGCTCGCCTCATCCACCGCTGGGCGGCCATCGTCCTCATCCTGGGCACTGTCTACCATCTGCTGACGTCGGCCTACCGGTTGTTCGTCAAGCGCGAGGACATGCGCATGCTGCCCGACCTGAAGGACGGCCTCGACATGCGCGACACAGTGGCCTACAACCTCGGCTTCATCGACGAGCCGCCCAAGATGCGCAAATTCAACTTCGGCGAGAAGTTCGAATATTGGGCTGTGGTGTGGGGCACGGCGGTGATGATCGTCACCGGCTTCATCCTGTGGAACCCCATCGCCGCCACGCAGTTCATCCCCGGCCAGTTCATCCCCGCCGCGCTGGAAGCCCACGGCTGGGAGGCGGTGCTGGCGGCTGTGTCCATCGTCATCTGGCATCTCTACAACGTGCTCGTGAAACACCGCAACAAGAGCATGTTCACCGGCTTCCTGTCGCACAAGATCATGGAGGAAGAGCACGCGCTCGAATTGGAGCGCCTGGAGGAAGGGGGCGACCCGTGGAACGTCGTCCCGCCCGCTGTGTTATCACGACGGCGCAAGGTCTTCTTCGCCGTGGCAAGTGTCGTCGCCGTTCTGGCGCTGGGGTTGGTGGTCTGGATGTTCACGTTCGAGGACACAGCCATCATCGTCGCGCCGGAGGTGACCCGAGATGTGTTCGTCCCACTGGCAACGCCCGGACCCTAAAGAGCGGGAGCCAGTTTTTTATCTGGATGCTGCTCGAATTTGAGCGAGCGACGCGCGAGCGGCATCACGAAGTAGAAGGAAACTGAAGGAGGTTTTCGATATATGAGACCCAACAAGCGTCCGCTCTCTTATCCGCTGTTGGTGATTCTCCTTTTATCGGTGGTGGTAGCGTTGGCCGCTTGCAGCCAGCAGGCCGACAACAACCCGCCGAGGGAGGTCACCCGTATCGTCACCGAACAGATTGAAGTGCCCGGCGGCACAGTTGAGGTGACCCGTATCGTGGAGGTGGCGGCCGAAGGGGCAGCCATCGCCGTGCCGTTCTACGACGAGTGGGCATCCTCGCCGCATAACAACACGGAAGACGAAGCGTTCAACCACTGGAACGAGGAAGACCCGGCCGAGGTCCCCACCGATTGCGCCAAGTGCCACAGCACCCACGGCTACATCGACCACCTCGGCGCCGACGGCAGCGCGCCCGGCGTTGTCGACGCCCCCGCGCCCATCGGCTCCACCGTCGAGTGCGTGGCTTGCCACAACGACGTGACGTTGACCAAGGAGAGCGTGGTCTTCCCCTCGGGGATCGAGATCACCAACCTGGGCGACGAAGCGCGCTGCATGGAATGCCACCAGGGACGCGCTTCCACCGTCCAGGTTGACCAGCGTATCGCCGACGCCGGTCTGACCAACGACCTGGACACCGTCAGCCCCGACATGGGCTTCACCAATATTCATTACTACGCCGCGGCCGCGACCCAGTACGGGACGCTGGCCAAGGGTGGCTATGAATACGCCGGGCTGTCGTATGATGCCAAGTTCGACCACGTGGCCAGCCACAACACCTGCATCGAATGTCACGACATGCACACGCTCGAGGTCAATCTGGAGCAGTGTCAGGCGTGCCACACCGATGTGGAGACGGCCGAAGACCTGGTCAACATCCGCATGGCCGGTTCGCTCGTCGACTACGACGGCGACGGCGACATGGAAGAGGGCGTCTACCACGAGATCGAGGGAATGCGTGATATGCTCTACGGAGCCATGCAAGCCTACTCGCTCGAGGTGGGCGGCAAGATGATCGGCTACAATGAGTCGGCCTATCCCTACTTCTTCATCGACACCGACGCCGACGGGACGCTGAGCGAGACCGAAGCGGTGGGCGAAAACCGCTTCGACGCCTGGACGGGCCGGCTGGCCAAGGCTGCCTACAACTACCAGGTTTCGCGCAAGGATCCCGGCCGCTATGCCCACGGCGGCAAGTACATCATCCAGCTGCTCTACGACTCAATCGCCGATCTGAACCAGGCCGTCGACGCCCCCGTCGATTTGGCCAACGTTCACCGCATCGACCACGGCCACTTCGCGGGTTCCGAAGAGGCCTTCCGCCATTGGGACGCAGAGGAAGACGGCGGCGGCATCGTCCCCGCCTCGTGCGCCAAGTGCCACTCGGCCGGCGGCCAACCGCAGTTCATCACCGAGGGGGTCAACACCCGCCAACCGGCGAGCAACGGGCTGGATTGCGCCACCTGCCACAACGACGTGCAGAACTTCACGATCTACGAAGTGCAGTCGGTTCGCTTCCCCAGCGGGGCCACCGCTTCCTTCGGCGAGCGTGACTCGGCGGCCAACATGTGCCTGAATTGCCACCAGGGACGTGAGTCGACCGTGAGCGTCAACCGTCTCATCGGCGAGTTGCCGGATGACGAGGTCAGCGAGAACTTGCGCTTCCTCAACATCCACTACTTCGCCGCCGGCGCGACGCTGTTCGGCACGCAGGTGAAGGGCGCTTACGAGTTCGACGGCCGCGAGTACACCGGCTTCAACGAACACGTCGGCACCTTCAACTCCTGCACCGAGTGTCATGACACCCACGCCCTGCAGATCGTCATCGACGACTGCGGCGAGTGCCATGAGGGCGCGGACAACCTCGAAGGGCTGCGCACCATCCGCATGACCGACGTGGACTACGACGGCGACGGCGACGTCACCGAAGGTGTCTACGGCGAGATCGACACGATGCGCCAGAAGCTCTACGCGGCGATCCAGGCCTACTCGGCCGAAAACGCCGGCATGACCATCATCTACGACGCCCATGCCTACCCCTACTGGTTCGGCGACGCGGACGGCAACGGCCGCATCAACGACGACGAGGGCGGCTTCGCGGCGTGGACGCCCAACTTGCTGCGCGCGGCGTACAACTACCAGGACTCCAACAAGGATCCCGGCGGTTATGCCCACAACTCGTCCTACGTGCTGCAGATCCTCTATGATTCCATCGAGGCAGTCGGCGGCGACCTGACGGGTCTGACGCGCGCCGAAGTGCGGACGTGGGATTAATGGTTTGGTAATGGGCTGAGCTTCGGCTCGCTCATCTACTTGGCGACTGAAAAGGGCCGGCCTCTACTCGAGGTCCGGCCCTTTTCGCTTTCTGGTCGCCACCGTCCGGCCGCCCGGCAATGAAAAAACCGGCCTCCGTAGCCGGGGGGCCGGTTGTAGTTTGTCCGGTTAATTGTGTGAGCCCGGCCGGCATTGCCGACCGTGGCGCTAGTGGATTATTTTCGTCTCGGGCGTTTCCGGCTGGTCTTGCGTCTGCTCCTTGCCCACGAAGTGGTGGACGACCCGCACCGACCCGTAGATGATCAGCAGCGGGATGACAAAACGCAACACAAACAGGATCACCTCGACCAGAATGGCTTGAAATTCGTTCATCGTTTGCCTCCCTTCCGGCGCTACTAAGACCTGTTGGTCTATCCTGTGCTTCACGGGAGAGTTTTCCCGCACACTATTAGCATAAGCCTTTCCAGCCTGCGGGTAAATCGGGCGAAGACGCCATTTCCGGAGTGGCCCGATCACCCCATGCGCCACGTGAGAATCGCCGCCCGACCCAACTTTTCGGCCGATTCGCCCCCTTGGGCCCCCGGCGCGGCCCCAAACCCGCCCAACCGCCCACCGGGGCCGCCGGCCGCATGGGGAATTCCCCCATGCGCCACCCCCCGATAAATTGGGCGAATGCCCGATTTACCCCGCCCCTCTCTCCCCCTTATACTGACAGTAAGTTGCTCAGAGTACCGAACATCCGCCCGGCCTCCCGGCCGGTCACGGAGGAGGATTTGACTTCAGATGAACGAGCTAAAGAACACACGGATCATCATCGGCACGCTGCTAGGCGTGCTGTTGTTGATCCTGGCGTTCGCCGTAGCCGTGCCCGGCGCCCAGGCTGCGCCGCTGGCCCAAGCCCCCACGCCCGAGCCCAACGCGCAGGAGTGCGTTGGCTGCCATGAGGGTTTGCGCGGCTATTGGGATCAGAGCGCCCACGGCTACGCCCTGATCGACCCCATCTTCCAGAACACCTGGACAGAGATGGGTAGCCCCACCGAGTGTCTGGCATGCCACACCACCGGCTTCGACGCCGAGACGGGGACGTATACCGAGGGAGGTGTCGGCTGCCTGTCGTGCCACTCGCCCGTGCCGGCCAATCACCCCGAAGCGTATATGCCCACTGACCTGTCATCCAGTCTGTGCGGCGATTGCCATTTGGACACCTTCGACGAGTGGCAGAACAGCGAGCACGGCCAGCAGGGCATGACCTGCAACCAGTGCCACAACCCCCACACGGCCGAATTGCGCGTCAAAAGCTCGCAGGAGTTGTGCAACAGCTGTCACAACACCGAGGGCCACTACTACTCATTCACCGGCCACGCCCGCGAGGGGCTGCTGTGCACCGATTGCCACCTGCGGGTCAACAATTCGCCCGACGCCGGCATGATGGGCCACGGCGATCTGGACCACACCTTCAAGGTCGACCTGCAAACGTGCAACGACTGCCATTTGGGCGACATGCACGCCGAGGTGACCGAGGCAACGACCAACGCCAGCATGTCGCGCCAGACGGATGTGGCCTGCTATCCGGTGGAACCGGTGACACAGGCGGCCGACTTCACGCCGGCCCGCCCCGAAGTGACGGCCTATGTGAGCCCCACGCCGACCGGCCCCAGCCCGCTCATCTATCTCGTCCCCGCCGGGCTCGGCCTGGTGTTCGGGACGATGCTGGCCCCGTGGCTCGATCGGCTGGTCCGTCGTCGCCGCGATAACAAGGGAGAGGAACAGGAATGACGACTGAGATCACCCGTCGCGATTTTCTGAAGCTGGGCGCGGCCGTCACGGCGACGGCGGCGATCGGCATCGGCATGAGCGAAAGCGGCCTGATCCCGCTGCCCATGGCCGCGCCGGCCGCCCCCACCGCCGACCGCGGGCCGGAGAACCCGCCGCACAAGTGGGTTATGGTCATCGACCAGTCGAAATGCGTCGGCTGTGACCTGTGTCTGGCCGCCTGCCACGCCTATAATGACACGCCGCCCAACATCTCGTGGTCTCGGGTTGAAGAAATGGCGCCGACCGACGACGGCCAGCGCGTTTTCCGCCCCGTGCCCTGCCAGCATTGCCAGGACGCGCCATGCGTCATGGTCTGCCCGGCCAAGGCCACCTACCACCGCTACGACGGCCTGGTGATGATGGACTACGACCGCTGCATCGGCTGCCGCTACTGCCAGCTGGCCTGCCCCTACGGCGTGCGCCACTTCAACTGGGAGAAGTTCACCGGCCCGAACCCCGACGTCCCCGCCGCCGGCACGCCCGAGATCGAGCGACGGCCGCGCGGTGTTGTCGAGAAGTGCTCCTTCTGCGTCCACCGCATCGACCGCGGCCTGGCCCATGGCCTGAAGCCCGGCATCGACCCCGACGCCACCCCGGCCTGTGTCGTCGCCTGCACCTATGGCGCGCGTCTCTTCGGCGACCTGAACGACCCCGACTCGCCGGTCAGCGTCGCGCTGCGCAACAACCCCGACGCCTATCGCCTGCGCGAAGATCTGGGCACCGACACGCGCGTCTACTACCTGCCGCCCAAGTCGAAAGAGGAGAGCGCGTCATGAACATGGCTGTCATGAGAGAGTGGGCCACGCGTGAGCGAGCCGAGACTTTGTTCCGGGAGACGATATTGCCCGCCACGCGCGAGCCGGTCTTCCGCTGGATGGCTTTTCTGAGCGTCTTCATCGTCGTCGGCGTGGGCGCGGCGCTGGTGGTCTTCATCAAAGGGCTCGTCGTCACCAATCTGACCGACCTGGTGCCCTGGGGGTTGTGGATCTCCATTGACCTGTCGGCCATCGCCCTGGCCGCCGGCGCGTTCAGCGTCTCGGCCATCGCCTACCTGTTGAAGAAGAAAGAGCTTCAGCCGGTGGCCAAGACGGCCGTCTTCGTCGGCTTCATCGGCTACAGCATGGCCATGATGATGCTGCTGCTCGACATCGGCCGCCCCGACCGCTTCTGGCATGGCTTCGTCTTCTGGAACATCCATTCGCCGCTTTGGGAAGTGACGATGTGCGTCGGCCTCTACTTCACGGTGCTGACGCTGGAGGTCATCCCCATCATCGGCCATTGGCACCCGGTGGAGCATCGCTTCCCGCGCCTGTCGGCCAAGATGACCGGCATCCACCGCATCACGCCGGTGCTGGCTCTCATCGGTCTGTGCCTCTCCACGCTCCACCAGTCATCGCTGGGGCTGGCCTACGGCAAGCTGATCGCCCGGCCTATCTGGTACGGCGCGTGGCCCATGGCCATCTCCTTCTACATCTCGGCCATCGTCGGCGGCGTCGCCCTGGTGACATTCATCTCCTTCTTCTCGGCCAAGCTGACGCCCAGGGCGCGCATCAACAAACAGGTGCTGGAGAAAATGGCCCATGGCGTCGGCTGGGCGGTGTTGCTGCTGCTGGCGTGGCGCTGGTGGAACCTGATGAGTATGCCCGTGGGGTACGAGCCGGCCAAGAGCGAGGCGCTCTCCATTCTGACGCGTGGACGTCTGGCCTTCAACTTCTGGTGGCTGGAGATCATCCTCGGCATGCTCACGCCGGCCATCATCCTGCTGGTTCCCTATTTCCGGCGCAACGAACGCTTGCGCATGATCGCCCTGGCGCTCGTCGCCATCGGCGTCGTCGCCTACCGTTGGGACACCAACCTGGTAGGCCAACTGATCGTCTACGGCACAGTTGCCGGAAGTGAAGTGCCGCACTTCACGCATTACACGCCATCACTTGTTGAGATTCTGACGGGAGCCGGGGTGATTGCCTACGGCCTGCTGGCGGTCACTTTCGGCGTCAGATTCCTCAATGTGATTGACCATGGAGAAGTGGTGGAAGCGCCAGCCGAAGCCCCTGTGCCCGCCGCCATGGTACCCTCCTCCTCCCGTTGAGCAACTCAGGAAAAGGGTGGGCTATACAAAGCGCCGCATCGGGCAACCGGTGCGGCGCTTTTGATTTGGTAGAAAGAGAATGGAGATTGGGGATTGGGAATTGCGAACCGCGCAATCCCCAATCCCCAATCTCTCTCCAAATGGGCTATAATGAACCCAAATGTCCGCACTAGAAGACCTACTCGATAATCTGGACGCCGCGCGGGAGCGTACGCTGGAGGCGCTGGAGATGCTGCCCGACGAGGCGCTGGTGGCCCCCGGCGTCATCGGCCGCTGGTCTGTGGCCGACCTGCTCAGCATCCTGACCGCCTGGGATGCCGAAGTCGTCACCGGGCTGATGCGACTGAAGCAGGGCAAGGCGCCGGAGAAGCTGCTGGCGGCCGTGGCCAACCCCGACCTCTACAACGCCGGGCGCTACCAGGACGCCCAGGGGCGCGACCTCAGCGCCATCTTCGACGACTTCCAGGGGGCGCGGATGCACCTGGAGGAGTGGCTGGGCGACCTGTCGGAGCGCGCCCTGAGCGACCCGCGCCACTACAAGACGTTGGGCGGCACGCCGCTCGGCCGCCTCATTGCCCGCGCCACCTATGAGCACGAAGCCCGTTACCTGCCCTTCCTGACCAGCTACGCCGAGCGCGTCGCCCCCGATGAGTGGCCCGACGATGACGAAGACCCGTTCGACGAGCCGGACGCTATTCCGCTGACGGGCATCGACATCCTCGCCCCCGGCAACGGCCATGCGCCCGGCGAAGGCCACGCGCCCGGCGGTGGCCACGCGCCCGGCGGTGCCGATATTTGGGCGCAGGAGGACGACGATGACGAATAACGGAACGCTATCCCACGCCGAGGCGTACGCGGCGGCCCATGAGTCGGCCGTGCTGGCCCACCACCCCGCGCGCGGCATGCTCTATCTGACCGGCAGCACCCGCCTCGACCTGGTCAACCGCATGTCGACGCAGGCGGTGCTCAATCTGCAGAGCGGCGAGGGCGCGGCCACGGTGCTGACGTCGGACATCGGCCGCATCATCGACCGCCCCATCCTCTACGCCACCAGCGACGCCGCTTACCTGCTGACCGGCGACGACCACGCCGACATGCTGGCCCGCTACTTCATGCGCAACATCTTCTTCAACGACGACGTGCAGCTGAAGAACATCACCGCCGAGACGATCGTCTTCGGCGTCTACGGCCCGCGCGCGACCGAACGGCTGGCCGTGGCCGGGTTCGCCGAGACGGAGATGCCGCTTCACCACTGGCGGGCGGCCGAGATCGGCGGCGCGACGGCTTATCTGCACCGCACCGACCCGATAGCGGGCGGCGGTTACTTCGTCACCGCCTCGGCCGACGACCGCGAGGCGTTGCTGGCGGCGTTGCTGGCCGCCGGGCTGCCACAGATCGACGAGGCGGCCTACGATTACCTGCGCATCGAGGCCGGCCTGCCCCGCTTCGGCCGCGAATTGGCGCTCGACTACATCCCGCTGGAGGCCGGGCTGTGGGACGATGTGTCCTTCAGCAAGGGGTGCTACGTGGGGCAGGAGATCATCGCCCGCATGGAGAGCCGCGGCAAGCTGGCCAAGCGGCTGGTGCGGCTGCGGCCCGGCGCGCCGGTGGAGCCCGGCGCGGCCATCACCGCCGGCGGCCGCCCCGCCGGGACGATCACCTCGGCCGCCGGCGGCCCCGCCGGGCCGGTAGCGCTGGGCTACGTGCGCACGGCGGCGCTCAATGACGGCGCGGCGCTGACGGTTGGGGATGTGGCGCTGAAATTGGGGGATCAGACCTGACAGGTGGGCGCGGCGAGGCAATTTGGACTGTCAGACCCACAGGCGCGCCCACCTGTCAGGTCTACGCCAGGTCTATTTGAATAATGGCCGACTTCTTCGAGCACAATCTCGTCGTCATCTTCTTCATCTACGGCCTGGCCTTCTTCAGCATGGGGCTGGCGATCTGGCTGGCGTCGTCCCGCTTCCGCACGTCGGAGTTCCGGCTGGCCGAGGCGCTGCTGCTGCTGGCCGGGTTCGGCATCGTCCACGGCCTGCAGGAGTGGTTCGACATGTTCCTGCTGCTGGACGAGCGCGGCGGCACCAACATCCCCCCGTGGCTGCTGCTGCCCGAGGTGCGGCTGCTCCATCTGGTGACCTCGTTCCTGTTGCTGGTAGCCTTCGGCATCAAGCTGCTCTTCGCCAACCGGCGGACGAACAGCAGCGGCGACCGCTTCGCCGTCGTGGGGGCGGGGGCGTTCCTGGGGCTGTGGCTGGTCAGCGTGGGGCTGACGTGGCTCGTCTTCCGGCCGGAGCGCATGGAGATGATCGCCGCGGCCGACGTGCTGGCCCGCTACACGCTGGGTCTAACCGGCGCGGTCATCGCCGCCTGGGCCATATGGCTGGAACAGCGCAACTTCAAGGAGCAGAAGATGGCCCGCTTCGGCCGCGCGTTGCTGGGCGCGGCGGCCACCCTGTTGGTCTACGGCATTGTCGGCCAGCTTTTTACCCGCTCCAGCTTCATCTTCCCGTCGAACGTGCTCAACTCCGACCTGTTTCTCGATGTGTTCGGCTTCCCTGTACAGCTCCTTCGCGCTGTCCTGGCCGTGTTGATGGCCGTCTTCATCATTCGCGCCCTCAACGCCTTTGAGATCGAGAACCAGCAGCGGCTGGCCGAGGCTGTGGAGCAGCGCGTGGCTGCTCAACGCGAGGCGACGCGCGTGCAGCAGCAGGCCCGCGCCGAGACGGAGGAGCTCAACCGTCAGCTGCAGGCGGCCGTGCAGGATCTGGCGTTGCTGTTCAACATCTCCCGCCGCACAGCGGGCACGCTCAACCGCACGACGCTGCTGGAGGGGGCGGTGCCGCTGCTCGTCGACCAGTTGCCGCAAGTCAACGCCGGAATGCTCGTGCTGCGCCGCGGGCCCCAGATGCCGCTGGAGATCGTCTCCGTCGTCGAGTGTAACGACCCGGCCGCGCCGATGGCCGAGCGCAAGGAGCAGGGGCTGCGGCTGGCCGAGTTCACCGCCGACACGGGCCGGCCGTCGTGGATGATCGACCACGAGGTAGAGCCGCTTGAGGAGTGGGTCTCGGCGCCGAGCGAGCCCGGCCTGAGCGGGCTGGCGACAACCTCGACGGCCGCCGGCGGCCACACGATGGCCATGCCCCTGATCGTCCGCGACCAGATCATCGGCAGCCTCGTCTTCTGCGCCCTCTACGATGCCGCGCCGTTCTCGCTGCGCGACGTGGCGTTGGCGCGGGCCATCGCCGACCAGCTGAGCGTCGCCATCGACAACGCCACGCTCTACGACGAGATGCAAAAGAGCGACAAGCTGCGGGGCGAACTGCTCCACCGCGTCGTCTCGGCCCAGGAGGCGGAGCGGCAGCGCATCGCCCGCGAGCTCCACGACGGCACGGGGCAGACGCTGACGGCGCTGGGGCTGGGGCTGGCCGCGGCCGCCGACCGGCTGGACGGCGACCCCGAGGTGGTGCGTCGCCAATTGGCCGACATGCGCCAGATGAACGCCCAAGTGCTGCAGGAGGTCCACAACGTCATCGCCGACCTGCGGCCGTCGATCCTCGACAACCTCGGCCTCATCCCCGCCCTGCGCGGCCACATCAGCACCTTTGAGGGGCGCACCGGCATCCAGACGCAGCTGTTGGTGCAGGGCAAGAGCACCCGGTTAAAGCCCGAAGTCGAGACGACGGTCTTCCGCATCGTGCAGGAGTCGCTGACCAACGTGGTGCGCCACGCCGGAGCGCAGAGCGTGCTGGTGACGGTGCTGTTCGGCGGCGACGGCGTGCATATGTCGATCCAGGACGACGGCCGCGGCTTCGACGTGGCGCAGGCCATGAGCCAGGAGGGCGGCCGCTCGGCCTGGGGGCTGCTGGGCATCCACGAGCGCGCCTCGCTGGTGGGCGGCAAGGCCGACATCATCTCCGCCCCCGGCGAGGGCACCACCGTCCGCGTCTTCATCCCGCGACCATTTAAAGAGGAAAGCCATGAGTGACCCCATCCGCCTGCTGTTGGCCGACGACCACGCCGTGGTGCGTTCGGGTTTGCGTTTGCTGCTGGAGGCCCAGCCCGATATGGCGATCATCGGCGAGGCAAAAGACGGCGAGGGGGCGATCCGCCGCACGGCCGAACTGCAGCCCGACGTGGTGCTGATGGACATCGAAATGCCCGGCATGAACGGCATTGAGGCGACGCGGCGCATCAAGGCCCAGAGCCCACGGACGGCCGTGCTGGCCCTGACGATGTATGAGGACGATCAATACTTCTTCGAGATGCTGCGCGCCGGGGCGTCGGGCTACGTGCCCAAGCGGGCCGCGCCGGACGAGCTGGCGTCGGCCATTCGCGCCGTCAGCCGGGGCGAGGTGTTTCTCCACCCGTCGCTGGCCGGGCGGCTGGTGCAGGACTACCTGCTGCGGCGCGACGTGGAAGAGCAGGAGCCCCCGGCCGACGACCTGACCCCGCGCGAGCAAGAGGTGCTGACGCTCATCGCCGAAGGGCTGAGCAACAACGAGATCGCCGACCAACTCGTCATCAGCGCCAAAACGGTCGACCGCCACCGCGAGAACATCATGCGCAAGCTCAATCTCCACAATCGCGTCGATTTGGTGAAGTATGCGCTGCGGAAGGGATTGATTGATTTGGAGGAGTAGTATGCAGTAGGTCAGTGTTCAGTCGGTCAGTGGTCAGTGACCTGGAACGAGCACTTCTCAATCTCTTGGTCTCTTAATCTCCCAATCTCCAATCACCCCCTTCAATCGCAATACATATTTCCTCTGGGTATTTTCCCCACACCAAAGATACGCCGTCCACCCAATAGACACGCAGGCTCGCCGGGCTGTATTCTATAGTCAGGAGCCGAAGTCGATCGACCTGTTTGGGTCCTGCTCCGAACTAGGAAGGGTGAGATGAACGAGTTTCAGGGAACGGCCGTAATTGTGGTGCTGTTTGCCCTGCGCTGCGTGGCCCCCATTTTGTTGATGATGACCATCGCCTACGGCATGAAGCGGCTGGTGCGCCATTGGGAGCACCAGGAAGCGGCTATGGCGCGGCTGACGGGGCCGCAACCGGCGCAGTCGAAGCCCGCCCCGTCGCAGGCGGCCATCACTCTGGCCATGGCGGCCGAGCAAACGGTCAAATCCGCTATCCCGTGCTGGATGCTCAACAACTGCGACGAGCAAACCCGCCGCAACTGCCCCGCCTTTGCCAGCCCCTCGCTGGCCTGCTGGGTGGCCCGGTTGCGCGCCGAGGGGCAAATTCCGGCCAAGTGCGCCGGCTGCGCGCTCTATACCGGCGTTCCGGCCTTTGCCGGCGGCGACTGAAAACCTCAGAGGTGGGCGGGAAAAGGCTTCATATCGATTTAGGCCGCCCGCGCCCACCTCTGAGGTTTCGCTCCCCCCTATTATGACATCCGTCACATCTGATGCGTGACATATGTCTCTGGGCATCCATCGATCATCGTCTATAATAAGGAGCGTACTGAGTTGTTTGTCCGGAATCCGGGATCGGCATTTGCTTAGACACTGCTTGATAATGCGGTTCTTGATGTATAATGCTGTCACAACCGGAGCCGCATCCGGATAGTCTAATTATTTATGAACCTGAACAGCGCGCATTCCATTCCAGAAGCCGACGACACGGGCGAGACAACGCCCGCCACGAATCAGGAAGTCCGTTGGGAGACGGTGGCCCAGACCCCGGGCATTACGGTGGCGGAGATCATCGCCGGGCGGCTGCAGTCCGAGGGCATTCCGGCTCGCGCCTGGCAAGAGGGCGCGGGCGAGGCGCTGGGGCTCATCGTCGGCTTGCTCGGCACTGGCCATGTGGTTGTGCCGTCGGAGTATGCCGAGCGCGCGCGAATGATTTTGGAATCCGACGAAGCTTTGTCGGATGAAGAAGAGTAGTTTTTTGAAGGAGCGAAATAATGGCAGATGTTAGCTGGCAGAACACCGATCCGACCCTGGTCCTTGAAAAACCGCGCCGGAACCGCCTGATGTTCGCGGCCGGTGGCTTGCTGTTGATCGCCGCTGTCGTGTTCCTCGTCATCAACGCCATGAGCGGCAACACGCAGCTGTACAAGACCGTCGACGAATTTTACGCCGAGCAAGATCGGCTCGTCGGCCGCGACCTGCGCGTCTCCGGTTGGGTCATCGGCGATTCTATCCAGTATACCCAGATCGACGCCCACAACTCCCGTCTGGAGTTCGACATCACCGACAATCTGAACAACCCGGGCCAGCGACTCCACGTCGTGGTGCTCAACGAGCCGCGGCCCGACCTGCTGCAGCACGAGGCCCAGGCGCTGGTTGAGGGGCACGGCGACGCCAACGGCGTCTTCATGTCCGACCCCGGCGGCCTGATGCTCAAATGCCCGACCCGTTACGAAGAAATGGACCCGGCCGGTCACCCGGACAACGTGCCGACCTCATAGCCGTTGGCCTGACATCTTCAGGGTCTGACATCTACAGGCTTTCCTATGACAGGCCACGGGCGCGACGCGTCACGGGCCTGTATTGCTTTCAGGACTAAATCGCATGATCGCTGATATCGGCTTTCTCACGTTGCTGCTCGCCTTTCTGTGCGCCATCTACGCTGTTGTGGCGGCCGCCGTTGGCGCGCGCAAGAAGGACGACCGCTGGGTGCGCAGCGCGCGCAACGGCATCATCGCCGTCTTCCCTCTCGTCTTGCTGGCCGCTGCCCTGCTCGTCACGGCGCTGATTCGGGGCGACTTCTCCATCGCCTACGTCTCCCAGGTCAGCAGCCGGGGCATGCCCACCTATCTGAAGGTGACCGCGCTGTGGGGCGGCCAGGCCGGTTCGTTGCTGTTCTGGAACCTGTTGCTGTCGGCCTTCACGGCCGCGGCCATGCTCAGCAAGTGGCGCGAGCAGAAAGAGCTGATGCCCTACGTCATCATCGTCAGCGGCATGACCCAAATCTTCTTCCTGCTCATCTCCACCTTCGTCGAGAACCCGTTCACCCGCAACCTCGTCATCCCGCCCGACGGCAACGGCTTGAAC
>CAYNOL010000089.1:0-1373 GCA_964398825.1 uncultured Ardenticatenaceae bacterium
GGCACTGCTTTGGGCTGGCTGGTGCGATCGAACGTAGACATTTCAGGACGCTCTGCGCCAGGCTTGCGAACCACCTTAACACCCTGCTTTGTAGTGGCTTTGGGGATAGCTGTTTTTTTCTCAACGACTTTCTCCGCCTTTTTAACCGGAGTAGAAGCCTTTGACGCACTCTTTGCTGTTTTCGCCCCACGCCCTACACCCCTCCCTAGTACCATCGATGCTGCAGTTCCTACAGCAGTCGTGTACGGGTTCATCTCTGCGGCAGCTTTCTGCTGGGAAGACGGCTCTGACTTGCGCGGCGTCTCTCCGTCGGCAACCATCTGCTTGCGAATCTTGTGTGCGTACTTTTCGGCTTTCTCGACGCGTGGGAGCTTCTGGCTGTTCCCACTTTCGGACATGCGCTCGAGATTCTCCAAAGCGTCGCGACGGCCTTGACGTTTGTACCCTTTGGATTCCAGGTACTCTGATCCAGGTTGTGGCATCGATTACATCTCCTAATCGTAATAGAACCCGCGGCGATAGACGCGAGACCCGCGTCCTCGACGGACAGCTTCTTTCGATGACCGGTACATCGGAATCTCGTTAACTTCTTGACGTCGTCGACGCGCCGAGTCTTTCTTGATGAGGCCGATGAGACCGCCGGTAGCGTCGTCCAGTTTGTTACCGGCTTTAGGCGGAGCCCCGGTCAGCTTGGTTGTCCAGTATTCAATGGCAGGAGCTTCGGAAAAGTACTCAGCCGCGTAGAGACACGCAGCCGCTTGCACAGCTTCTTCATACTGCTGCATAAAAACGTGTGTGTAGTTGTCGTCGGCTTCGTCCTGGGCGGTAAAGTAGTACGGAATCGGGCGGCTCTGATACCAGGAAACAGCCAGGATGTAGCTATCGTCGGGAGTCGGCTTGAGTCGTAGAATCGATTTCTCACGTCCCTTCTCCCAGAAGGCTTCGCACGGAACTCCTTGTGCTGTCCATCCGTTGAGTACAGTGTTGCGATTGATATCGGAAACCTCCAGGTCTTCAACCAGTTCCCCCTTCAGTGAGTAACGACGAACGAAGTTTACTTGCTGCACCATCGATGCTGCCCAATAATCGGCGTCTTGATCTCCAACGATAATCTCGGCTGGTGCGTGGAATTCGTACGAGCTGACACCGGCTTCAGTTCGCAGCCATCCTCTATCGATCCACTGGTCGTTGTCGTCGTAGGCGGTTAACGCTTCCAGCGCATCCGTATCATCCAAAGGAAACTCATCCTGAGGAAAGGAAAAGCCCGGGTCGACGCGGAGCGGCCAGAGTGAGTGCATCGAGCATAGCGCTTCGATCAAGTTGTCGAGGTCTTGCTCAATGAGACTCTGGACGTCCGCGTTCGACCTGGGAAA
>CAYNOL010000089.1:1473-14217 GCA_964398825.1 uncultured Ardenticatenaceae bacterium
TCCTCGTCGTACAGCTCCTCTTCGAGAGCGTCCAACTCCTTGAGGATGTCAATGTCAGCATCCTCGGGAAGGTCCCCCTCACCGCCAGCTTCCTTGTGCAGCCGGGCAAGCTCCTTGCGTCGAGCTTCCTCCATCGCTGCCTCGAGCCTTGCGTTATACTGTTGACGCTTCTCCTCGAACTTGATGTCCGAGATTTTGGCTCGGAGTCCAGGCGGAGCCGGAAGTCCCGTCACCTTCTGATACTCCGTTGCGTCACACTTGATATGCTGGCCCTGGGGTCCGAACATGTTCCCGTTCTGGAGATACACGTCGCGTCCGGGACCACCACCGTACCGAACGTACGGCCTCTTCTTATCCAATACCGCCATTGATCACCTCCGATTAGTCGGCTTCGATCTCACGGTACAGGATAAACGGCTTGACTGTCTGAGTCCCTCCGCTGCCCTGTACTGTGTGCTCGATGATGAGATTGTCGCCTTTCACGGCTGTAGGATACTCCGCCGGACCTTTGATCGGAGAGTTTTCCTCTCCTTCGTCGAAGGTCTGGAACTGCTGCTCGTATTGCACGCCTTCAGCGAGAGTGAACGTATTGCCGATTTTGGCGCGAGAAACACCAATACCGACCTTGTCCACTTCGATTGCGGCTGGTGTTGTAGTGATGGTGCCTGTAGCCGCCGTCAGAACTACGCCAACACCGAGAACCTCGATCTTGTCGTGAACGACTGGGAAGGTGGCCAAATCGGCCGCGGAGTCTTCCAGGTCCTCTTCCGTGTTGTGCAGGTACATGTGACGGGCTTGATACCGTCCATTGGTCCAACTCATAATTTTCCCTCCTTCCTGTGTAATCGATTACAGACTGTAGACGCGGACCAGTCGCGCCTCACCGTCCGTGGAGAAGTCCCAGGTCTTGGCGAAACCGCCCATCCAGACCCAGCGGAAACCGCGGTCGCGTCCGTACTCATCCCCGACCTTGGCCTGAATCTCCTCCGCGTAGGTGACGGCTTCGATGACCGCATCCCAAGCGATGAAAATGGCCTCGCCGAGACCGCCAGCCAAGCTGTTGTTGAGGACATGGTTCTCCTCAATGAACCTGCAGCCGTAGTAGCGACCGACTTCCCCCGAGAAGAGCTTCTGGGGAGAGCCGAACTTCATGGCTTCGACGACCTCGTTATCGTCCTTCAACGAACGCAGGAACGAAGTCGAGGCGATGCAGAGATAATCGTTGCCATCGAACGCAGGCATGTTGTATTCCGAACGCATGTCGTCAAGGATGTTCTTGACGTCCCAAGCGCTGATCGGTCGCGTAGCCGTGTCACCTGCGGTGCCGTTGGTGGCCATGACACGCTGCTTGTTGGAGGTGGTTCCGATGGGGGTGTACACCAGGTCAGCGGTACGGAACACGTTGGCGCACTTCTTGTCGATGACTTTGGCCATGTCGTTCATCAGGTTGATGATGATCATGTCCTCGACACTCAGCTTGGAAAGCAGGCTGACACGCCAGGTATACGGAACCGAGTTGCTCAGCTCACCCACCTGCACCTGTCCAGTGCTTGTGCGGAACTGAGTCTCCGGAACCGGCTCCTTCTCACCGATCTCGCGGCCCTCGTCTTCGAGTTCCCCGAATTTCCGGAACGTCACGTAATCGCCGTTGTGCGCACCCAGAGCAAGCTCCGGACGGACCAACTGACGGAAACGCATTTTGGGTTGTGCTTTGTGCCGGACATTCCTGGAGAGCGTTTCGCTCGTCAGGTTACCGCCCAATGCACTGGTAGTCCACTCTTGACCAGCCATTTAGCTGTTCTCCTTTCAGTGTCATCGATTTCAGACTAAAGCTGTTACAGTTTGGTCTCTGCATTGCTCCAGTCTGGGGACGCACTGTCGGGTTTCTCCCAGCTATTGGCTCTGCGGTTATGTCAGCGCGAGCTGACTAGGAATTCATGATTTCGTTGAAACTCTTCTGACGTTCTTTCACGTAGTTGGCAGTATCGATTGCACGCTGTCGCTCCTGCGCCTGCTCTCTCATCACTAGCTGCTGATACTGTGACGATGCCACAGGCATGCCGTTGACACCTTGCTGGAATTGTCCACCACTTGGCGGAGCCAGGTTCTTCGGAGCTTCGCCGAAGAGCTGTTGAACTTCAGCCTCGAAGAGCTGATAGCGCTCTTCCACGGGCATCTTGGGGTTCAACTGCTTGTAGCGGTTCCACACGGTGAGCAGCTTCTGTCCGTGCTTGAGAAGGTTCGGGTACTTCTGGGAGAACTGCTTGTAGAGCGCGTCCTCCTTGCGTGCCTCTTCCTCATACTGCTGCCGCCAATCGTTGAGCACCTGCCCCACAACGGCGTGGGGAGTGGCCGTTTGCGGAATCTGCTGCTGCTGAGGGATGTGGTGCTGCACGGGGGGATCCTCCTGTTGTGCTTGCTGCTGCTGAGGCGGGGGCGTCTGCTGGTTGTTAACACCGAGAAGCTGGGCCCACCAGGTGTCCATGTTCTCCTGTGCTGACTGTTGCTGCTGAGGAGCGGCTTTCTTGGTGCCATCTCCTTGCGATCGATGCTGCTGTTGCTGGCCGTAGACTGCCGCATAGTTATGCTGGTCCTGCAGCATCCTGAGCTGTCCGCTGAGTTCCCCGATTTTTCGTGACGACTCCTTGCTGGTGTCCTGCAACATCCTCTCCAGCTCAGCGTTACGCTGCATGAGTGCCTGGACGTTGGGATCGAGAGAAGGACCAGTTTCCGTTTGAGGTTCTTCTTGCTGTTGTTTTGCACCGAAGTGTTCAAGAATCTCGTCCGGATTTTCGATCTGGACGAAGCGTCCAGCATCTCCTGCCGGGTTGTTTGCAATCAATGAGTCAAAACCGCCGAATGCCATTTAAACCTTCTCCTTTGTGACATCGATGATAGGGGCTTGTCCCTTTGCAAGCCTGTCGACCGCACTCCGCATGCGATTGGTCATGTGGTCAATGCACTTCGCGTACTCTCGCACGCTGATAAGCTCTTCATAAGTAGCTGCGTTGAGCAAATCCACCCACGCCTTCTCGCGCATCTGGGAGAGGATGGTGAAGATAGCGTCGTGTGCAGGCATCTTCGCGAGCTGCGTGTATAGCTGCGTCATTCCCTTGGATGACGTCATCGATTCTACGGCACGGTCAGCCGCCGCCAGGTCCACATCGGCCCGAGCAGACCGAGGGAACTGGCCCTCGATCCGCCCGTACCGATTAGGTACCTCGCAATATCCCGTGCGAGGATCCACAGCTACTTGCTGCCCATGTTCACGGTCTTGGACAGCCCCGGTGAGCCCTTCTGGGCAGTGGGGTATCCGGCAACCTTGCGTTTGCGTGCGTTAGCGCCATACTCAGCGCCACGCATGCCCTGCGGTCGTTCACTCCAACCGCTGTCCTGATGATCCTTCTTCATGTCCGTTGCTCCTTTCGGCCTTAGTAGGGAGTGCGGAACCTGCCGACGACGTCTTCGCCACGAGTCCGCATCATCGAGATCGGCTGTGCAGCACCCATGGTGTCACTGGCGTCGTCAGGGTGCTCCACCAGCAGAAAGTGCGTGGTCTGGGGGTAGTTGGGGACATCGCCCCCAACAGGCCCACCACCGGCAATTTTGCGATCGTTACTGTTTCCGGTAGGCATTACATTTCCTCCAATCGATGTTATGAGTTTCTACCCGGAGGTTTCCAAGGACTGAACCCGTCGTCTTTGACTCGGGGTAGACCCCTGGTAACTGCTGGACGACTCACGGATACGAACCCGCAAGTCATGTTGATGTCGGGATGGCTCGCTGGATGTCCAGTGGCCACCACTTCTGCTGGTGTCGGGCCCATCGTGACGTCGGAGTACGGACTCGTGGTTCCCTTGGGCTCGAATTCCTGGTTGGGGTCAGGGGTGGCACTCTGCTGCACCACCCGGTTATCTCTGCACAGGTTCCCGTACATATCGCACGAGTACCCTGGCATCGAATACTTCTCAATTTTGTTCTTTGATGCCATCGATATCTCCTACTTCTTTACGTCAGGATACTTCGGTTTCTTAGACTTCATCCTGGCACCGCCTGACTTCATTCTAGGACCACCAGACTTCATGCGCGGTTCGGTTTTCGTCTTAGTCTTGAAGTACGTTGGACCGACATTCTCTGGTGTGCGATTACTTTTCGATTTACCCTTTCCTGACGATTTACCCGGAGGAGTCGGGACGCGATCACGAGCAGCAGCTCCTTGAGGCACTCGTAATTTCGACGATGCGGCCTTGTTTCCGCTGGATTTGCTCTGGGAGCCCGAAACTCTTTGACGCGTTGCGTTTCCTGCGTTCGCACCTACAGCAGCTCCACTGCCACCGCCTGCTGGAGGTGCTGGTCGTTGTGTCGTACCTCCGCGGACAGTGCCTGAAGACGTTGAAGGCTGAGATTTTCCACGACTCTTCCCTGCACTCGCTCCTACCGCTGCTCCGGCCCTTCCACTCCGAGAAGGTTGGGAACCTCGAGAACTCCCCGTAGAGGACTGCGTGGTTGAACTTCTGCTGGTTGTAGCGGACCGCGAGGTCGTAGCTTTGTTGGAGGTCTTGGAGGCTTTCTTCAAACCCTTCGATCCGAACTTGGTCGTTGCTTTGGATGGTTTCGGGCTCTCTTTCTTGGTGTCAAAGAACTTCGGTCCAGGCTCTGTGGCTTGGCGAGTACGTCGAAGCGATCGTGTAGCTTTGTCCTCCGACCGAGCACCTGCGCCCTTCACGCCTGCAGCCGCAGCCATCTGGGAGACTAGGGCATCGTTTGCACGAGTCCGTGCCTCGTTAATCATCTTCGCGTTCGGAGCGTTGACATCGAAGCTGGCCTCGTTGGCTCGTCGGTACGCTTCTTGCTGGACCGTTTCGCGCTTTCCTGAAGACTTCTGCTTCGGCTGCATCTTGGAAACCTTTGCCTGAGCCTTCGCTCCCAGCTTCGGCTTCTGACTGCTTTTCGGTTCCTTATATGCGGAACGTTCCTCGGTAGGGCCGGGAGCATTCCTTTTTCCTGGTTGAAGATAGGCCATGGTCACCTCGCGGGTTGATTATAATTCAAGGTTCCGTGTCAAGTCCAGTTATCCTGGAATTGAGGGCGGAGTTGTAGAGATACTTTGAGGGTCGCCTTGGAACATCGCCCCTTGCAGACCCTCCGTGACGTCAGGCACCTGCGGCCATTCCTGGTTCTGTTGTGGAGACGGAGGCTCACCAAGTTGACCAGTGTCCTCAGGCATAGGAACGTTCTCTGGAGCCAGAAGCTCCACAGGATTCCATCCGAATGCTCGCAGGATGTGTCTGAGCAGTTCGCGTACCCGGATGCTCTGCAAGCCACCAGGAATCTGCGAGAGCGTCTGGAGAAGGAAGGTGCCCTTCTCGATGTCTTGCTGCCGGTCACCGAGCGCCGAGAAGATACGTACGCGGAACTTGAAGAACCCGGCCAACTTCTCCCACCTCTGCCATGGATTCCACGTCTTCATCTCCTCCAGCAACTCGTCCCATTTTGCCAGGGCCGGATTCTGTTGACCGTTCTCGAGCATCGGTTTGGGTTTGATCTTGTTCTGGTTGTTGTCGATCCACTCAGCCCATTCTGCCTGCGTCATGTACTGAAGGATGAGGTAGAACAGCTTTCGTACGACCGGTGTCATGAGATTGTCTTCGAGCCCGTCGAAGATGAAATCGATCATGTGCCCGGCTTCAGTTGCCCGGCGATTGAACTCCATGGCGGTGATACGTCCACGCGTCCGCGGCATTCCGCCCAGTGTGTCACTCAAGAGCGAGTTGTCGCTGACCTCTTTCTGGAAGAGCTGGAAGAATTGCCAGAAGCCTGGATCGATTGGCGAGAACGGAACGTTCTGTACTGCTTGGGTGTTCGGTTGGCGTTGTTTGCGCGTGTAGATGGTCTTGCCCGGGAAGAAGCCTGTCTGGAAATCCTCTTCCATATCATCGATGCAATCCATGTCAACTTCGCGCATGCCCAGCAAGTTCGCTTGGAAGAAGTCGAACATGAGATTGAGGAACTCGACGTACACTTCGAACATGTCGAGATTCATCACGATAGGAGACCGTCCGTAAGGAGCAAACGGGTTCTCTACGAGAGTGGCAGCGATGATCGGGTCTTCACCGTCCCACAGCGGGATAGGCTGGGGTTCGAGCAACAACTCGGACCCGTTACCAACCACGAAGTAACTGTCGCGGACCAGAACTTCTCCCGTGTGTCGGTCGTAGAGCGTTCCGAAGAAATGGTCGACCGTGATCTTGGTAGTCGGTCTGTAGTCCGGCAGGGTGTCCGCTTTCTCCGCGTCACGTACCTCGTGAAACCCTGATACCTCGTCGGTGGCATCGATAGCAGTGTTCATGCCTTTCTGGATGGTGCGCTCCACGGCATCCAGATCATAGCTCTGTGCTTTAGCTTGATCTCGAAACTTTCCGACCATCAACTCTTGGGTCATGATCTTGAAAGTAGATCCGTTGGTGTCGTTGTCAAGAAGTACGTAGTCAGGATTGAGTACTTCGATCCGTGGTTTGGACTTCTTCTTGCCTGGGAGGTCGGGCTTGTCCGCGTGCGCGAGCTGTGCGAACCCGCCTAGAGACACGAACCCACCCAGCGTAGACGCTGGATCGTCGCTCACAGCGTCCGTATCCGTGAAAAACATCTCGCCGTTATCTTCGTAGCACACCAACAGATAGCACATGTTGGAGAGCAGCGCTGACTTGAGAGCTGCCCTGAAAATCTTCTTGAAGTTCACCTGGTCGTGGTCAAGGTAATGCTTCACGATCCCCTTGACCAGATCCACGTACATCTGCACCGTCTCGTCCGTGGCCTCCACTTCAAACCACTCCGGACTTTTCTCGAGAATCCTGGAGAGGACTGCGCAGAGTCGTTCCACGGTGATGAACAGCTTGGGTGCCACACGCTTGCTCTGCCAATGACTCTTGTAATCGAAGTCATAGCGATTGTGATACATCGCCCATGCCTCGTCTGATCCGTTGAGGGTTGGCAAGCGTGCACGTTGTTCGTCGCGCTTCGTCATGACAAAATTCGTCACCAAAGCTGCGTTATCGATATAACTTTCCTGGTCGACGAACCCGCGCGGTTGTGGTTGATCCTGCGGTAACTGAACCACAGGCGGGCTTGGTGCGTTTTCAGGAGACAGAAATACAGTGTGGGGGGCGACAGCCATTACCATTTCCTCCGTTTAGAGAATCCATAAGAGTGCGCGGTCGGTGTCTGAGACCCGCGCGGGTTGTTGATGAAATCAGTGACTGGTCGCTGCTCTCTCCAGCCTCCTTCAAGCACTTCGTCTACATTTCCGAGCGATCGATAACGTCCATACCGCTCTGAAGGCTGTCCTTTGCCTTTGAAACCTTCAGAGGGACGTCGCTTGAAGATGACTCCGTAACGCAACGCATCCAGCAAATGCTCGTAGTATCCATCCTTGGCGGGTCGAATCGCGTCGTTCAGAACTTCCTTCTCGTTGCAGTAGCCAAACTCAAAAGCCTCTATTGTGATGGTGCAGCTAGGGTCAATGATAATTGCCGGTTGCGGGCCCCAACGGCTGGGGAGGAGAAGGGCGAGTTGTTCAGCGATGATATTGATCCCGTACTCAACTGACGTGCGCTGAAACTTGACGTGCAGTCCCTTCCCACGGAGAATGTCGACAGCCGTTTTCTTGGTGCGTCCCTGGTTGTCGGCAGAATCTCCCGCCGGATCGCAGAAGTCTTCCCACCGCGCTCCGGGAAACTCCGCATGTAACTGAGCCAAAGCCCGGTCTGCGAACGGGTCTAGAAGGATTCGGTCTCCCAGAAACTCTCGGAAAATACGAAGTTGTCCAGTATCGATATCATCCTGAAATACGATACATGCCGGGCGTCTGAAGCCAAAGTCCCAGCTACGTTGGAGAGGGTAGTCACGATTCCAATTTTTACGGATTGCTTTGTCGGCCACATGTATGGCCGGTCTGAAGTGAGCGCCATAGATCGGGAATCCTTTTACAGTCGGTCCGAAATGCCCCTTCACCAGCCGTTGAAAGTATGCCGGATTGTCGGCATAATCGGCGTAGAGAGTGCGGATGTACGCCTCTCCGACGTGCTCCCTGTTGGCTTCGACCGGCATATGGATTGCACGTTTTCTGGAGGCGGGGTCGTCCGGCGGGTTCTCGGGGTCTTCGAAGAAGAACCGATAGATCCAGTGATCTTTGGACGGCGGGTTGCAGATGTAGAAGATGATCTTGCGTTCCACCCCGGTTGCTTGACGCATACGTCCGCTAACAGTGCGTGCAAACTCCTCGGGAATCTCGTCACACTCTTCCATGATAGCTAACGAGTACTCGGTTGAACCAAGCTCGTCAGCTTTGTCGCTCTTCTTACGTGTGGCGGTCTTCTCTGCGGACCGGAAACGTATACGCGACCCGTTGTTCAGGTAGTGCGTGTACTTCCCTTTTGAAGTCGTGTAATCGACTCCATACTTGTCGAGGTGATCCGCAAACGTAGTGTAGATTGAGTCCTCAATCTCTACGTAAGTGCGCCGGGCTCCAAGCACGTAAGTTCCTGGGAAGGCGAGCATGGTCTCGGTAGCCACGTCGAAAGCCGCTGTCGACTTACCGGAACCGGTAGACCCGTAGAGCAAAATGTGAATCACTTCACCCGGCGGAAGTTCTGAACTCTCTATGACGTCCCAGACGTGTTGTTGGATTGCGGTGCGTTTGAAGTTCTGCGAATAGGTAGTAGCCATCCGCACAGTCGATTCCAACAGATCGCACAACTCATCGAGAACGAGTTGTTCTTCTGTGATGTTGAACCGATCTGTGCGGATAGTCTTGAACACGGTTACAGCTTCTTGATCTCTTCGAGAGCTGCGAGCACACCGTTAGCCAGTGCCGGGGTGCTCATGAGGTCTGAAAGCTGAAAACCGTCGCCGAAGGTCGCCTTTCCCAGTTCAAACACCTGAAAAAGGTGAACCAGCGCTGCGTTGGCGTGGTCCATCTTGTCCGCTGGGATAGAGCTGGTCTGAAGGAAGGGAGCAATCCCAGGCAGCACTCTCGCGGCTGTATGGATCCCAGACTCCTCCATTCCGTAAACGTCGTAGATCAGTCTGGTCCCACCGTCCGTGAGAGCGGGCAGGTTAACCGGCCCGGGGTGAGGGTCATGCAGTTTGACACGTACTTCCGACATCGTTAACGTCCTCCTTGTCGATTTCATGGTATGCTTTGAGTTTGTCGTGCATCTCAGCTCGTCGATGCTCAACGTCTTCACGCAGCACTTGGTTTGCTGCTTCACGCTCTTTACGTAGCGGCTCGTACGTATGTCGCATAAATGCAACTGCAGCTCGTGCCTCTCCTAGAGCCCGGTTGAGCGTCTTTTCGCGCTCCTGTTGTTCGCAGATCGCCTGGCTCATGTCCAGAACCATGTCGATCAACCTCTCGTAACGCTCTACGCGCTTCTGAAGCTCGTACTTCTCAAGGTCTGCTTCTTGACTTACTGACTTATCTGCCGCCATTTAGTTCCTCCTGGTAGTGTCCTGGAGCGGGACCATCTGGTTTCCACACTCAGGACAGTGTTTCTGATTGCATGTCTCCTCTGAAAACGTCCATACCGTTTTGCAGAGGTAGCAACTCTTGATCAAGTGGTCTACGGAATCACTCGACATCGATTACATCCTCATCATCGATGTCGTCTTCATCCACAATCTCTGGTTCTGTGTTGGTCGGAAGCTGAGGAGCGATTCCGGATGTACGCGCCAACCAACCACGCAGCCGGGCGGCCACTTCTTGACGTTTGGATGCGGTAGGGAACATCGGGAATACCACTTCGCGCAAGAAACGCACCAGATACTCGACCTTGATGTTCACGTTGATTGTGATGCCGTCAGCGATCTTCTTGCCGCGTTCGGCGATTTCTGCGATGTTCTTGATGAGCTTCACCAAGTTTTCCAGCTCCTTGGACGACATGTACTCACAGGGACCGATGACCTCTTCATACGCGTCCTCTAAGCTGGCACGGACAGCGCGCGCAATCTTCTCAGCCTTCACCGCGTCTGTCTTCATCGATAGCGCATCAACGATGAATGAACACGCAGTGTCTACGTACTCCTTCTTCTTGTCGACGGTCACAGATGCTCGCTGGTTGAGGTAGTGCGCCAGAAGCGTCCGGGCTTGTGCAAGCTCCTGCACCAGCTCATACGGCTTCTCTCTGGACATGAACTCCTCGAAGGTGTTCTCCGCATTGGTAGGGATGCCGAGAGTCTTCTTGGAAGCCTTCAAACCGTGCTTGATTTTGCTCTGACGTCGATGGTAAACGCAGTACTCACCTGATTTGACAGGCTTTCCACACAGTTCTCCATCGGATTTTTCAGCTACACAGGTGCCGCCCATGATCCTACAGTTTACCAGTATACCCTGAAACCCCTTCAAGGTAAAGTGAATCCGATTCAACACAGGTACAAAAAGAAACCCCCGCCGGAGCGGGGGCCTCACCACTGGAGATGAAAGGAACCTACGTTGAGCAGCTAGAGTGTAGCACCGTCGCTAGTTGATGTCAACCTCCGGAACCAGTAGTCGGCTGCCTCCAGACATCGGACCTTCAGTGAACACCAGGAGCACATTGCTGTGCTTGCCCATGATCTGCGCGTTGAGGACGCGCTGCCCTTGTTTCATGATCTGCTCGAGTGCCTTGTTCACTCCTTCTACGAAGGTGTGAGTGTACTGCACTGCCTTCTCGTGCTCTTCAGTGAGCCGGGCGAACTCCTCGATCTCCTCTGGAGTGGAGTCGGGGGTGATGGGTTTGTCGGGACGCCGTGGAATGCATCCTATGTCTTCAGGTGCCACGAAGCAGAAAGTGGTGAAGTGGTTAGGTCGTACTGTCGGTATCACGGTTTTCCTCCTCAGGATAGTCGAAGCACATCTGCACACGCATACGCCCGCAAAGACCGCAGAAGTACTGTGCATACTGCGCGTGGTTGTGATAGAATCGAGATGACGGGATTTCGATCATCCAGTCAGGGTAGCATTGTTCTGACGTTATACAACTCATAGTTCCACCATCTCATTCGCCATGCGGACAAAGTCCGGGTCCAGCCAGTCATTATCTCTCACTTCCCCATCGGGAGTGAGCGGGCGTTTCCCAAACCGGAACATCCACAGCGGACATCCAAACGCTTGACATCGACGCACCTCAGCAGGCTGGTTTCCTGTGCAATCGATACACTTGTTTCTGATTGCTTTGAGTGCTGAGTTACTGAAGGTCCTAGGAGTCACGGTCCAGTTGCTCCAGTGTCTTGTGTGCGTGGTTGTTCAACTCCCCCATCAATGTCACTACTTTGGCGCGGGCGATCATGACAAGCTCATCTTTCACCTCCGGGGAATAGAGGATATCAGACACTACATTCGAGACAACCTGTGAAAGCCTCAACTCGATTGTACGAACCAACTGAGACCTTAGCTGGTCGCGAACGGTGTCCTCGATGATTTTCTCGAAATCGATCTCATTGAGTTGTCTGTTGATTTCGTTCTCTATCTGGACACTGAGTTGTTGGCAGGCATGGATCACTCCACGCTTCACGGCATCGATTTCAACTCTCACTTTCGGGTAGTCATTCAGGTGCATTACTGAATCCTTCCTTTCACTGTAATCGATTTCGAATCTACGTTGCAGACAACAAACGTGACCAAGAAATTCACAGTTCTGTATCCGCCGAAATTCGTTAGAAAGTCACCCGCTCTAGGGACGTAGGGTAGCTGGAAATCCCCGTACCAGACATACGCGGATTTGTCACAATTCCAAACCTCGATCTCGATTTCATACATCATACGTATGTGATTACCTCCGCTTTCAAGTCAGTTCCTCTATGGACGAACACTATCATCTCTAACATCATCCGAATTCTGTACTGGGGAATGAGTTCGCGTGCTATGTGATGCACCAGCACCGTTGAGAAAATGCCATACGCCCATTTCTGTTGTAGCGTCACAACACCCACTCTCCTGTATCCAATCTGAAGCTCATCAGTATCTCTGAGCCTTCATACACAGACAGCACTCCAGCATTCTCGACGACGTACAAGTTGTCCGGCAAACCATCGATTACACGTACTGATACTAGTACATTATCGCTCTCTAGCAACCTCCCGGGCCACTGAGAAAGGATGAGGTCTCGAAGCTGTGTCTGCTCGTTGAGATTCAATCCTCCGTCGAGCGTGTAATCGATCCAACGCTTGCAGTCTAACACCAACACTTCCAGCACCATCAGAGGGCCTCCATCATTGACGCTATCGGCTGGACCAGGGTACATGTTGGTGTATTCTTTGTTGTCGTGGTAGAACACCCAAAACCAGCCACTGTCTTCACTATAACTGAAGGGACCGGCAGCAAGATACCGTATCTTGAAATCGATACCGCGATAGTGTCCGTCCCACCCTTTAGGCACTTTCTCCAGTTTGACGTCTGTCACAACTCAGCTCCTTTCTCGTGTAGTTGCGCGCATAAAGGGCAATCTTGCCATCCGTGGTAAAACACAATGTGATGTCTGTTTTCGCAACGACAGAGACCGCTTTGTACTATGTCGAGCAGCTTGTTTTCAATTCTACTCAATCGATCCAACGTTCTTAACAGCATCACTTGACTACCACTCTCCATCAACCCGTGAACATGATATTTTAAGTCCTGGAAGGCGATTTGGACACCTTCTCTAGATAATACCAAAACACTCATACGTGTCTCCTTTCTCGTGCAATCGATAGCCAACAATAACCCAGCAC
>CAYNOL010000090.1:0-13895 GCA_964398825.1 uncultured Ardenticatenaceae bacterium
AGCATGAAGAAGGCGTAGAACTCGCGCGGCCGGTCGTCGATTCCCCACGAGATGAGGACGCCGCCCAGGCCCACGATAGCCGTCAGCAGCACCAGCGTGGCGCTGAGGCCATCGACGCCGACGATGTAGTTCAGCCCGATGCTGGGCACCCAGCCATACTCTTCGACAAAACGGAGCGATTCGCTCCAGGGCGTGCCGGCCGGCGGGAGGTTCTGGTACGTCGCCACATAGACGTAGATCGACAGCACCAGCCCCAGCAACATGGCCGCCAGCCCCATCATGCGCGCGTTCTCCCCGCGATCCTTCGGCAACGCCAGAATCAGAACCGCGAAGAGAATCGGCGACAGGGCGATGATTGACAGAAACGGGAATTCCATAGCTTTCGTCCGGCTCCAGCCTTAGCTGAAGAGTTTGGTCACCGTGTCGTTGATCACAGCCAACAGCCACTGCGGCCAGACGCCCAATGTAAGCATCAGGGCCATCAGCGGCCAAATGACGAGATGTTCGCGCAGCGTCATCTTCGGCAGCCCGGCCCACTCCGGCTTCAGCGGTCCGTGGAGCGTCTCGCCGACGCCCTTCAGGATGTAGGCGCCGGTCATCAACAGACCGATCATCGACAAGGCCAGTTGCACGGTGAAGACCGGCCACGCTCCCCGCGCCACCATGAACTCGCCGACGAAGCCGTTGAGGCCGGGCAGGCCGAGCGAGGCAAAGCTGGTGAAGATGAGGATCATGCCGTAGACGGGCAGCACCGTCCAGATGCCGCCATACTGCTTCAGATCGCGCGTGTGTGTGCGCGAGTAGATGACGCCGACGAGGAAGAACATCCCCGCGGCTGTAACTCCGTGATTGAACATTTGCAGCACCGCGCCGTTGGTGGCGATGATGGCGCTGTAGTTGAGTCCCTCAACCTGGCCGGGCAGCCCGTAGGCGTAGGCCATGACGGCGATGCCCAGGACGACGAAGCCCATGTGGTTGACCGATGAGTAGGCCACCAGCCGCTTGAAGTCCCATTGGCCGAAGGCGGCGAAGGCGCCCAGCACGATGCTGAGCATGCCCAGCACAGCCAGAATGCCGGCCGTGGCCGTGGCCTGCTCGGGGAAGAGCGGGATGACCAGGCGAATGAAGCCATAGGCCCCCAGCTTCAACAGCACGCCGGCCAGGATCATCGAGCCGGCTGTGGGCGCCTGGGTGTGGGCGTCGGGCAGCCAGGTGTGGAAAGGCCAGATGGGCACCTTGATGGCGAAGGCGATGACGAAGGCCCAGAAAGCGATCCCCTTCACCAAATCAACCGAGAGGCCGGTGTTGGGCAACACCCCCCCGGCGGGCAGATTGACCCACACGTTCATCAGCTCGGGGATGTTGAACGTCCCCATGGAGATGCCCATGACCTGAATGGCGACCAGAAGGCCCAGGCTGCCGGCCATGGTGTAGATGATGAACTTGAACGACGCGTACTCCCGGTCTTTGCCGCCCCACAGCTTGATGAGGAAGTACATCGGCACCAGCCCGAACTCCCAGAAGATGAAGAAGATGACCAGGTCGAGCGAGGCGAACAGCCCCAGCATGGCCGTCTCCATCAGCAGGAAAAGGAACATGTAGGTGCGCACGTTCTCCTCGATCTCGAAGGAAGCGAGAATAGCCAGCGGCGTCAGGATAACCGTCAGCAGCACCATGGCCAGGCTGATGCCGTCGAGCCCGATGTGGAAGCTGGCCCCGATGGACGGGAACCAGGGCAGGAACGTCTCGAACTGCATCCCGGCGTCGACGCGGTCATAGTTGAACCACATGATCAGCGTCAGCACCAGCGGCACGAGGCTGAAGATGAAGGCCAGGCGTCGAATGGTGTCCTTCGCGTCATCCGGCAGGATGAAGATGAACAGCCCCGCGACCACCGGGAAAAAGATGGTTAGTATCAGAAGGTTGTTGAGAATAGCGTCCATAATCAAGTCGCCAATCGGTACGTGCGGCCGTGGCCTAGAAGATATTGTCTATCAAGCCGCTGTTGATCAATAGAAGGACTACCGCCAACGCCGTGGCGAGAATAACCGAGATGAGGGCGTACTCCTGAATCTTGCCCGTCTGCAGATAGCGGAACCATCTGGCGCCGGCGAGGAAGCGATCTTTGATCCAGTCCACGCCGCCGCTGATGACCGCCTCTTCGAAGCGCTTGGCATAGGCCCCCATCGTGTAGAACACGCGGGCGATCAGGTGCAGGATATTGTCGATGATGCCCCTGTCGATGACGTCGTAGGCCACGTTCTCGGAGAACCAAACCGTCGGCCGGACGAACAGCGTGTTGTAGAGCTGGTCCCAGCCCCATTTGTTGTTCAGGAAGCGGTGGGCCGGGCCGAGGGTGTTGACCATGGGGTCGGTCTGGCCCGTTTGCAGCGGCCGCCGGGCATAGACCAGCCAGCCCAACGCCAGACCACCCAGCGCGACGACGATCGATGTGATGAGCGGCACCCACGACCACGGCAGCGACTCGATCTTGTGCGCCACCAGGTTCAGGCCGTAAAGCTCATCCATGAGGTGATAATATTGCGCGCCGACGTAGTGGTGGAAGAAGTTGTAGAAGACGCCGTCGGTGCCCAGGAAGTAGTCGGGAATGCCCAGCCAACCCACGGCGATGGCGAAGACGGACAGCACCATGAGCGGAATGGTCATGAAGCGCGAGCTTTCGCTGGCGTGGTCGGCCATTTCAGTGCGCGGCTTGCCCAGGAAGGTCAGGCTGATCTGGCGCATGGTGTAGAACGCCGTCAGCAGCGCGGCCGCGGCCAGCGTGATGAAGACGATCAGAGCCAGGATCTTCTCGTCATGAGACCACTGGTACCAGGCGTCGGCGAAGATCTCGTCCTTCGACCAGAAGCCGGCGGTGATGAACGGGAAGCCCGACAGCGCCAGGCCGCCGATGAGGAACGTCCAGAAGGTGATTGGCATCTTGTGCCGCAGCCCGCCCATGTGGCGCATGTCCTGTGGGTCGTTGTGGTGATCGTGGACGTGGACCGCCCCATGCTCCATGCCGTGGATGACCGAGCCGGATGCCAGGAAGAGCAGCGCCTTGAAGAAGGCGTGGGTGATCAGATGGAAGGCCGCGGCGACGTAGGCCCCCAGGCCGATGGCCGCAACCATGAAGCCCAGCTGGGTGATGGTGGAGTAGGCCAGAACAGCCTTCACGTCGTACTGGGCCACGGCGATAGTGGCGGCCATGATGGCCGTGAACGCGCCGATGCCGGCGATGACCCAGCCCACCCACGGCGCGCCCTCGATGGTGATGGCCACCAGCGGGAAGATGCGCAGCAGCATGTAGATGCCGGCCGAGACCATGGCCGCCGCGTGGATGATGGCGCTGACCGGCGTCGGGCCTTCCATGGCGTCGGGCAACCAGACGTGGAGCGGCCATTGGGCCGACTTGCCCACGGTGCCGGTGAAGAGCATGAGGGTCATGGCCCCCAGCCCGACGAAGCCGATGGCGCTGATGGCGTTCTGGATGGCCTCAGAGGTGAACGCCTCGCTGAAGTTGAGCGTGCCGAACGTCGTCCACATGAAGACGATACCCAGCAGCATCACCACGTCGGCCACGCGGGTGGTCATGAACGCCTTGATGGCCGCCTTGCGCGGCGGGATGCGCGGGATGTCCATCTCCGCCGGATCGGGGTATTCGCGCGCATACCAAAAGCCGATGAGTGAGTAGGAGCAGAAGCCCATTAACTCCCAGCCGATGAAGAGCAGCAGCAAATTGTCGGCCACGACGAGCAGGAGCATGGAGCCGGCGAAAAGGCACATGTAGCCGAAGAAGCGCGCCAGCAGCGGCTCTTCGGTCATATCGTGCTGCGGCTCCCCCTTGTGCTTGCCCAGCCCGTGGCCCCAGTTGTGGTAGCCGACGCTGTAGATGAATATCATCGTCGTGGCCGTGGCGACCATGAGCAGCATGATCGCGCCCAACGGATCGACCACGACACCCATCCGGAACCATTGATTCTGGAAGAAATCGCCCACCGGCAGCCAGTCAACCATACTGGAGAGTTGCACCGGGTGCTCCTCCAGCGCATGCACACCGCGCGCCAGAACGTTGAGCGCCACCGTCCAGCTCATGACGAGCGAGGCGAACATGGCGATCCAGGCGATGATCCAGCTAAGCGTCCGGCTGCGGTGGGCCACCAGGGCGATAATGAAAAACGCCAGGATGGGCATGGCCGGAATCAACCAAGTCAATAATTGAAGTGTCTGCGCGTCCATAGGCAGTTTCAAACAAATTACGAATTATGAATCGGGAAGTACGAATTAGGAGAAACCCGCCTAATTCCCAAACCCTGCATCATGATTTTTTCAATTCGTAATTCGTAATTCGTAATTCCTAATTCTTGAGCGTGTCCAGTTCCTCGACGATAACCGAGTCACGATTGCGATAGACCGAGATAATCAGCGCCAGACCGACGGCCGCCTCGGCCGCGGCCACCGTCAATACAAACACCGCCCACACCAGACCGACGGAGCGGTCGGGTGTCAGATAGCGCCAGAAGGCGATCAGGTTGATGTTGACCGCGTTGAGCATCAGTTCGACGCCCATCAACACGGCGATAGCGTTGCGCCGGGCCAGTACACCGAACAGCCCGATCGAGAAGAGTGCCGCACTCAGCAGAAGATACCAGGAAAGAGGAATCACAGATTGTCCTCCTCGCCGCTGTGCGGCCAGGCGATGATGATGGAGCCCACCAGCGCCGCCAGCAGCAAGACCGAGGCGATCTCGAACGGCAGCACGTAGGCGTCGGCGCTGACAAACGCGCGCCCCATGCGGACGACGCTGCTCTCGATGATGGCCGGGTCAACCTGTGGCGCGGAGCCCATGAACTCGGGGCTGGGGGCTGTTGGGTAGAGCCGCGCGATGACGAACATCACAATCGCCATGGACAGGAGCGAGCCAACCAACGCCGCGATCGCTTGCGCGTTGTAGGGTGTCTCCCGCGTCTGCATCATTCGTCGGGTCATCATGACGGCGAAGATGATCAAAATGGAGATCGCGCCGATGTAGACCAACAACTGGGCCATGGCGAGGAACCCCGCTTCCAGTAGCACATAGATGCCGGCCACGCCCAGGAAAGACACCATCAGGGCCAGCGCCGCGTGGAACAGGTTCCGAATCGTGACCACGGCGATGGCCGAGGTCAACGTGATGGCGGCGAGGATGAAAAAGATAATCTGCTGACTCATGCTTGCGCCTCAGTCATACTCATTAATTTAGTGAAGCGGTACCGTGATCGGTTCTCGGCCGCCGAGCGGCAGATCCCCATGCTCTTCATCATGGCGCGGCGTGTCGACGCTGGGGCCATGGTCAGACGGATAGAGGATCTCGCGACCGCCGGGGCCGTCGCCACCCGACAGTGTCTCGCGGAATTGGCGGCCGCGCCGCCGCAACAGCTCCAGTGTGGCCAGGCCCAACGCCAGGTTCAGCGCCAGATGGATGGCCACGCGCCCCAGCGTCCCGAAGCTCTCGGGGATTAGCGTGTCAACCAGGGCCACGGCGAAGATGAGCACCAGCGACAACGGCACCAGGAATTTCCAGTTGTAGTTCAATAGCTGGTCGACGCGCACGCGGGGCAGCGTGCCGCGGATCCAGACGAAGACGAAGTACATGAAGAACGTCTTGCCGAAGAAGGCGAACAGCCCGATGAGACGTCCATAGGGATAGCCGTCGGCGCTGACCCAGTTCTCCAGCCCGAAGAAGCGGTAGCCGCCCAGGTAGAGCGTGGCGAACATTCCCGACCAGAAGAGCGTGTTGACGAACTCGGCCAGGAAGAACATGCCGAACTTCATGCCGGTGTATTCGGTGTGGAAACCGGCGACGATCTCCGATTCGGCCTCCAGCAAGTCGAACGGCGTGCGGCCGGTCTCGGCCAGTGAAGAGATGTAGAAGATGAGGGCCGAGATGGGGGCAAAGATCAGGAAGGGGACGTTCTGGGCGTTGATAATGCCTTCGGTCGACATCGTGCGGGCCAAGATGACGGGCACCAGCAGGGCCAGGATCATCGGCACTTCATAGCTGACCATTTGGGCCACGGCACGGAACGCGCCCAACAGGGCGTACTTGTTATTGGAGCCCCACCCCGCCAGCAGCAGCACCATGACCGACGCCGAGCTGACGGCCATCACAAAAAAGACGCCGATGTTGAGATCGACGCCGATGACCCCCGGGGCGAAGGGCATGACAGCCCACACGAGCAACGCGGCCATCACCGTGAGGATCGGCGCGGCGTTGTAGGAAACCCAGTCGGCGCCTGAGGGGTGGATGACCTCCTTAACCAGCAGCTTGATGACGTCGGCCACGGTCTGGAGCAGACCGTAGCGGCCGCCCACGCGATTGGGGCCGATGCGGTCTTGCATGCGCGCGATCAGCTTCCGCTCCAGCCAGATCAGGAAGATGACGATCAGCAAGCAGAAGGTGGAGAGGAGAACAACCCCACCGATATCGATGAGGAGCTCGGTCCCCGGCCCGGTGCCGAAGTTGCGGCGGATAAAATCGCCGAGGCTCAATGAGAGAAGACTCTTTAACAGGTCAAGAATATTCATAGCGGTCGCGCCTTTTCATCTCAGGGGAAATCGCCGGTCGCCCGGCAACCGATGGCGGTTCCTCCTGTCAATGTTAGGTGGTGGGCGCTAGACCCACTCCAGAACTCCACGGTTCCAGGCATAGATCAGGCCGTCGGCCAGCAGGGCGATGAACAGGACGGCCGCGCCAATGCCGAACAGATCCAATTGCCCATAGGCGGCGGCAATGGGGAACAGGAACACGGCCTCGATGTCGAAGACGACGAAGACCAGGGCGTAGATGTAGTACTGAACCTTGAACTGGATCCACGTATCGCCGACGGTCTCGATGCCGCATTCGTAGGTCTGCTGCTTGATCGGGTTCGGCCGGTGTGGGCCGAGCACACGGTTCAGCACCACAGGGGCCAGAGGGAATATGGGCGAAAGCGCCACAAAAATAGCGATGTATTGCCAATCAGCCTGCACAGTGTTTCCTCATCTCTCCTGGCGGGAATTGGGATTGTGAAATTCCTCTCATTTATAGCACATGAAGTTATTAGCGCAACAAATGTCAAGCGGCGCGGCGGGCCCGGATTGGCTGTTTGTGAGCGGTGTTTGGCAACGATTGGGGATTGGTTTAACATAACAGGACGGCCGCTCGCGTGCTCGTCCGGTCGCTATTTTGAGGGACAACCATGTTTGAATCGACTCCCGATACCCATCGCGTTATGGTCGTTGACGACAATGCCTACACCCTGCGCATCGTCCAGCACACGCTGGAGCAAGGCGGCTATGAGGTCTCCACGGCCATCTCCGGCCCCGAGGCGCTGAAGCTGATCAACCGCCACGGCCTGCCCCATCTGGCCATCGTCGATCTGCACATGCCGGAGATGAGCGGCTTCGAGTTTTGCCGCACCATCCACGAGTTCAGCGACGTGCCGGTGATCATGCTGACGGCCGTCGACAGCGAGGAGACGATCATCGAGGGGCTGGAGGAGCACGCCGAGGATTACATCGTCAAGCCGTTCAATCCGCCGGAGCTGATCGCTCGCGTGCGCCGCGTGCTGGCCCGCATGGAAGATTACACCTACACGCTGGAGTCGATGACGCGCATCGATGAGCGGCTGCTGATCAACTTCCCGCTGCGCGAGGCGACGATCGACGGCCAGATCGTGTCATTGACGCCGACGGAGACGAAGCTGCTCTACATCCTGGTGCGCAACGCGGGGCGTATCGTCACCACCGACTTCCTGCTCAACCGCATCTGGCCGCTACAGGAAGCCAAAGAAGACCGGCTCCACGTCCACGTCCACCGCCTGCGCGGCAAGATCGAGCAAGACCCCAACAACCCGGTCTACATTTTGGCCGAGCGCGGGGTTGGGTATACGTTCCAGAATTTGGCGTAGCCAGGCGGGGCAATCTGCCCCAATCCGTCGCTTCCGTCCAAATCCGTAGCCATTCTTACGACTGCGACGCCACATCCGTCAGCCGGAAGGTCGGCCGGCGGGCGGGCACGTAGTCGCGCTTGCTCCAGCGCGTGAAGCGCATCGCCAGCCGCATCACGCTCCAGCCCAGGCTGGCCACCCACGGACGGTTCAGCAGATAGGCGTAGCGCGCCAGCCGCACCCGCAGGTCGAGGTGGACGAACAGCGGGTGCTTGCGCAGCCGGTCGGCGTAGGTGTCGAAGCTGAAGTCGTCGCGGGCGAAGGCGTCGATTATCGCCTCGGCCGCCGGTTCGCCGTACCCCAGGGCGAAGGAGATGCCCTCGCCCATCAGCGGGTCGGCCCCGGCGGCGTCGCCCACCAGCAGCACGCGCTCCTGGGCGAAGCGGCCGTCCTTGCTGTACCAGCGGATAGGGTGGCCCTTCAGTTCGTACTCGTCGAGCCGTCGCTCGCGCTCGGCCATCTCCCCGCCCAGCACATCCTTCAGATCGGCCTTCGGCTTCTCCGGCCGGGCGCGGCTGTCGAACACGCCCCGGTTCATGAACGGCTCCCCCTGGATGAAGCTGGGGAAGTCCCAATAGTACCCCTGCAGGTCGTCGTCCATCGGCGTGAAGTCGAACACGGCGATGCCGTCGCGGAACTCGGGGGTAGTCGTCGGGTTCTCCGGCGTCACCACCTCAACCAGCCGGGCCACGCGCGAATCGTCGTCCCACTTGAGCTTGCGGCGCACGAAGCTGCGCGAGCCGTCGGCGGCGACGACGACTTTGGCCCTTATCGTCGCCTTTTCCGTCACCACCTCGACGTAGTCGGCCTGGGGGTTGACCTCCTTGACCGCCTCGCCCTGCCGCAGTTGGACGCCCAGTTGCTCGGCCGTCTGCGCCAGCCACTGGTCGAACTCGCTGCGCCGGATGATGCGGAACACCGGATTGCCGTGGAAGGAGTAACTCTTGTCGCGGTAGAGCAGGCGTGCTTCCTTCACCTCGAAGCTGCGCGGCTCCAGCTCCAGCCCCAGGTCGGCCAGGATGTTCTGCGCCAAATGGGTGATGCCACCGCCGCACAGCTTGTCGCGCGGGTGGACGGCCTTGTCGACGATGACGATGCGCCCGGCCCACGACGGATCGCGCTTGATGAGATGCAACGCCGTAGAACTACCCGCCGGCCCGGAGCCGACGATTAAGATATCGGTATGGATCAACTCAGTCATAAGAAATAGGAGAGGTAACTACAGATTTCACAGAATTCACAGATTAAGAAAAGGAAGAGGAAAGTCATCCGCAGATTTGGCAGATTTAGCAGGTTTTAGGAGAGGATAAGGGACTGAGAGACTGAGGGACTAGGAGACTAACAAGCTCACAGTCCCCTAGTTTCCCAGTCTCTAATCTCTAATCCCCAATCCCTTCTTCAATCTGTGTAATCTGTGGTTCCTCTCTTCTTCGTTTTATCGAGCGACCACCGGCCACATGACCGATGTGGAGAGTGTTCGCGCGCCGCTGGTGGTGGCGTCGGCCGTGTTGCCGGCCGGCTCCACGTTGCCCGCGCCGTCGATGGCGATGGAGCGGAACTCGTATACTGTCCCGGGTATAGGTGGAGCGAAGAGCGCCGCCGTCAGCCGCGTGTCCGTCAGCCAGCGCGTCCATTGGCCGCCGGCCGCGCGGAAGTCGATGTGATAGCGATCCACGCCCGACAACTCGTCGCTGCCGCTCCAGGTGACGATATAGCGGTTGGTATCGGGCAGGAAGGCGAGCGGCGAGGCGACGGCCGAGCGGGCCGGCGTCGCGTCCAGCGCGAAGCGGGTCGGCCGGCTGGAGATGAGCGGCGCGTTGTCGCGCCACACCAGCACCCGCCAATACAGGTCTCTGAAGTCGGCGCTGAACGGGTGGGTATGAGTCGTCGGCGTGCCATACCAGCTCTGATTGACCAGCACCAGATTGGCAAACGACGGGTCGGCCGCCACCTGCAGCGTCGTGATCGTCACCGTGTCGGGGTTGTCCACCTTCCAGGTGAAGTTAACCGCGCGATTGTTCTTCCAGACGTTGACCGTCGGATCGAGATTGGTCGGCACGGGTGGCGGTGGAGGCGACGGTGTGGTGGTGACGGGCAGCAGCCGGACGGCGTCGAACCAGACACCCAGCCCGCTGTCGCGCGTCAGATTCGTCAGGCGGATGACGTTACCGTTGCCCTGGTTCAAGGTGTACTCGCCCAGCGTGGCCCACAGGCCGACGTTAGCCTGGTGGCTGATGGTGCGCGCGGTGCTGCCGCCGGCGTGGTAGATGGTGTAGGTGGCGCTGCCCGTCTCCGCCCGGCCGGTGCGACAGTACGGGATGTGGACATCGATGCGATAGCGCCCCGCAGCGGGCACGTTCGGCCGCCATTCGCCCCACTGATTGCTCGACGACTGGCTATTCACCGACCAACCGTACCAGGCGTGGTTGTTAAAGCCGCACAGATAGGGCGGCACACGCCAGTCGCCGGTGCTGCTGCGGCTGAAGGCGGTGGACTGCTCGTCGGCGTAGAGGAACGGGTCGCTGAGGCCGATACGCTGGGCGATCTGCTCGCGCATCCACGGGATGAGCAGGTGGGCCTGGTCGCCGGGGCACTCCGTCGTCCCATACACGTCCCGGTGGCCCATCAGGTGCGGCAAGCCCCAGGAGAGGTTGGGCAGACGGCCGGCGTCGAAGATGTTGATGTCGCGCTGGTCGGCCTTCCACGACAGCAAATCAACGGCCGCGTTGAGCATCGCTTGCGGCGGACGGATGCCGGGCGAGTAGGCCGTGAAGGTGCCCAGCAGCGCCACGCCCATGCTGCCCTTGTTGGCCCCCGAGGCGTGGGTGCCCACGACATCGTCGCCGCCATGGTGCCCTTCGTAAATCACGCCGTTGGGGTCAACCAGATAGTTGTAGCCGATGTCGCCCCACCCCCGGCTGTAGGTGTGGAAGTTCCAAATGGCGCGAACGACGGCCGCCCAGTCGGAGCTGGCGTTGTTCGAGACGGTATGGTGGACGACGAGATGGCTGACCGGGTGGAACTGGAGTCCGTCGGTATAGGTGCAGTCGGCGTGACGGCACCACGCCGTGCGGCTGACGACGAACGGCTTGGGGAAGGCTTCGACACTCTCGGGCAGCAGCGACTCATCCCGATCCAGCTCAGACTGAAGATCGATCAGCTCGTCGGCCGTCGGCCCTTCGCTGGTGTCGATGAAGGTCAGGCGCAACTGGCTGAGGGCGGGGATCGCGGCGGCGTCGGTGGCGGACGTTTCATCCCCGTCGACCGATTCGTCGCGGTCATCGTGCGCGTCGAACAGCACTTGCACCTGGACGAAGCGATGCGTGACGCCGGCGTCGGCCACCAGCACCATCTCGCCCACTACTTCCGCTTCGCCCGGCTCCATCCAGTCGTGGTTGGCGTGGACGGCGATCCACTCATCCCAATTCTCCCCGTCGGGGCTGGTGCGCACCTGCAGGGAGATGGCTTCGGCGTTGGTGCCCGTCCAGTGGGGCACGACGGCGTTGAACGGAATGGGGGCGTCGATGATGTCAGAGGTGAACGACGCGCCGGGCGCGGCCGAAGGGATCAGCTCGCCGCCGATGATCGTCGTGCCCTTCTCGATGTCGGCCGTCAGCGTGTCGGCGGCGATGATCAGGTCTTCCATCGGCGCGCGTTCGGCGGCAACCGGTTGACCGGCGGCGGTGAACACCGTCCCGGCCAGGAAAGCCACGATCACAACGGCAAGAAGACGTGGTAATGTTCTCATGACGTTTGGCGACGCGCCGGCCAAACTAACCGCCGGCGCGCGATCCTGTGCGACATTCTAGCAGATGGAAGGGGTGGGGCGCAAAGGGTTTAATGGGGGCTTGATTGTAGTGGGCGCTTAACCCACGCTAATATCCCGCATCAATATCCACCCAATTCCCGATCGCTCGCCCCTCGGCCGCGTCATTCAACATCTCCGCCAGCGCCGTCATTCGCAGCCGGGCCGTCTCGTCGGCCGCGCCGCCGCGGTGGGGGCTCATGACGACGTTGTCGAGCTCGTGGAACGGGTAGGCCGACGGGGGCCAGTTGGCGCGGGCCGCTTCGTCGGGCGGGTAGCTGTACCACACATCCAGCCCGGCGGCGTGGGGGCGGCCGTCGCGCAGCCCCTCATAGAGCGCCCGCTCGTCGACGATTGGCCCGCGGCCGATGTTGACCAGCACCGCGCCATCGGGCAGCAGCGCCAGCTCGGCCGCGCCCAGCAGCCCGTCCGTCTGCGGCGTGTGCGGCAGGCAGATGACGACGGCGTTGGCGCGGGGCAGCAGCTCGTGGAGCGCGGCCGCCGGGTGTACCTCGGTCTCGCCGTCCATCTGTGGCGCGTCGAGGCGGCGGCGGGTGGCCAGCGTCGTCATGCCCAGCGACCGACAGGCGGCGGCCACGCGGCGGCCGATCGCCCCATAGCCGAGGATGAGCGCCGTCTTGCCGTCCAGCATCACCGTCGCCCCCGGCCGCTCGTAGCGGATGCGCCAGTCGTGGCGACGCAGGGCGCTGTCGAAGCGCACGGCGAATTTGGCCGCGGCCAGCAGCAACATCACTGCCAGCTCGGCCGTGGGCGCGGCGTTGTGGTGCAGATTGTGGACGGCCACGCCGGGGAAGTCGCGCATCAGTTCGCGCGTCTCGGTCGGCAGTCCCGCCCAGGGGATGATCAGCGCGCGCAGGCCGGGGGCGGCCAGGTGCTCGCGGGTGGGGCGGCCGGAGACGAGGATGTGGGCGCCGTCCGGCATCTCCGATCCTTCGCTCAGTTCGACGTCGACCGACAATCTGGGGCGCAGTTGCTCCGACTCCTCGGCCGTCAGGGAACGATCAAAATGGACGCGCAATTTGCTCATGGCGGGAATTATGACACAGGCAGCCCGCCGAGCCACCGTTCAACCTCACTCGGCCAATGGAAGCGGTAGGTGAGCAGGAGGGCGTATTCGGGCCTCGCCAACAGGTGGGGCATCTCGCGACGCCGGCGGTAGTGGGTCTTGAGCGCCCAGATGAACAACGAGTCGCGACTGGCGAATTGCGTCCGCAACCTCTCCCGATTGCCGGCCCATAGTTCTTCCCGCAGCAGTGTGCGGCGCAAGGTGCGGCGCAGCAACCGCCAGAGGACGAGCGGCAGCGGGTAGTCGAGCCACAGCAGCGTGTCGGCCCGGCCCCAGACGATGTCGCGCAGGACGCTGTAATTGCCGGCCACCACCCACCGCTCCCCGGCCAGCGCGCCCTCAGCCCGCCGGCGAAACTCGGGCAATGGCGCCGGCGTCCAATCCGGCCCCCAGTTCAGCATGTCGAGATCGACAAACGGAACGCCCAATCGCCCCGCCAGCCGCTCCCCTAACGTGCTCTTCCCCGACCCGGTCGTGCCGATGACAACGATACGATTCATGGGAGAAATTAAACACCGAAGGGATACGGATGACACGGATTAAACGGATTTTTTCTTATCCGTGCTAATCCGTTCAATCCGTGTCCCATCCGTGTTCAACTCTTCTTACGGCCTGTAACCCAACTGGGCGGAGACGCGGGCGGCGGCGGCGCGGACGCGCTCACCGATGAGGGGGACGCACTCGGCCGTGACGCGCAGCTTCGGCCCGGCGATGCTGAGCGCGCCCAGGGCCCGGCCGTCGTGGTCGAACACGGGCGCGGCGATGGCCACCAGCCCCACCTCCAGCGTCTCGTCGGCGATGCTGTAGCCGCGCTCTCGGGCGGCGGCCAGTTCGGCCCACAGGGCGGCGCGGCTGGTGGGGGTTCGGTGAGTAATAAGGGGCAATGTGGCCGGCAGCAGCTCGAAGGCCCGGTCTTCGGGCAGAAAAGCCAGCGTCACCAGGCCGGTGGACGAGGCGTGGAGCGGCCAGCGGCTGCCGAGGTCGGGCACGCCGCTCATCAGGTGGCCGCCGACGATCTCGTCAATGACCAGCA
>CAYNOL010000091.1:0-13849 GCA_964398825.1 uncultured Ardenticatenaceae bacterium
GTAGAGGATGCCCGCGCTCGACTCCGACACGTTGGCCACGTCCTGCCCCGTGGCGATGAACATGGCCGTGATGCCGTTGGCCGAGTGCAGGCCGTTGTTGTTGGCCCCGCTCAGGATAGCGCCGACGTTGGCGATGCCGCCGTGGTAGAACAGATTCTCCGGCTCCACGCGCATGTGCTGGATGAGCACGTCGCGTTTGATGGTGCACTCGGCCACCACCCGCTTGCCGCGCGTGTGCATCACGTTCACCTGTGACGCCTTCTTGTCCGTCGCCAGATTGCTCTCCAGATAGAAATGCTCGATGCCGTCGTAATGGTCGAGAATCCAGCTGCAGGCGGCGAACGTCGCCCGGCCGACCATGTTCTGCCCGGCCGCGTCGCCGGTGCTGAAGTTGAAGCGCAGATAGGCCAGCTTGCTCGCCAGATAGTAGTCGATGTACTGCAGCTTGGCCACGCTCGACGTGGCCTCGGCCTGCTCGCGGATCTCGGTCATGTTGGCCTCGACCCACGAGACGAAGTGGCGCGCCTCGCGGGCGTTGCCGAAGACGAACACCGGCGCGCGCTGCATGGCGTCGCCGATGACGGTGCACGTGACGCCGCCCGACAGGTTCATGATCTTCATGCCCCGGTTGTAGCTGGCGATGAGCGTGCCCTCGGTGGTGGCCAGCGGAATGAGGAAATCCCCCTTGGCGTGCTCGCCGTGGATGGTGACCGGCCCGGCGAAACCGAGCGGGATCTGGGCCACGCCGGTGAAGTGCTCGGCGTTGCCGGCCGTCATGCGCGGGTCGAACGAGAATTGCGACGTGTGATGCAGTTCGGCGCCGGTGTACTCCTCGACAAACGCGCGGCGGGCGGCGATGGCCTCCGGACTGTAGTCGTCGTTGTTGTCGCGCGGGATCTGTATCTTCTTGGGCTGCTCCTCGGTGATGGCGTCATCGACCTTCAGCGTCAGCTTGCCGAACGGCCGGGCGGTGAACCGCACCTCGATCTCATGCTTGCCCACCGGCAGCGGGTCGATGTCGGCCACGATGTCGAGCGTGCGCCGCAGCGGGAAGTCGAGCGGCTCGGCCGCCAGCTGGGCGGGCGTCAGTGTGCCGCCGTCGCTCAGCCGGATGCTCACCCGCTCCAGCGGCACGGCCGTGCCGTCGAACTTCAGCCCCGTCAGCCCCGTCAACGTCGTGTCGTTCAGCCGGTTCTTCACCGAAAACTCGACGCCGTCGGCCGAGTTCTTCAAACTGCCGTTGGTGTGGAGCTGCTTTAAAATCATGCTCGGAATCGGAATCGCCATACTTACCTCCAGAGGGACTCACCACAGATTTCACAGATGGACACAGATTAAGAAGGGGTATTATCCGCAGATTTGGCGGATTGGGGAGATTAAAGGAGAAGAGAGTGGGGATTGGCGCTGTAACGCAACCTTCAGGTTGCCTCTTCGCGCAGGCTGAGCGCTTGTTCCGCAGGCTGCCGGCCTGCGCAACAAGTCGCAAGCTAAAGCATGCGGCACAATAATGCGTGTTATAATTTCGGAGAATATGAACGCTGAAGAGATACGCACAATTCTGGTCGTCGGCGCGGGGACGATGGGCGGACAGATCGCGCTGCAGTGCGCGATCCATGGCCTCGACGTGCGGCTGTATGACACGTCGGCCGACGCGCTGGCGACGGGCATGGCGCGCGTGCGGGGGTATGCGCGCCATTTGGCCGAGAAGGGGCGGCTGCCCGACGGGGCGCTGGCGCGCATCCGGCCCGTCACCGAGCCGGCCCCCGCCGCGGCCGAGGCCGACCTCGTCTCCGAATCCGTGCCCGAAGACCCGGCGCTGAAGGGGCGCGTCTTCGCCCAGCTCAACGCCCTCTGCCCGCCGCGCACCATCTTCACCACCAACACCTCAACCTTGCTGCCGTCGATGTTCGCCGAGGCGGGCGGGCGGCCCGAGCGGCTGCTGTCGCTCCACTTCCACTTGCCCGTCTGGGACGCCAACGTCGCCGACGTGATGCCCCACGACGGCACCGACCCGGCCGTCGTCGAGACGGTTATCGCCTTCGCCCGCCGCATCGGGCAGATCCCCATCGTGGCCCGGCGGGAGAGTTCGGGGTACGTGTTCAACGCCATGCTCAGCGCGCTCAACGGCGCGGCGCTGGAACTGGCGGCTGGGGGCGTGGCCTCGGTGGCCGACGTGGATCGAGCGTGGATGGGAATCATGAAGACCCCCGTCGGCCCGTTCGGCATCATGGACGCCGTGGGGCTCGACACGGTGTGGCGCATCACCGATTACTGGGCCGGGCGGACGGGCGACCCCGCGCAGCGACAGAACGCCGACTTCGTGCGCGGCTACGTCGACGCCGGGCGGCTGGGTGTCAAGACGGGCGGCGGATTCTACGACTACCCCGACCCCGACTATCGGCGGCCGGGCTTTATCGAAGGAGAGTAACCATGGGAATGATGCTGGTGATGTATCTCGTCTTCGGCGGGCTGCTGGCGGCGCTGGCCGTTCCGCTGTGGCTGGATAAGGTGCCGCCCAACCCGATCTACGGCGTGCGCGTGCCCGGCACGTTGCGCGACCCCGTCGTCTGGTACAAGACCAACCGCCACATGGCGCGCGGCCTGTTCGCCACCGGCCTCATCACTGCGCTGGCGGCGCTGCTGCTCTATTTCGTGCCGGGGCTGTCGATCGATGCGTACGCGTGGCTGTGTCTGGCCGCCTTCGCCGTGCCGATGACGATCACGATTATCGACGGCTTTCTCTTTTTGCGCCGGCTGCCGAAGTAGTCGCTACTCGAACCGCCCCCTCAGCGACTCGGCCGTGTGCGTCTCGCCCGACCGGATGAGCTCGCGCGCCTCGTCCAGCCGGTCCCAGATGTCCATCAGCAGCACGCCGCGCACGCGGCCGTCGCGCAAATAGTAGATCGCCCCGTGGGAGAACCGCTCCTGCCAATCCTCGATCATCTCCATGCGGCTGTCGAGCTCGCCAACGGCCTCATACCCCAAATCGAACAGGTCGGAGTAGAACATCGGCAGATAGTCATACGGTTCGCCGGCCCCGGCCATGTTGCGCCCGGCGGCCTTGCCTGAGGCTCGCGCCGCGTCGGCGTGCTCCACCCGCCGCCGCTTGCCCAGCACCGCGTCGGGGTAGTTGGCCACGTCCCCCGCGGCGTAGATGTCGGGACGGCCGGCGCGCAGATAGTCGTCGACGACGATGCCGTTGTCCACCGCCAGCCCGGCCTGCTCGGCCAGCTCGACGGACGGGATGATGCCGATGCCGGCTACGACGCGGTCGGCGGGCAGCGTCAGCCCGCTGCCGGTGATGACGGCCGTGCCGTCGCCGTAGCTCTCGATGTCGGTCACCTTCTCGCCGCTGTGGACGACGACGCCGTGCTGCCGGTAGTAGTCGATGAGGTCGGCGGCCAGGTCGGGCGGGAAGATGCGGTCACAGATGCCGTTTTCGGGGAAAACGAGCGTCACCTCGTTGCCCCGCTGCCGCAGCGACGACGCCACCTCGGAGCCGATGAAGCCGCCGCCGATGACGACGACGCGGGCCCGAGTCTCATCTTCCCGGTGCAGCGCCAGAGAGGCGTAGATCTGCCGGTAGTAGTTGACCGCCCCGCCGCCGAACGGCAACCGCCGCGGCGCGCCGCCCGTGGCCAGCAGCACCTTGTCGTAGGTGTAGGTGATGCCGCCGCTGTCGGTGGCCTCGCGCCGCGCGGGGTCCAGCGCCACCACGCGCCGCCCCAGCCGCAGCTCCACGTCGTCGGGCAACGGCGCGGCGATGTCGCGCACCGTCGACTTGCCCGTCCACAGCTTTTTCGACAGGGGCGGCCGGTCATAGGGGGGCGCGCTCTCGGCCGAGATCATGACGATGCGGCCGTTGGCGTCCAGCTCGCGGATGCCGCCGGCGGCCGCCGCGCCGGTCATGCCGCCGCCGATGATGAGGTAGTTGGTATGGATCATTTGGGAGTCTCCGGAGGAAATGTTTAAACCACGGATTGACGCGGATTAAGACGGATGAGGACGGGTTTTTTGGATTGACCGAATGATAGCATCGGATAAAGTACCATGTCTATCGGGGCCGGGGCATTTCGGCCGCGCTGTTAAGGTTATAGTAAACTTCCGGCGACTTTGCACGGATATGATTTGGGGAATCCGGAGTTAAACACGGAATGGACACGGATGAGACGGATGTCACGCAAAGAAGCTGAACCGACATCCTATCCGTAAAATCCGTAATATCCGCGACCCCTCCGTGTTTCATTTCTTAAAGTTATGATCATTCGTTCCCACCACCGCCTTCTCTATGCCGTCGGCTCGCTCGGCGTTGCGCTGTCTTATCAAGCCTTCTCGACCTATATCCAGTTCCTCTACATCGACACGCTCGGCGTGCGCGCGGCGTGGATCGGGTTGGTGTGGGCGCTCTACGGCATCTGGAACGCCGTCAACGACCCGCTGGCCGGCTATCTGAGCGACCGAACGCGCACCCGCTTCGGCCGCCGCCTGCCGTGGATGTACGCCTTCCTCATCCCGCTGGTCATCACCTTCTTCCTGCTGTGGTTCCCGTTCGCCGGCGCGAATTGGTCGGAGTACGGCCTGCTGTTCTACTTCCTGGCCATCGTGCTGCTGTTCGACCTGTGCTGGACGGTGTTCGTGGTCAACTGGACGTCGCTTTTCCCCGAGATGGCCAGCGGCGAGGGAGAGCGGGCGGGGCTGTCGGGGCTGCGCGAAACGTTCTCCATCTTCGGCCTGCTGGTGGGCGTGGCCTTGCCGCCGGTGCTGGCCGGGGCGGATTGGAGCAACCGGGGGTACATGGCCATCATGCTGTCGGCCGTGACGCTCGTCTCGCTCATCATCACCATGGCCGGCAGCAAGGAGCGGCGCGAGTTCGCCGCCGAGCCCGCCCCCGGCTTCATGGAGTCGCTGCGGCTGACACTAGGCAACCGGGACTACGTCTACTTCCTGGCCGCCAACCTGATGATCCAGTACGTTTTCCTGGCCATGTCGGCCTCGCTGCCGTTCTACGCCAAGTACGTGCTGCGCATCCAGGGGCCGGCGACGTTCGCCGGGGTGACGCTCGACCCGGAGATGCAGACGTCGATCCTGCTGGCGGCCGCGTTCCTGGCCGCGCTGCCGGCCATGGCGCTGTGGTGGGTGCTGGCCAAGCGGTACAGCGCGTGGCGGGCGCTGCGGGCGGCCACGCTGCTGGGCGCGGCGTCGGCGCTCTACTTCTTCTTTCCCAACGACTTCGCCTCGGGGCTGGCCGGCACGGCGCTGTTCGGCATCAGTCTGGCGGGGATGATGATGCTGAGCAACCCGCTCATCGCCGACGTGACCGACGCCGACGAAGTGGCCACCGGCGCGCGGCGCGAGGGGATGTTCTTCGGCATCAACGGCCTGGTCATCCGCTTCGCCTTCGTCATCCAGGGCATCCTGACGGCCATCATCTTCACCGTCACGGGGTACGTGAACCCGAGCGAGGGGGTGCTGTTCCCCGAGCAGCCGGCCGCGGCGCTGTTCGGCATGCGGCTGATGACCGGCGGACTGACGGCGCTGGCGCTGGTGGCGGCCTTCTTCCTGCTGGGCGGCTACACGTTGCACGGGCAGCGGGCGGCCGAGGTGCGGGCGGCGGCCGCGGCGCTGCAGGCGCGAAAGCGGGAAACGTTGGACGAATCAGGCTAAGGCAAAGACCTCGTTCACTCCCCCCACTCCCAATCCGCCATCTCCTGCGCCAACTTGTAGTTGGTCAAGTCGAGCTGCAGCGGCATCACCGACACATAGCCGTCGTTGAGCGCGCCGAAGTCGGTGCCGTTGTCGGGCACGCCGGTGGGGTAATCGCCGCCGATCCAGTAGTAGGGCACGCCGCGCGGGTCGACGCGTTCGTCCAGCTGGTCGCGGTAGACGCGCAGCCCCTGGCGGGTGACGCGCACGCCCCGGATGCGCTCGGCCGGCAGGCAGGGAACGTTGACGTTCAGCAGCAGGTCGGGGCGCAGGCCGCGGCCGATGGCCGCGCGGGTGATGAGCCCGGCGTAGTGGGCCGACGGGCCGTAGTCGCGCTCCAGCGTGGCGTCGTCGGCCGCCAGCGAGAAGGCGATGCCCGGCACCCCGGCGATGACCGCTTCCATGGCCGCCGTCACCGTGCCGCTATAGGTCACGTCGTGGCCCAGATTGCCGAAGGTGTTGATGCCCGATACGACGAGGTCGATGCGGGGCACGCGGCCGAGCAGGGCCAGCGCCACGCAGTCGGACGGCGCGCCGTCGCTCATCAGCGCTGGGGTATCGTCGGCCAGCGTCGTCTCCCAGACGCGCAGCGGCCGGTGGAGCGTCTTCACATGCCCTCCGCCCGACCAGTTGTGGTCGGGGGCGAGGACGGTCACGTCGCCCAACGGCCGCATGGCCTGGACGAGGGCGAATAGTCCCGGCGAATGAACGCCGTCGTCGTTGGTTACCAGAATGTGCATAGTAATAAGAATTGGCTGCGGATTTTTACGGATGAGACGGATTTTTTAGGTGTTTGAGTTGGTTGGTTTGGGGGTGATTTTACACGATATTGGGGATACACCTATTTTGGGGCGCGAGCGTTCGGGTGGTCGGAACGAAGAGGGCGGGTTTGTAACCCGCCCTGTGGCCCGTCGCGGCACCGCACGGCGCGGCGTGGTGCGGCGCAGGTGCGTTTTAGCGCGGTGGGTTGAAACCCACCGCTAGCGCGGGAAGTGCGTTGAAGCACTGGAAGAGGGGCGCGGCGCGTCTTCCAGTGCTTCAACGCACTTTACATCCTAGCTGCGGGTTTCAACCCGCAGCGCTCACACCCGATGCAAATGGTTCTGCTTGAACCCCTCCGGATACTTCAACCCATACCCCACCATCCGATCCATGCCGATGTGGGCCAGCCAGATGAGGGCCACGGGCGCGGCCCAGCCAAGGCCCCACCACCACCCCGCCACGCCCAGCAGCACCGGCCAGACGGTGGTATGGGCCAGGTTGTAGGCCACGGAACCAACCCGCGCCCCGGCCAGATAGCCGACGGCCGACAGGTCGGGGGCCAGCAGGAAGAGCAGGAAGGCCCACCACGGCAGCCCCAGCCGGAAGTAGACGGCCACGGCCGCGACGAGCAACACCGCGCCCTCCAGGTGGAGCAAGGCGCGAGGCATGGAGACGCGCGGCGGGACGATGTCCCGCGGGGCGGCCGTCGGCGACGCCATCGCTCTACCGCCCGTTAGCGGCGATTGCGGCGGCTATAGCCGCCCCCGCCGAACGCGCCGATGTCGAGCAGGAACCCCAGCCCGACGATGACCCATTCAAAGCCCGACACGCCGCCGGGGGCCATCCAAACATAGGCCAGCGTCGTCCACGGCACGATGAGCACGCCCAGGATGGGCCAGAGGATGTTGCTGAAGGCGGCGTTCCAGCGCGCGGTGTCGGTGATGTACCAGGCGATGGCCGCGATGCGCGGGCCGATGAACACGAGGAGAGAGATGACACAACACATGATATTCTCCCGAACCTTTCTAGCTGTTTCTGACGCGCTCCACCTCTGTCGCCACGTCGTACTCCATCGTCGGATATTGCGGGTTCATCTCCCGCAGCGTCTCGGCCACCATGTGGGTCAGCAGCCAGTCACGGTGCCATTTGCGGTCGGCGGGGATGACGTACCACGGCGCGTAGTCAGTCGAGCAGCGCGTTATAGCTGCCTGGTACGCTTCCTGATAATCATCCCACAGCAGCCGCTCGTCCACGTCGCCGGGGTTGTATTTCCAATGCTTCAACGGATCGGCCAGACGGGCCAGCAGGCGCTCCTGCTGCTCCTGTTTGGAGATGTGGAGCATGACTTTCAGCAAGGTCATGCCGCCGTCGACGAGCTTTTTCTCCCAGGCGTTGATCTCGTCGTACCGCTCACCCCACACCTCGGGCGGCACAAGATTGCGCACGCGCACGATGAGGATGTCTTCGTAGTGGGAGCGGTCGAAGATGCCGACGGAGCCGGGGGGCGGCAGCGCCTTCTTGATGCGCCACAGGTAATGATGGCGCAGCTCCTCCTTGGTCGGCGCGCCGAAGCCGGTGATGCGCAGGCCGATCGGCTCCATGACGCGGTCGATCGCCTTGACCGAGCCCCCCTTGCCCGACGTGTCCATGCCCTGCAAGACGATGAGCAGCCGCCGCTTGCCGCCCGCCTTCGATTCGGCGTAGAGGCGCTCCTGCAGCTCGGTCACCTCGGCCTCCAGCGCGGCCGCTTCGGCGCGGGCGGCCGTCTTGTCCGTCGGCCCGGCCACGACGCGCCGCGTGTCGACGGCGCGCAGGTCGAACTTCGGCCCCACGCGCAGCAGGTCGCGCACCGACATCCCGTCCGCCATCCGCTCGACGACGGGCCTAACTTTGTTCTTTTTGGCCATTGATCGTTCCCACTCCTGTGCGCGAAAGTGGGTATTTTCCCGGCGAACGGGCGTTCGCCGGGAAAATACCCGGTTACTGGGTGCTGCTATTGGGTCGGGGCGAAGAACAGCGTGCCGCTCTCGTACAGCATGTCTATGTAGAGATTGCTGCCCTCGATCCGGTAGGTCATCGCGTTGGTCAGCCCGCCCAGGAACATCTGATCGAACGAGCCAGCGCCGCAGAAAGCCCTCGTCATCGGGCCGGGGGTCATCGTCAGCGCGCCGTCGGCGCCGGTCGTGTACCCCATGCTGCCGACGTTGCAGTCGGCCTGGACGTTGGCCGTGCCGTCGGCGTTGAAGACGACGGTGTAGCGGCTCGGGTCGTTGATCGTCACCGTGCCCGACGCCGTCTCGATGGCGCCCAGGTTCCAGGTCAGTCCGGTGATGGAGCTCGGCCGAATGGGCTGCACGGCGGGGCCGCGGCCCGGCTCAGGCGTCGGGCTGCTCTCGCCGCCCGCGCCCGTCTCGGGCAGCGGGGGGTCCTCCGCCACCGCGTCACCGGCCCGGAAGTGCATCGTGCCGCTGTCGGCCACCATGTCGAGCATCAGGTTGCCGTCCTGGAAGAAGTAGACGGCCGCCCCGCCCAGCCCGGCCATGAACTGCGCCGCCTGCGAATCCTCAGGGCAGAGGGCCAGCGTCATCGCACCGGGGGTGATGGTGATGGCGTTGCTGTCAGACGTGGAGAAGATAGCCGTGCCCACGTTGCAATCCGCCTTGATATTGGCCGTGTTGTCGTCGTTGAGCACGATGTGGTAGCGCGTCGGGTCAGCGACGGTGATCTCCTCGACGGGGGTGACGGTGCGCACCCATTCCCAGGCGACGCCGGTCAGCGCGCCGCCGGTGGTGATGTCTCCCTCGCCGGGCGCGGGGGCGGGCTGCTCGGCCGCGCCGCCGTTGCGGAAGCGCATCGTGCCGCCGTCGTCGACCAGATCAATGAACAGGTCGCCGCCGTCGATGTAGTAGAGCGCGGCGGCCGCCAGGCCGTTGCGGAAGATCTGGTCTTGCGGGTTCTCACAGAAGGCCATCGTGAAGATGCCCAGCGTGATGGATAGCGAGCCGTCTTCACCGGCGGTGTACTCAGCGTTGCCGACGTTGCAGTCAGCCTTAATGCCGGCCATGCCGTCGGGGCCGAAGGCGATTGTGTAGAGCGACGGGTCGCCCGACAGCTCTTGCAGCTCGCCGGTCGTGGTGGACACCCACTCCCAGACGATGCCCTGCAGCTCGGTGTCGCCCACCTGGCCATCCACGCCGCCGCCGGCCGCGCGGAAGCGCATCGTCCCCGCGCCGTCACCCAGCTCGATGACCAGGTCGCGCCCCTCGAATGAGTAGCCGGTCGCGTTGGCCATGCCGCCGGTGAACAGGTCAGCCTGGCTGTCCTCGGGGCAGGCCATCAGCGTGCCCGCGCCCAGGATGACGGACAGCGTGCCGTCCTCGCCGGCGGAATAGGTGGCGCCCATGCCGTTGCAGTCGGCCATCATGCCGGCCGTGCCGTCGGCGTTGAACAGGACGGTGTAGCGGGTCGGATCCGAGACGGTGATCGTTTCGGTCGGTGTCGTGGTGGAGACCCATTCCCAGGTTGTGCCCGCCAGCGCCGGCGCGGCCGCGTCGCCCGACGAGCCGGCCGATTCGCTGGAGCGGAAGATGAGCGTCCCCGCCCCGCCGCGCAGGGTGATGAACAGCTCTTCGTCCTCGACAACGTAGCTCTCAGCCCCGGCCAGGCTGGTCAGGAACAGCTGGTCCTGGCTGCCCTCGGGGCAGGCGGCGGCCGTCGTGGCCCCCGGCTCGATGTTGAGGTTGACGCCGTCGGTCAGGAAGGTGCCGGTGGCGACGTTGCAGTCGGCAGTGATGTTGGCCGTGCCGTCGCTGTTGAAGACGATGGTATAGCGCGTCGGGTCGGCGGCGGTGGTCTGGCCCATGGGGTCGAGTTGCGACACCCACTCCCAGGTCGTGGCCTGCAGGTCTGCCCCGGCCACGTCGCCGGTGCCTTCAGCCGTCTCGCCGGTAGTCGTGCCGGTCGTCTCGCCGCTGGGCGTGTCGGGGGCGGGGTATTGCTCCTGGGGCACGGCGGCCGTCTCGCCCGGCGCGCCGTCGGTGGGGATGACCTCTTGCTGGGTCGGGCCCATGGTATCGCACGCTGCCAGGAGCAGCATCAGGATCAGGCTAATAATCAGCACTAGACGTTTCATATGACTTTCTCCCTCATCGTACTACAGTGGACAGTCAACACACCCATGGCGGCTCGGAACCCGTCGATGCGCGGCGAATCGGCCGAAGGCGCTCTAAGTGGACATAATACAACAGAGTGTGAACGATAGCAATCCTTCACAGAGGGTTGAATTAATTTTTTACGATGTCACACATGGTTAGCTTGCGACTTGTATCGCTTCCGTTGGCTTGTGCCTCCGGAGGAAGCGATCTGGAGGTTTGCGTTACAGCAGCGACTTGACGACATAGGTTATAATGGCCCATGCGCGGCCGAATCGCCGCCCGTCATCCACGCAAGGAGGTGGAACCATGCGTAAAACCTGGCTGTTCGTCGCGGCCGTGTTCGTCATCGGCGTGGCCGTCCTGCTGCTGGCCCTTTCCGGCCGCCCCCGCCCCGCGGCCGCCAACGACACGCCCATCAGCGCCAGTCTGCCCCTCGTGATGAAGCCGGAGAACACGCCCACACCGCTGCCGACGCCGACGGCGACGGCCACCAACATCCCCCCTCCCACCCCCACCCCCCGCGCCACGCCCAGCGCGGGGGAAAACTGGCTCGTCAACGGCAGCTTCGAAAACCGTAACTGGACGAATCAGGAGCCCGTCGAAGGCTATCTGATCAACCAGGAGCCGTACGGCTGGGAGCTCGACTGGTTGGAGAAAGGGGAGCGCGTGTGGGATTTCCGCACCATGAACCCGCAAGACCAGCACGTGGGCATCGTCACCGGCATCGCCGAGATGCTCCACAAGCTGGATTGGCAGCTACCGGACGAAGAGAAGCCGGGCGGCCCAAAGGCGCTCATTCTGGACGGCGAAGTAGTCTATAAGGTGTTCCACAGCGGCGCGGCGTTCGGGACGGAGTTGACCCAGACGGTCAGCCTGCCGCCCGGCAAGTGGCGGCTGACGGTGCCGGTGCAGCTCCATTGGCAGGAGAGGCTCGACCCCGCCGACCCGACGTGGGACACCTACACGGCCGAGTCGGGGGCGTGGGTGAGCTACGGCAACACACGCCACGGCGGCTGGGCCACCGCCCGCGACATGGGCGACCGCCGCTGGTACTACCACGTCGTCGAATTCACCCTGCCGGCACAGACAAACGTGCAGGTGCTGCTGCGCTTCAAGAGCATCTACCACAGCGCCAAAGATTTTTTCATCGACGCTGTCTGGCTGGAGCCTGTTCAATAAGAAACTTACCACAGATTACACTCAGCTGAGGACAGCTGAGTGTAATCTGTGGTTCCTTTCCCCCTCTTCCCGGAACTTTTTCCCCGCGCTCGACGTCAAGAATATAGGCTGCAGATGAGAATTGCCGTGCGAATGGATACATCTCTGAGCACAGGCACTTGAGTTCTGTGGAGCAAATCGCTTACTATAAGAGTGAAAACGGGTTTATAAAGTGGCGCCCGGCCACATATTAATATGAAGGTGATCTGGCATGAGCCCAGCAGCCTGCTTTCAACCCGTGCCTCATGCCGGAGCCTCAACCAAAAGTGGAGGTTCATTCCAAATGACATACCGCAAACGATTTCCCCTCTTGGGCCTGGTAGCCTTACTGGGCCTGCTCGCGCTGTGGCTGCTGCCCGGCGCGCCGCGCGCCAAAGCGGCCGACGACCAATGGCGCGCGCGATACTTCAACAGCCGCACCCCCTCGGGCGGCCACGTCTGGGAGCGCATGGAAGACGCCATCGACCACGACTGGGGCGGCGGCAGCCCCAACGCCCCGCTGGTCAACAGCGACAACTTCTCCGCCCGCTGGGATCGCACCGTCAACTTCCCGGCCGGCAACTACCGCTTCTTCGCCACCATGGACGACGGCATGCGCGTCTGGATCGATGACGTGATGCTCATCGACAACTGGACCGACAGCCAGGTCCACACCGTCGTGGCCGACCGCTTCCTGAACGGCGGCGACCACCGCATCCGCGTCGAGTATTACGAAGCGGGTGGCATGGCCGTGGCCAAATTCTCGTGGCAGCAGATCGGCGGCGGCCAGACGCCCGGTGTCTTCGGCGGCTGGCGCGGCGAGTACTTCAACAACATGAGCCTGACCGGCGCGCCGGCGACGGTGCGCGACGACGCCAACATCAACTTCGACTGGGGCAACGGCTCGCCCGCCCCCGGCGTCGGCAACGACCGCTTCTCCGTCCGCTGGACACGCACGCTTAACTTCAACCCCGGCACCTACCGCTTCGATGTCTTCAGCGACGACGGCATCCGCGTATGGGTCAACAACGCGCTGATCATCGACCAGTGGCGCGACCAGTCCGACGGCCGCTTCAGCGCCAACGTCAACCTGTCCGGCTCGACGACCATCCGCGTTGAGTATTACGAGAACGTCGGCCGCGCGGCCGTCAGCCTGTCGTGGACGCCCGGCGCCATGACCGTCCCGCCCCCCGGCACCGGCGGCCCCATCGTCGGCACGGGCACGTGGATCGGCGAATACTTCAACAACCGCCATCTGAGCGGCACCCCGGCCCGCACGCGCAACGACGCGGTCATCAACTTCGACTGGGGCGACGGCTCGCCGATTCAGGGCGTGGGCAACGACAACTTCTCCGTCCGTTGGTCGCGCACCGAGTTCTTCCCGGCCGGCACCTACCGCTTCGACGTGTTCAGCGACGACGGCGTGCGGCTGTGGGTCAACAACCAGCTGGTCATCGACGAATGGCGTGACCAGGAGAACGGCCGCTTCAGCGCCCACGTGACCCTGTCGGGCACGGTGCCGCTGCGGCTGGAGTATTACGACCGCAACGGCCGCGCCGCCGTCAGCCTGTCGTGGACGCCGCCGACGGACGGCGCCACCGCCCCGCCAACGTCGAGCGTGGGCACGGCCACTGTCGCCAACACGCGCGGCTCGCGGCTCAACATCCGCGCCACACCCAACGGTGTGCTCGTCGGCCAGCTGCAGCCTAACCAGACCGTGGGCCTGACCGGGTTCCGCTCGGCCGACAGCGGCTGGGTCGAGATCTTCCGCCCCACCGGCGGCACCGGCTGGGTTTCCACCACCTACGTGAACACCAGCATCCCTGTGGCCAACCTCACCGCCCGGTAAGAACAAAGTCGAAACCACAGGTACACAGATTTTTAAGAGAGCTAAAAACCGAGTTTCTTCTTGGAAACTCGGTTTTTAAATCTTGAGCGTTAGAAACCGGCTTTTCCAGAAAGAACTCGGTTTCTTAATCTGTGAAATCTGTGGTTTCCTTCTTCTCTTCATCCGGTTAAAATCAGGGTGTGAG
>CAYNOL010000092.1:0-13758 GCA_964398825.1 uncultured Ardenticatenaceae bacterium
GCGGCGACGACTTCGATCAGCGCATCATCGAGTGGGCGGCCGACCAGTTCAAGATGGAAGAGGGCATCGACTTGCGCAACGACCCGCAGGCATTGCAGCGGCTGCGCGAAGCGGCCGAAAAAGCCAAAGTCGAGCTGTCGACGACGATGCAGAGCGAGCTGAACCTGCCGTTCATCACCGCCGACGCCAACGGGCCGAAGCACATGAACCTGACGCTGACCCGCGCCAAGCTGGAGCAACTGACCGATGATCTCGTCCAGCGCTCCATTGAGCCGGTGCGCAAGGCGCTGAAGGACGCCGGCCTGTCGGTCAGCGACATCACCGAGGTCATCCTTGTCGGCGGTATGACCCGCATGCCCGCCATTCAGGAAGCGGTGCGAAAGTTCTTCAACCGCGAGCCGCACAAGGGCGTGAACCCCGATGAGGTGGTGGCGTTGGGCGCGGCCATCCAGGCGGGCGTGCTGGGCGGCGACGTGAAGGAAGTCGTCCTGCTCGACGTGACCCCGCTGACACTGGGCATCGAGACGCTGGGCGGCGTGGCCACCCCGCTCATCGAGCGCAACACGACCATCCCGACCAAGAAGAGCCAGGTCTTCTCCACCGCGGCCGACAGCCAGACGCAGGTGGAGATCCACGTCGTGCAGGGCGAGCGGCCGATGGCGGCCGACAACAAGAGCCTCGGCCGCTTCATTCTCGACGGCTTGCCGCCCGCGCCGCGCGGCGTGCCGCAGATCGAGGTGTCGTTCGACATCGACGCCAACGGCATCCTCAACGTCAGCGCCCGTGACAAGGCGACCAACCGCCAGCAGGCGATGCAGATCATCCCGTCCAGCGGTCTGGCCAAGGATGAGATCGACCGGATGATGCGCGACGCCGAGAGCCACGCGGCCGAGGACGCCCGTCGCCGGGAAGAGGTTGAGGCACGCAACATGGCCGACTCGGCCGTCTACACGGCCGAGAAGTTCTTGAGCGACAACGGCGACAAGGTGCCCGAGAGCCACCGCTCGGCGGTGCAGACGCAGATCGACGCGGTCAAAACAGCCCTGAGCGGCAACGACCCGAAGGGGATGCAGCAGGCGGCCGAGCAGCTGCAACAGGCGCTGCAGCAGGCCGGCGCGGCCATGTATCAGAGTGGCACGCCCGGCCCCGAGACCGCGGCCGACGGCGGCCCGTCGGGCGACGCCAACCCCGACGAGGATGTCGTCGAAGGCGAGTTCAGCGACGCAAACTAATAAAATTACGAATTACGAATGACGAATTGGCCGCTCTTTTGTGGTATGCCGCAGATGAACTGCCAACTTCTTCAATTCGTAATTCGTAATTCGTAATTCCTATGTCTACCAAGCGCGACTACTACGAAGTCCTGGGCGTGGCCCGGACGGTGACGAAAGAGGAACTGAAGAAGCAGTACCGTAGTCTGGCGCGCCAGTATCACCCCGACGTGAATAGCGACCCCGATGCCGGTGAGCGATTCAAGGAGATCAGCGAAGCCTACGAGGTTCTGTCCGATGACGACAAGCGCATGGCTTACGATCGCTTCGGGCATGCGGGCGTCGGCAACGGCGGCTTTTCGGGCTTCGATCCTCAGGGTTTCGGCGGATTTGCCGACATCTTCGAGGAGTTTTTCGGCTCATTCGGTGGGGCGGCAGGCAGTCGCCGGCGGCGGCGCGGCCCCCGTCGCGGCCCCGACATGCGCTATGATCTGACGATCACCTTCGAGGAAGCCATCTTCGGCGGCGAGCGGGACATCGAGTACCGTCGCCTGGAGACGTGCCCCGTCTGTAGCGGCAGCGGCGCCGAACCGGGCACCCACCCGATCACCTGCACCACCTGCAACGGCTCGGGCGAGGTGCGCCGTGTCCAGCAATCCATTCTGGGCCAGTTCGTCAACCTGACCACCTGCCACACCTGCAACGGCACGGGGGAGCTGATCCCCAATCTGTGCAAGGAGTGCAACGGCCGCAAGACCGTCGAGCGCACGGTGACCCGCAAGGTCAAGATCCCGGCCGGGGTGGACAGCGACACCCAGATCCGCCTGACGGGCGAGGGGGGCGCGGGGCTCGATGGCGGCCCGGCGGGTAATCTGTTCGTCGTGTTGTCGGTGGCGCCGCATGAGTTCTTCCAACGACGCGGTGACGACATCGTGCTCGACTTGCAGATCAATGTGGCCCAGGCGGCGCTCGGCGACGAGATCACCGTGCCCACCGTCGACGGGGACACGCCGCTGACGATCCCGGCCGGCACCCAGTCGGGGCGCGTCTTTCGCATGCGCGGCCTGGGCGTGCCCAAGCTCGACCGCAGTGGCCGCGGGGCCAACGTCGGCCGCGGCGACCAGCTGGTCATCATCAACGTCGGCATCCCCAAGAACCTGACGGCCGATCAGCAAGCTTTGTTCAAGGAGCTGTCGCGCACGCTGGGCAAGGAAGTCATCCCCCAAAAGGACAAGGGGATTTTGGGCCAACTGAAGGACGCACTGGGCGATTTGTTTGGATGATATTTCAATGTACTGGTTAGAAATCAGTGTTCGCACCGACGGCGAAGGGGCCGAGGCCGTGGCTGAGATGCTGCGGCCTTTTGCATATCAGGAGAGCGTCGTGCTGGAGCAGTTGGGCGATGAGGCCACGGCCGACCCCGACGCGCTGGAGCCGGTGGTGACGGTCAAGATCTACGTGGCTGAGGACGACGACACCCCCGCGCTGCGCCGCCGCATCGAGGAAAACCTGTACCACATGGCTCGCCTCTATCCCATTCCCGAGCCCGTGTTCCGCGAGCTGGCCGACGAGGATTGGGCCAACGCCTGGAAGGACCATTACCGGCCGTTTCGCCTCGGCCGCCGGCTGAAGATTTGGCCGACGTGGCTGCCGCGGGAGACGGACGAGGACGCCCATCCCGACGACATCGTGCTGGTGCTCGATCCCGGCATGGCCTTCGGAACGGGGCTGCACCCCACCACGCAGGGCTGCCTGCGCGCGCTGGAGGAGATCGTCCGGCCGGGGATGCGGGTGCTCGACGCGGGCACCGGTTCGGGCATCCTGGCCATCGCCGCCGCCAAGTTGGGCGCGGCCGAAATCGCCGCCTTCGACACCGACGCCCTGGCCGTGAAGGCCACGCTCGACAACGCCGCGCAGAACGATGTGGCGTCGCTCATCCACGCCTGGCGCGGTGAGCTGGACAGCGTGGGCGACGAGGTGGGCGACGGGAAGTGGGACGTCGTTGTGGCCAACATCCTGGCCCCGGTCATCATTCAGTTGTTGGACGAGGACGGATTGCTTGATTACGTCGCGCCCGACGGCCGCCTGATCCTGAGCGGCATCATCCTGGAGCAGGGGGACGCAGTCGGAGTGGCGATCAAAAAGGCCGGCGGTCAGGTTGAACGAACCATCATCGCCGGCGATTGGGTGACCATCATAGCCGGCCATCGCTAATCAACGGCCGGCTTGCGGGTCATTATGAGTGGCGGTTTTCTTCTTCCGCCTGGGGAATAGAGGGTTTAGGAGGCTTCGGCCTGCTGCTGCATGTTGCGGCGGTAACGGTACGTGATGCGGCCGCGATCCATGTCATAGGGAGTCATCTCCACCCGCACGCGGTCGCCCAGCAAAATGCGGATGTAGTGCTTGCGCATGCGCCCCGACAGGTACGACAGCACGCGGTGGCCGTTGTCCAACTCAACCGTGAACTGCGTGTTCGGCAGCAGCTCGATAACGGTGCCTTCAACCTCTAATTTATCTTCCTTATTAGCCATAAACTCCTAACTTTTATTCTTGCGTGGCTGAATCCTCAGCCTCACCCTCGGCTGAGCCGGTGGTGTCATCATCTTCATCTACAACGGCATCGACCACTCGCTCGATGACCGCTCCTACTATACCTGTGGCGGCGTCGATCGTGTCCGAAGCCGTCTCCCTGATCGTGTCTGCCAGGGAGTCGGCCGCTTCTTCGACAGCGTCGACCGCATCTTCGGCCGTTTCCACGGCGTCGTCTACCACTTCTTCACTTTCTTCCACGGCTGCATCGACCGCGTCATCAACCGCTTCGACAGCCTCGGCCGCCGTCTCTTCGACAGCATCGACAGCTTCGTCAGCCGTCTCAACGACGCTGTCGACGGTCTCGTCCACCGCTTCGACAGCCTCGGCCGCCGTCTCTTCAATGGTGCCGGCCGCGTCTGCGGCTTCTTCAACAACTTCCGCGGCCACGGCTTCCGCCGCCACGGCTTCTGCCGCCACGGCTTCTGCCGCCACGGCTTCCGCCGCGCCACCGGCGGCCGCTACTTCAGCGGCGACGGTATCGGCGGCAAGCAGGTCGGCGGCGGCTAATTCAGCAGCCACTTCTTCGCTTGTGTCCGGAGCGGCCTCAGCGGCTTCGCCCACGGCCTCGGCCGTTTCATCGGCCGTCTCGCTGACCGCGGCAACCGCGCCGCCGGCCTCGGCTACCTCTTCAGCAGCCATATCGGCGGCGGCCAAATCAGACGCAGCCAGGTCATTCGCCACTTCTTCGCTCGTGTCGGGAGCGGCCTCGGCGGCCTGGCCCGTCGTCTCGGCGACTTCGTCAGTCGCTTCGTCCGTCGCGGTCTCGGCGGCGCCGTCTTGCTCGGGCGCGGCCGCTTCTTCTTCCTTGTGGGTCTGGCCGCGCGCGGCCTCGGCCGCCTCTTCTTCCTCGCGGCGCAGCGCCTCAGCCAGCTCCTTCTGGGCCATCCACTCGATCTGCTCCGTCGGCGTCACAGCTTTCAGGCTAAGCCCGATGCGCTGGCGCTTCTGGTCGATGCTGACGACGCGCAGCAGGTGGACTTCCCCTTCGTGCACGACAGCGCGCGGGTCCTCGACAGGATTGCGCGAGAGTTGCGACACGTGGAGCAGCCCTTCGACGCCCGGCTCGATCTCGGCAAACGCGCCGTAATCGAGGATACGGGTGATCCGCCCCTCGACCAGTTGATTTTGTACATAGCGGCTGGCGACGGTGTCCCACGGGTTGGGCAGCAGCTTCTTGCGGCTCAGGCTGATGCGGCCTGACTCCTGATCGACGCCCAGTACGTAGACCTCGATCTCGTCACCCAGCTTCACGACCTCGCGCGGGTGGTCGATGCGGTGCCAGGTCAGCTCAGAGATGTGGACCAGACCATCGGCGCCGCCCAAATCGACGAACGCGCCGAAATCGCGCATGCCGCTGATGCGGCCGGTGCGTGTCTCGCCCACCTGCAGCGTCTCCATGAGCTCGCCGCGCTTCTTTTCTTCCCACTCTTTCGCCGCTTCGCGCTGCGACATGACCAGGCGGTGGCGGTGGCGGTCGACTTCGATGATCTTCACGCCGATCGTCTCGCCGCGCAGACGGGCCAGCCGCTGCTGGCGGCGACGCTCGCCCATGCCGGGCGTCACGTCGCTCAGATGGGAGATCGGCACGAAGCCGCGAATGCGGCCGTAGGGGACGATGACGCCGCCCTTGTTATAGCCGGTGACTTCGCCCTCAAAGATCTCGCCGCTTTCCAACAGCGCCTCAGCCTCGATCCAGTCCTGATTGAGGCGGGCCAGGTGAATGGAAACGACAAGGCTCTCCGGGTCTTCCGTCTGCACAACGTAGACCGGCACCTCGTCATTGACCTTCAGAGCGTCCCGCTCTTCCGGCTCAAGCTTGGCAAGATCGGATTGGGGCACGATTCCGTCGCGCTTCAAACCCAGATCGATGATGAGGCCTTGTGGAGTGCTGGCGACAATCACTCCTGTACGAATATCGCCCGCCTGGGGCATATCGTAGTCGTGCTGCTCCAACAGATCTTCCAATGAATTCATCGATTCGTCTGACATAAAATGCGTCCTACCACCGGCTCTAGATTTGCGGGTTCTAGTTCCACTTAGAGAAATAAAAACTCGGCCTGATTGTGGCGAGATGATCGCGACAACGGCCGAGACGGTCATGCTATCAGCACTACCCATGTGCAATAGCGGACAATGCAGGGTGGTCGGCTATGCTTCGACTATTCTGTTCATGTGAATCAAAATCTGGAAACCTCCAAAGGTACGCACGAGTCGCATCTTGCGGTTTCTACCACATCGCCTAGCCGTCCATTCCTAACCCACTCAGCCAACTCCCAATTATAGCAGCGACCCCTGTCGTGTCAATCGGCTTTCAGGCGGGGCCAAGGTAAGAGGACACCTTACCGCGAACGAAAGACGGCTCTGGACACATGGCCGCCGAATCTTCTAGAATCATTTCAACGGATGACGAATATGAAATTGCCCTGGGTCAACATTTTGCTGCTGTTTTTGCTGCTGGCGCAGGCGCTGACCGGCTATTTTGGGCTGATGAACGGCCGCGCGCCGCGCGCCTGGGTGTTGTGGCTCCACGGCATCATCGCTTATTCGCTCGTCGTGCTGCTTTTCTCGAAGGGCGTGGTCATCCTCGACACGTGGCGACGCAGGAAGCGGTGGACGTGGGAGCGCGTCGGTTTCCTCGTCTCGCTCGTGCTGTTGCTTCTGACGCTGCTGCTGGGGCTGCTGTGGACCTTCGACGGGCCCCTCTATTGGGGCGGCTTCAGCTTCGTCTCTCTGCACATCTACGTTGCCATCCCGCTGATGGCGCTGATGCTATGGCACGCCTGGCGGATGCGATTCGTGCGCAAGGTCGAGGGAGCGGTGGGGCGGCGGTTGTTCCTGGGTGGGCTGGCGACGCTATTGGCCGGGCTGTTCGCCTGGGTGACGCTCGGCCGGGTGAAGGCGGCCGCGGGGCTGCGAGGGGCGACGCGCCGCTTCACCGGCTCCTATGAGACGGGCAGCTTCTCCGGCCGCTTCCCCGTCGTCAGCTGGATCGCCGATCGGCCGCCGCCTGTCGATCCGGCGTCGTGGCGGCTGAGCGTCGAAGGGCTGGTGGAACAGCCATACATGCTGACCTACGACGAGCTGCTTCACCTGCCGCCGGTCATCGAAACCGCCATTCTCGACTGCACCGGTGGCTGGTACACGACGCAGCGCTGGCAGGGCGTGGCCGTCGGCCGCCTGCTGGCGCGCGCCGGTGTCGGGCTCGGCGCGGCCAGCGTCACCTTCGAATCAGTGACGGGCTTCACGCGCCGCTTCCCTCTGGCCGAGGCGGAGCGGTTCATCCTGGCGCTGGGTCTGTTGCCCGATGGCGAACCGGGCGCGGCCCCGGCTTTCCGGCCGCTGGACACCGGCCACGGCTTCCCGGCGCGCCTCGTGGCCCCCGGCCGCCGCGGCGTCGAGTGGGTCAAGTGGGTGCGGGCGATCCGGGTCAACGACACCGGCCCGCTGTGGCAATCCCCCGTGCCGCTGCAGTAGACCGCTCAGCTACTCGCTCTGCCCGGCGATGGTGTTGCGGATGACACCGATGCCCTCAATGGCGCACTCCACCACGTCCCCCGGCCGCAGGAAGACCGGCGGCGTCATGGCGAAGCCCACGCCGCTGGGCGTGCCGGTGGCGATGATGTCGCCCGGCAGCAGCGTCATCCCCCGCGACAGGTGGCCGATGATGGTGGGGATGTCGAAGGTCATCGTCTCGGCGATGCTGTCCTGGCGCAGCTCGCCGTTGATGCGACAGGTAATACGCAGGGCATGGGGATCGGCCACGGCGTCGGCCGTGACGATGCATGGGCCGATGGGGCAGCTGCCGTCGAGGCTCTTGCCCTTGAAGAACTGCTTGTGGGCCGTCTGCAAATCGCGCGCGGTGACGTCGTTGAGCACGGTGTAGCCGAACACGGCGGCCATCGCCTCGTTGCGTCCGGCGTTGGTCACACGGCGGCCGATGATCACTGCCAGCTCCGCCTCGTAGTCGATCTTCTCTGACACGGCCGCGTCGTACGGGATGTCGTCGTAGGGGCCGTTGATCGCCGTCGTCGCCTTGGTGAAAATGACCGGATACTCGATCGCCTCCACCTGTTCCCCGCGCGCCTCAAACGACTCCCGCGTGTGCTCGATGTAGTTCTTGCCCACGCACATGGCGTTGCGGCGCGGGGTGGGGATGGGGGCCAGAAGCCGGGCGTCGGCCAGGGGGACGGTGGACGCGGCCGCCTCACCGGCGACGCGCGCCTGCGCCAGCCCGGTCGCGCCCATGTCGATCAGGCTCAGCATGTCCGGCGCGACGGCCGACAGATCGACGATATCGCTCTCGCGCAGCAGGCCGATAGACACGCGGCCGTCGTGTTGGTAGGTGACTAGTTTCACGAACGCTCCTTTCGTTGTCCGCGGCGCGAGCCTGCGCCCCGCCGTCGGGTTGTAGATGGGCGGATTGTATCGCTTGCGTGGCGTTGGTCGAAAAGTGTTGTGATTGTGCCAGCGGCACAATCACAACCCAAACATTTCCAGATCGAACACATGTTCTTATTTGACTTCTGAGATACAATATAAGGATGCATAGCGGTCCATTCGCCGAAGTGATCGTCAATGTTGAGGCGGCGCTGTCGGATACCTATCATTACCACGTCCCGAGCGACATGCGGGATGAGCTGCGCGTCGGTCATCTGGTCGAAGTGGAATTCGGCCGCCGGCTGGCCCAGGGCATCATCGTCGCCTTCGACGACGCGGCTCCCGTAGACGAGACGAAGCCGATCATCAGCCTCATCGACGTCGAGCCGGTGTTGTGGCCGTGGCAGATCGAACTGGCCCGCTGGCTCAGCCGTCGCTATCTGGCTCCGCTCAACGCCTGCTTCCGGCTGCTGCTGCCGCCCGGCCTGACGCGCTGGGCCAGCACTGTCTATGACATCAATCCGTACTGGAACGGCGAGGGAGCGCTGACGGAGATGCAGCAGCGGGTCATCGACCTGCTGCGCGAGCGCGGCGATCTGCGCGATCGCCAGATCGCCCGCGCCATCAAGGACAAGAAGTGGCAGGTGGCCGCCACCCAGCTTGTCAACCGGGGCGTCCTGCGTCGGGCATCGGTGCTCGACCCGCCGCGTGTGCGGCCGAAGCAACTGCGCACAGCCGAGCTCATCGCCGGGCCGGCCCTCATCCGCGCCGCCGCCACCCAGCTGGGCCGGGCCAGCAAGGCGGCCGAAATCCTCGACCACCTCGCCTCGTCCAGCGATCCGCTGCCGCCGGAAGCGGCCGTGCTGCAGGCCACCGGCGCGACGGCCAAGCACCTGGCCGCTCTCATCGACGAAGGGCTGGTGGTGCGCTTTCCCGAGGCGGAGATCGTCGTGGCCGCTTCGCAGACCGCCACCGGGCAACGGGCAACCGGGGAGCAGGCGGCAATGCTGGAGCAACTGCCGCGCCCCCCGGCCGAGTTGGAAGAGCCGGAACGGTTGGACGAATGGTTGGCCGCCGGGCTGGTGCGCATCGAACAGCAGCCGGCGGCGATCAGCCTGGCCGTGCCCGCGCGCAAGGTGATGGGCCATATCCTGCGCCTGCGCGGCGCGGAAGCGTACGGCCGCGTCCTCGACTATTTGGCTGAGCAGGCGCAGGCTGTGCCCGTGGGTCGGGTATACGAGGCCACCGGCGCGACGCTGCGCCACTTGCGGCGGCTGGCCGAGCTCGATCTGTTGCGCTTCGGCGACGAGCATGTCTGGCGCGACTCGCTGGCCGACCGCGACTTCGCCCCGGCCGAACCGCCGGAGCTGACGCTCGATCAGGCCCGCGTCTGGGGGCGTATCAAGGTGGCGATGATCGAAGCTGGAGAGATGGACGACGAAGATGAGTGGGGCGACGAATGGGACGACGAGCAGAGCGCGACGGCCGAGCCGCCCGACGGCGACGCCCTCGATCCCCTGGACGCCGCCACACCGTTCCTGCTCCACGGGGTTACCGGCAGCGGCAAGACAGAGATCTACATGCGGGCCATCGAGCACGCTCTCGATCGCGGCCAGCGGGCGATCGTCCTCGTGCCGGAGATCGCCCTGACGCCGCAGACCGTTCGCCGCTTCGCCGCGCGCTTTCCGGGGCGGGTGGCCGTGCTCCACAGCGCCCTGTCCGACGGCGAGCGATTCGACACGTGGCGGCGCGCCCGGGCGGGGCTGTTCGACATCGCCATCGGCCCGCGCAGCGCCCTCTTCGCGCCGCTGCCCAATTTGGGCGTCATCGTCCTCGACGAGGAGCACGACGGCAGCTATAAGCAGACGCCCCCCGTGCCGCCGCCGTACTACCACGCTCGCGAGGCGGCCATCGCCCTGGCCGGCTTCACCAACGCCGTCGTCATCATGGGCAGCGCCACGCCCGACGTAGTCAGTTACCACCGCGCGCGCTCCGGCCGCTACCAGCTGCTCGAACTGCCCAAGCGCATCATGGGCCACCGCCGCCGCGTCGAGAGCCAGGCCGAGCGGCTGCACATCGAGAGCCGCTACCGGCCGCTGGCCGAGGGTGGGGAAGGGGAAGACATTCTCAAGATGGACGAGGCCCTGACCATTCCCCTGCCGCCCATCCAGGTCGTCGACATGCGCCAGGAGCTGCGGGCCGGCAACCGTTCCATCTTCAGCCGCGCCCTCGACGCAGCCATCACCGAGACGCTGGCCCGCGGCGAGCAGGCGATTCTGTTTCTGAACCGGCGCGGCACGGCCACTTTCGTCAACTGCCGCGACTGCGGCCATGTGATGACCTGCCCCCGCTGCGGCATCCCGTTGACCTACCACCAGCCGTGGATGCTGCTGGTCTGTCACCAGTGCGGCCGCCGCGAATCCCAGCCCCCCGTCTGCCCCAACTGCGGCTCGGAGCGCATCCGCTTCTTCGGCTTGGGCACGGAGCGGCTGGCCGAGCTGGTGCGCGAGCGCTGGCCCGACGCCCGGCTGGTGCGCTGGGACCGGGACACCACCAGCGAAGAGGGTTCCCACGAGGCGCTGCTGGCCGGCTTCATCGATCGGGAGTCGGACATCCTCGTCGGCACCCAGATGATCGCCAAAGGGCTGGACTTGCCGTTTGTGACGCTGGTGGGGGTCATCTCGGCCGACGTTTCGTTGGGGCTGCCCGACTACAACACCGGCGAGCGCGCCTTCCAGGTGCTGGCCCAGGTGGCGGGGCGGGCGGGGCGCGGCTTGCTTGGCGGTCGGGTGTTGATGCAGACCTACAACCCGGAGCATTACGCCATTCAGGCGGCGGCCGACCACGATTATGAAAGTTTCTACGTGGAGGAGATGCGTTTCCGCACGCAGCGTGCTTTGCCCCCGTTCCGGCGCATGGTGCGGCTGCTGGTGAGCGATCCGGTCAATGACCGGGCGGAGACGATGGCCAAGAACATGGCGCGGGTGCTGAACCTGGCCGTGCGCGAGCGGGCGCTGGCCGCCACCGACATATTGGGGCCGACACCGGCCTTCTTCACACGCATTGACGGCCGCTATCGCTGGCACATCGTCGCCCACACCCCCGATCCCTACCGCCTGCTCGACGGCGTCTCCATCCCCCGCCCCTGGATCGTCGACATAGACCCCGAGAGCACGCTATAGTCAATTACGAATTACGAAATGTCCCAAACGACTTTCTTGATTCGTAATTCCTGATTCGTAATCGCACATGTCCCCGCACGGACTCGAACCATGATCTATCGCTTAGGAGGCGATTGCTCTATCCATTGAGCTACGAGGACTCGCAGGTTAAATTTTACCTGAAATCGGCTCTTTAGACACATGACCGGTCATAGCTTTCAGCTTCCGTTCTTCGTCTACGGCACGTTGCTGCCCGGCGAGGCGTATTACCCCCTGTGGCAGGACGCGATCGATGAGGCACGGCCGGCGCTAATGTCGCCCGCCCGCCTCTACAGCCTCGGCCCCTTCCCGATGCTCATCGACGCGGTCACCGGTGAGGCGCGCGGCATGGCTGTTTGGGTGCGGCCGTCGTCCTATCGCGCGGCGCTGGCCCTGCTGGATCGCCTCGAAGGCGTCGATCTGCCGCCCCACCACAGCCCCGGCTACCGGCGGGTACGTCGCATCGTGCGGCCGTTGGGCCGGCCGCCGGTGGTGGCTTGGGTTTATGTGGGGCATCCTGCGTTTGTCGCCGGCGCGCGGCCGATCGACCCCGACTGGAAAAGCTACACGCGCGGGCTGAGAGAACGCCGATGAAAAGTTGCCTTGCGCGTCGATCCTTGTAGTATTAACCCCGTATTCCCACTCCACTGCACACTGACAGCCTGCCAATCCCTGAGTATCGGGATGCCATGAAGGTTCCCGGTTTCGATATATTACCGGCGCAGAGGCGATCCTGAACGCGCGCCACAGACTGTCATCTAAACCAATGACGAGAGCAATGGTGCTGATTTCATGAAGAGAATAGGTGTCTTGACCAGCGGCGGCGACGCCCCCGGTATGAATGCGGCGTTGCGCGCCGTCGTGCGCTCCGGCCTGAATCGCGGCCTGGAGGTCTATGCTATCTACGAAGGGTACGCCGGGCTGGTTGAGGGGGGCGAGCGCATCCGGCCTCTGTCGTGGGGCGACGTCGGCGGCATCATGCACCTGGGCGGCACCATCATCGGCACGGCGCGCAGCAAGGAGTTCCGCGAGCGCGAAGGGCGCCTCATCGGCGCGCGCAATCTCATCCAGAACGAAATCGAGGGCCTGATCGTCATCGGCGGCGACGGCAGCCTGACCGGCGCGGGCATACTCCACGACGAGTGGCCCGGCCTGGTGCAGGAGCTGGCCGACACGGGGCAGGTGACCAAGAAGAACGCCAACCGCTTCGGTTCGCTGCCCGTCGTCGGCATCATTGGCTCCATCGACAATGACATGTTCGGCACCGACATCACCACTGGCGCGGACACGGCGCTGCATCGCATCATCGACGCCACCGACGCCATTTCCAGCACGGCCGCCAGCCACCAGCGCAGCTTCGTCGTCGAGGTCATGGGGCGCAACTGCGGCTATCTGGCCCTCATGGCCGGCATGGCGTCCGGCGCCGATTGGGTGCTCATTCCCGAATCGCCGCCCGACGTGGCCGATTGGGAAACGAAGATGTGCGAGAAGTTGCGCCTGGGTCGGGAGATGGGCCGGCGCGACACGATGGTTATCGTCGCCGAAGGGGCTCGCGATCGCAACGGCAAACCGATCACCAGCCGGTACGTCAGAGAGGTGATCGAGAAGCAGTTGGGCGAAGACGTGCGCATCACTGTCCTCGGCCACGTGCAGCGCGGCGGTTCGCCCAGCGCCTATGACCGCAATCTGAGTACCTTGCTGGGTGTTGAGGCGATTGACGCCATGCTCTCGCTGGGGCCGCAGGACGAACCGCTCGTCGTCGGCATGCAGGGCAACGAATTGACGCGCACACCGCTGCGGGTGGCGCTGGAGATGACCCGCGCCGTGGCCGACGCCGTGGCCGCCAAGAAATACGACGAAGCGCTGGCGCTGCGCGGGCGCACGTTCAGCAAATCCTTCCACATCGTGCGCACGCTGGTGCGGTCATCCCCCCACACGCACGCGCCGGAGAAGCGCCGGATGCGGATCGCCATCATGCACGGCGGCGGGCCGGCGCCGGGCATGAACACCGCCGTCCGCGGCGCCGCGCGTATCGGCCTCGATCGCGGCCACACCATTCTCGGCGTCCGCAACGCCTTCCGTGGCCTCATCAACGGCGAGGTTTCCGAGCTGGGCTGGATGAGCGTCAATCGCTGGGCCGGTCGCGCGGGCTCGGAGCTGGGAACCAATCGCATGGTTCCCCAGGGGCGGGAGTTGTACGCCATTGCCCGCACGCTGGAAGAGCACCAGGTGGAAGGGCTGCTGATGATCGGCGGCTGGTCGGGCTACGAGTCGATCCTGGAGCTGCACGCCCAGCGCAAAAATTATCCCGCGTTCGACATCCCCATGGTCTGCCTGCCGGCGACGATTAACAACAACCTGCCCGGCACCGAGCTGAG
>CAYNOL010000093.1:0-13743 GCA_964398825.1 uncultured Ardenticatenaceae bacterium
GGGCTTCAACTACCAGCGCGGCGTGGGTGAGATGTTGGAGGCGTTCGGCCACCGCGCCGAGTCGATCATGAAGCACACCTTCCGTCGCGAGCGAGGGGAGGACAACCTGTGGGAGCGCTTCATCCGCCATGAGCACAAGAACCCCGGCCAGGCCGAGGTGGGCTGGATGCACTACGCCCCCAACAGCGAGCGGGATTACGACTGGGGCAACACGCGCATGGTTCGTAGCCGCTGGCGCACTTGGCGCAACTTCCCCAACTTGGAAGGGGAGGCGGAAATGGTCAACTGTCGCGACTGGGGGGACGGCGACATCCGCGCCCACCACAAATGGTGGTTTGAGCTGTTGCCCAAGCGGCTGGGCTCCCGGAACGGCATCGCCTTCAACTGGTGGCAATATATAACCGACCCCAATCTGGTTCGCTGAGGGCGAGGAGGTGCCGAGATGAAACTGACCACGTCGCACGTTATCTTAATCTTCTTGCTGCTGCTGGTGGCCATTGTGGCCTTCTTCCTGTTCACGCGCGACGCTGCCTCGCCGGGGCAGGGCCCCGACGAGCCAACGGCCGAATCGCCCACCACCGGGAGCGGCGAAACCCTCTGCCCACAAGCCACCCCCGAGTTCTTCAACGTCGAGCCGGTGACGTCACCCACCGGCGAGCTGAGCCAGATCATCACCGTCGACCTGGGCAACGGCGAGGCGATCACCATCACCACCGAATCGGGCACCTTCACCGCGCCGTTTGATACCTTCCCCAAGGAGATCGAGATCGAGCTGCTGCCCGACACGACCCACAATCTGACCGTCGAAGGGCGGGTGCGCGAGGTGGTGCAGGGGGAGTGCACCTACGGCGGGTATACGCTGTCCACGACGCGCGACCGCTACGGCGATCCGCTGGTCATCGAGCAGCAACCATAAGGTGCGAGCTCGGTTATATCGCTGAATGCCGGCGATTGCCGAGCGTTTTCCTGTTGTCGGCTGGGCCATGTCGGTGTAACTTTTTGGCAGAGTCGGTGACGTATGGGGTAGACCTGACAGTTGGGCGCTCAAGACTGCTCATCCATCCAAAGCCTATCAGCGCCTACCTGTCAGGTCTTGAAGCCTGCGACGGAGTAATCCTATGCATGACGTAATTGTGATCGGCGGCGGCCCGGCGGGGGTCACGGCCGCGTTGCGCCTCAGAGAGCTGGGCGTGTCGGTGGCTCTGGTGGAGAAGAGCCGGCTGGGCGGCACGTGCACCAACGACGGCTGCGTGCCGACGCGAGTATTGGCCCACGCCGCCCGGCTGATGCGCGACACGGCCCAGCACCACCATTACGGCCTGTCCGGCCAGCGGCCGGAGCTGGATTTCGGCCGCCTCATCGCCCGCACGCAGGACATCGTCTACACCATTCACGAAAAGAAGCAGCTGCTGAAGCATCTGGAGAGCTCGGGGGCGAAGGTCTACGAAGGCGTCGGCCCGGCCCGCTTTGTCGATGACCACACCATTGAGCTGGGCGACAGCGGTGAGCGGCTGTCGGCCAAATATTTCATCCTCTGTGCCGGCGGCCGCCCCCGGAAGCTGCCGTTCCCCGGCGCAGAGCACGCACTGACCCACGAGGACGTGTGGCGGCTGAGAAAGCTGCCCCGCCGCCTGGCCATCGTCGGCGCGGCGGCCACGGGCTGCCAGTTGGCCTCGGTGATGAACACCTTCGGTTCGGCCGTGACGCTGCTCGACGTGTCTCCCCACATCCTGCCCGTCGAGGACGAGGCTGTGTCGGCGGCGCTGCAGGCCGCCTTCGTCCAGCGCGGCATCAACATCGAATGTGGCATGTCGGGCGTCGAACGGCTGGAGAAGGACGACGACGGCGGCCTGACCCTCGTTTACAAAAAGAGTGACGAGGAGCACGCGCTGGAAGCCGACGCCGTCATCGTCGCCGTCGGCTGGCCGGGCAACATCGATCCGCTCAATCTGGCCGCAGCCGGGGTGCAGACGGAGCGCAACTACGTTGTCGTCGACGAGTGCCGCCGCACCACCGCCCCCCACATCTTCGTGGCCGGCGACCTCGACGGCCGCATGATGCTGGTACAGAGCGCCCTCTATGAGGCGCGGGTGGCGGCCGAGAACGTCGTCAGCGCTCTGCGCGGCAGCGAGACATTCCGCTCCTACAAGCCGCTCATCGTCCCTCATGGCGGCTTCACCGAACCCGAGTACGGCAGCGTCGGGCTGACCGAGAAGCAGGCGCGCGAAGAGGGACATGAGTACGTCATCGGCCTGACGTCGATGGTCAATCTCGACCGGGCGGTCATCGACGGCTACACCGACGGCTTCTGCAAGCTGATCGTCTCCAAGGAGAGCCGCGAGGTGCTGGGGGCCCACGTGGTGGGCGAGCAGGCGGTGGAGATCGTGCATCTGGTGGCCGCCAACATGGCCGCCGGGTCGAGCGTCGAGAGCCTCGCCTCGCTCGAACTCTCCTATCCGACCTATGTCTCGATCGTCGGCCTGGCCGCGCGGCGCGCTGTCCATTACCTGGGGCTTATGGAGCTGTCGCCGGAGTGGTGCGCGCTGGAGCCGCATTACGCGGCCGAGTGGGAGCGGCGGGATGCGTGAGACGAAAAGAATTCAGAGGTGGGCGCATGAACCTGAGCGATCCACCTACCGGCATTCCGCGCCCACCTCTGAGGTCTAGTTAGAGGTTGCCATGACAACGACGCGAGCACCCTGGCGCAGACGTAACCGATCCCAGGAACCGACCGAGCCGAATTCGAGCGGCGCGCCGGAGACGGCCGACGCGCCTCCGGCGCAGCCTTCGGTTATCCCCCTCGACATCCCCCCCGGCGATCCGCTGATCGATTACCTGCAGGACAACGTCACCGGCGTGGTCGACATCGAGCAGCTGGCGCTGGACTCGCCCGGCGTGCGGGCACTGCGCGAGGCGGGCGTGCGGCTGGCCTTGCCGCTGGTCAGCCAGGGGGAACTGGTGGGGCTGATCAACCTCGGCCGCCGCCGCAGTGAGCAGGATTACTCGTCCGACGACCGGCGGCTGTTGGGCAATCTGGCCACGCAGGCCGCTCCCGCGGTGCGCGTGGCCCAACTGGTGCGGCAGCAGCAGCTGGAAGCATTGGAGCGCCAACGCATCGAGCAGGAGTTGCGCGTGGCCCGGCTCATCCAGCAGACGCTGCTGCCCAAAGAGGTGCCCAACCTCGCCGGCTACGAAGTCGATGCCTATTACCAGCCGGCGCGGGCCGTGGGCGGCGACTTCTACGACTTCATTCCCTACCCCGACGGCCGCCTCGGCTTCGTCATCGGTGACGTGACCGACAAGGGTGTGCCGGCGGCGCTGGTCATGGCCACGACGCGCAGCTTGCTGCGGGCGGCGGCCGAGCGCTTCCAGTCGCCCAGTGCTATCCTGGAGCGCACCAACGAGCTGCTGGTTGAGGATATCCCGCCCAAGATGTTCGTCACTTGCCTCTACGCCCTGCTGGATCCCGAGACGGGGCGGCTGCAGTTCGCCAACGCCGGCCACGACGTGCCCTATCTGCGCACCGGCGTGGGCGTCGTCGAGCTGCGCGCGCGGGGCATGCCGCTGGGTCTGCTGCGCGGCATGAAGTACGAAGAACGGGAGGCAACGCTGCGGCCGGGCGAATGCCTGCTGCTCTACAGCGACGGCCTGGTGGAAGCCCACAGCCCCACGCGCGAGATGCTAGGCTTCCCCCGCTTGCAGGCGCTTATGGCCGCCGAGACGGACGACAACCTGGTGACTTACCTGCTGAGCCGGCTGGAGGCATTCACCGGGCCGGAGTGGGAGCAGGAAGACGACGTGACGATGGTGCTGCTGCGGGTGATGCCCCGCCACAAGAGCACGCCGGAGCAGGGGAGCGGCGAGACGCTGGCCCGCTTCGAGCTGCCCAGCGCGCCGGGCAACGAGCGCGTCGCCATGGAGCGGGTGAGCGAGATCGTCGCGCCGCTCGGCCTGCCGCAGATGAAGCTCGACCGGCTGAGGACGGCTGTGGCCGAGGCGGCGATGAATGCCATGGAGCACGGCAACAAGTACAGCGACGACAAGCCGGTTCAGATCGAGGTGCGTCGCGACGTCGCCCGCCTGACGGTCAGCATCACCGACCAGGGGGGCAGCCAACCGCTGCCCGAGGCCGAGACGCCCGACCTGTCGGCCAAGCTGGCCGGGCAGCAATCCCCGCGCGGGTGGGGGCTGTTTCTCATTCAAAATATGGTTGACGAAGTGTACATCACGTCCGACGACGTCCACCACACTGTGAATCTGGTCATTAGCCTGGCCGAAGGAGCGAGCCATGACGCCGCAAAATAACGACTTTCGCGCCGAAGTGCGCCGCCTCGACGGGCTGGCCGTCATCGACCTGTATGGCGACATCGACGGCTTCGCCGATGCCGCGCTGGACGCGGCCTACACCGAGGCCGACCTGCCGGGAACCGTCGCCACCTTGCTCAATTTCAGCAAAGTCGGCTACATCAATTCGACCGGTATCGCCCTCATCGTCGGCTTGCTGGCCCGCGCCCGCAAGACCCAGCGGCGGCTGGCGACCTGCGGCCTGAGCGACCATTACCAGGAGATCTTCAGCATCACCCGCCTGTCCGATTTCATGACCGTCTATCCCGACGAGGAGAGCGCGGTGCGGGCGTTGGCGGCCGCGGGCTGAGCCCCCCGGGAGAGAACGCGCATGACATCCAACGCCCAAGTGACACTCAGCCGGCAGCCCGGCGTCGCCGTCATCCACATCGCCGGGGAGATGAACGGCTTCGCCGAGGACGCGCTGATGAGCGCCCACAACGAGGCCGGCGACGAGGCCCGCACGATCATCCTCGACTTCAGCGAACTGGAGTACATGAACAGCACCGGTATCGGGCTGTTGGTTACCTTACTCATCCGCACCCAGCGGCAGCAACAGCGGCTCGTCGCCGGTGGTCTCAGCGACCATTACCGCGAGATATTCGACCTGACGCGGCTCAATGAGGCGATCACCCTCTATGACACGACGGCCGACGCGCTGGCCGATTCGGGTGCGTCGGGGTGAGTTTGTATCCAGGGTAGATTGTGCGGCCTTCAATTCCGTTTTAAGATGGTCGGATGAGTGAGCCTACAGCCGATGAATCACCGACCGCGGACGGCACGCTACCCGACATCGAGACCCCGCCCGACGCTATCAATGTGAACGTGAGCGGCAAGGAGTTGTCCGGGCCGCAGCTTGGGTTTGGCCAGCTTTGGCGCAAGACCTATCGTATCCGGCTCGCCGGTTCCGACGCCACGCCGGCCGAGGTCATCGGGCGCTGGAGGCGCAACTTCCCCGACTACTGGCCGGAGGGGAGCCGCTTCTACGGCACGAGGTCACGCATCGAGGAGGGGGAGGCGGCCGTCATCAACCTGGAAGGCCCGGCCGGCGCGCCCATTGCCACCGGTGTGGCCGTCGTCCACGCCGACGAGCAATCCTTCTCATTCGTCACGCCGCAAGGCCACATCTTCGCCGGGATCATCCATTTCACTGCTCCGGTCGTCGACGGCCACACGGCGGCCCAGATCGTGACGACGATGCGCGCCGGTGACCCACTATTCGAGATCGGCGCGCGGCTGGGCATCGTCCACCGCCAGGAGGACACTTTCTGGCAGAAGACGCTGACGCGATTGGCGGCCGATTTCGGCGTGCGCGACCAACCCGTTCAACTCAGGAGCCAACTGCTCGACCGGCGCGTCCGCTGGCGGGCTGTGCCCAATGTCTGGCACAATTCGGCCATTCGAACCGCGCTTTATCTGCCGATCCACGCCCTGAAGCGTGTGACCGGCCGCTGACCGGCGGCCATGGAGGAAAGACCCCCTTTTGAAGATGAGTGAGAAGACACAATATGACGCCGTCATCGTCGGCTCGGGGCCGAACGGCTTGGCCGCGGCCGTCACGCTGGCCCGCGCCGGGCGCTCGGTGCTGGTGCTGGAGGGCAAGGAGACGATCGGCGGCGGCATGCGGACGCTGGAGTACACGCTGTCCGGCTTTCGCCACGATGTCTGCTCGGCCGTCCACCCCCTCGGCGTCGGCTCGCCGTTTTTCCACGACCTGCCGCTGCACGAGCACGGGCTGGAGTGGGTCTTTCCCGATCTGCCGCTCGTCCACTTGCTCGATGACCGCGCCGTGGCCTTGCACCAATCGGTGGAGACGACGGCACAGGGGCTGGGACAGGACGGCAACGATTACCGCAGCTTGTTCAACCCACTCGTCCGCGAATGGCAGGCGTTGCTGGACGAATTCCTCGGCCCGCTGGGGTTCCCCGGTCGACCGCTGCTCATGGCTCGCTTCGGGCTGAAGGCGATCCAGCCGGCGACGATGCTGGCCCGTCGGACGTTCGACACGCGCGAAGCGCGGGCGCTCTTCGCCGGCATGGCTGCCCACATCACGCTGCCGCTGGAGAATATCACCACGGCCGCCGGGGGGCTGATGCTGGGCATGCTGGCTCACGCCATCGGCTGGCCCGTCGCCCGCGGCGGCTCACAGAGTATCGCCACGGCGCTGGCGTCCTACCTGCGTTCGCTGGGCGGCGAGATCGTGACGGGCGTGTGGGTGCGCTCCATGGCCGACATCCCGCCGTCGCGCGCCGTGCTGTTCGACGTGACGCCGCGCCAACTGCTCGACATCACCGGTGATGAGTTGCCCACCGGCTACCGCGACCGGCTGTCGGGCTTCCGCTACGGGCAGGGGGTGTTCAAAGTTGACTGGGCGCTGTCCGGCCCCATTCCGTGGCGCCACGTCGACGCCGGCCGCGCGGGCACGCTCCACATCGGCGGCACGTTGGAAGAAATCGCCGAAGGGGAGCGCGCGATCTGGGAAGGGCGGCTGCCCGACAATCCCTATGTCCTTTTCGCCCAGCCGAGCGTGTTCGACCGGGCGCGCGTGCCCGACCCCGCCTCGGCGCAGCAGACGGCCTGGGCCTACTGCCACGTGCCGCGCGACTCCACGGCCGATTTGACCGACGCGATCGAGGCACAGATCGAACGTCATGCCCCCGGCTTTCGCGACTGCGTCATCGGCCGCCACACCATCAACGCCGTGGAGTTTGAGCAGTACAATCCCAACTATATCGGCGGCGACATCAACGGCGGCGTTCAGGATTGGCGGCAGCTGTTCACCCGGCCTGTCGCTCGCCTCGACCCATACTCCACGCCCAACCCGCGCATCTACCTTTGCTCATCCTCGACACCTCCCGGCGGCGGCGTCCACGGCATGTGTGGCTACCACGCCGCCAAGTCGGCATTGCGCCGGTTGTTTTGATATCGTTAACACGGATTTGCGCGGATTTGGACGGATAGGAACAGATTTCCATTACCCGAAAAGATCCGTTCTTATCCGTACAAATCCGTGAAAATCCGTGGTTAATGACTCTTCTTCACCCCCAACTGATGACTTAAAACGGAAAATCGGCTATCCTGTAGGCGGAAACTTTTCGTCATCGTCTGTTCGATGGAACCGGCCGCGGCGGCGCGGCATTGGGGAGTGGATCAGTGGTGAACCGGGAAGAGAGCGGCAGTCCTTTAATGCGCTCGGACGTCATCCGGATGCTGGAGCGCACCAGGGACCTCTCCAACCTTAACCTGTCCGGCGCATCGTTGAAGGGTCTCGATTTGACGGCCGTTTCGTTCAGCGGCGCGAAACTGGCCGACGCCGACCTGCGCGAGGCGAACCTGCGTCACGTGACTTTCCCCGGCGCGGACATGATCGGCGCCTGCCTGATCGACGCCAATCTGTCCGGCGCCGATCTGCGGCAGTGCCGTCTGAAGCAGGCCATTTTGTGCGGCGCGGATCTGTCGCGGGCGAAGATGTTGTGGGTTGACCTGCGCTCGGCCGATTTACGCTTCGCCAACCTGACCGAGGCCGACTTGCGCGGGGCGCGCCTCAGCGACGCTGACTTTCGTCGCGCGGTGCTCAGCGGGGCCAACCTAAACGAGGCGCTGCTGTGGGGAACCAACCTCGAAAGCGCCATCCTGCAAGAGGCCACGCTCGTCGGCGCCGACCTGAGCCGCGCCCGCCTGACGGGGGCGATCCTCTGGCAGGCCGACCTGACGGAAGCCAATTTGCAATCGGCCGACCTGACGAATGTTGATTTGCGACAGACCATCATCACCGCCCGCCAATTGGCCCAGGTTAACTCGCTGGCCGGGGCGCAACTGCCGACCGAGCAGTCGTTGCGCGTGCGTCTCAGGCGCAGCCTGGGGCGGCGCATCAACCCGTACTAGACCCCCAAAGGAAAGTTCATGCTGGAAATAACCGACCGCGACCGGGCCATGTTGGCTGGCGACATGGGCCCGGCGACGCAGATGGCCATGCGCATCCTCGTGACCATGGCCGGCGTCTACGGCGCGGAGCGATTGCTCGACATCGAATCGGCCCATATCGACGGCTGTCTCTACCACGGCTACTCCGGCCTGGAGTTCGCCGAGCGGCTGGCGGCCGGCGGGGCACAGGTGGCCGTGCCGACGACGCTCAACGTTGGCGCCATGGACCTCATCCACCCCGAGGTCTTCCAGGGCACGGAACAGGTCGGCCGCTGGGCCACGCGGATGATGCAGGCGTACGAAGCCATGGGGTGCCGCCCGACGTTCACCTGCGCCCCCTATCAGGCCATGCACCGGCCGCCGCTCGGCGCGCAGATCGCCTGGGCCGAGAGCAACGCCATCGTCTTCGCCAACTCCGTGCTGGGGGCGCGCACCAACCGCTACGGCGACTTCATCGATATCTGCTGCGCCATCACCGGCCGCGCCCCCGATGTGGGGCTGCACCGGACGGAGAACCGCGCGGGGCAACTCCTTTTCCGGCTGACGGGCATTCCCGACCGACTGCTGCGCGAGGACGTGCTCTTCCCCGTGCTCGGCTACTGGCTGGGGGCGCGGACGGGGACGAAGGTCCCGGTCATTGAAGGGCTGCGGCCGGATACGACCGAGGATCAACTGAAGGCGCTGGGCGCGGCGGCCGCATCGTCGGGCGGCGTGGCGCTGTTCCACGCCGTCGGCGTCACGCCCGAGGCACCGACCCGCGACGCTGCTTTCCGGGGGCGCGTGCCGGAAGCCACCCTCACCGTCACCCTCGACGATCTGCGGGGCGAGCTGGGCGTCCTCTCCACCGCTCCCGACGGCCCGATCCACGTCGTCGCCCTGGGTAGCCCCCACTTCTCGCTCGACGAGTTCGCCCGGCTGCTGCCGCTGGTGGAGCAGCACCCGCCCCGGCCGGACGTGGAGTTCATCGTCTGCACCCACCGGCTGGCGCTCGTGGCCTTGCAGCAGCGCGGCTGGCTGGAGCGTCTGCGGGCGGCCGGCGTGCAGATCATCGTCGATACCTGCGTCGTCGTCACGCCCATCGTTCGGGCGCGAGGCGGCGTGCTGATGACCAACTCGGGCAAATTCGCCCACTACTCGCCCGGCAATATCGGCCTGCAAGTCGTCTACGGCAGCCTGGAAGAGTGCGTGCGCTCGGCCGCGGCGGGCGAGGTTTGGCGGGATGTGGGGTTGTGGGAGAGTGATCAGTATGCAGTGGGACAGTATTCAGTAGGTCAGTGGGTCAGTGGGTCAGGTGCCAGCGACCAGTGGTCAGTAGGTAGTAGTCCGTCGTTTGCCCCACGCGCGCTTGTTCCCGGCAGCGCGGTCGGCCCGGCCCTCGTCCTTGACGGGCCGCTGTCGCTGTGGGGCGGGCTGGATCCTGAGTCGGGCGACATCATCGACCAGCGCCACCCGCAATGGCGGGCCAACGTCACCGGCAAGGCGCTGGTGATGCCGGTGGGCAAAGGCAGCAGCAGCGCCAGCAGCATCCTGCTGGAAACGGTGCGACTGGGCACGGCCCCGGCGGCCATTCTGCTGGCCGAGCCGGACGCAATCCTGGCCCTCGGCGCGGCCGTGGCCCGGGAGCTGTACGGCACGGCCCCGCCGGTCATCGTTCTCGACGGCGACACCTACGCAAGCATCCGCGACGGCGAGCCGATCGACGTGGCAAACTTCCAACCCGCCGAGGCGTAAAACCAAATGACAAATCTTTCTCACGTGGGGGTCATCAGTGGCCTGTACCGCTACCCCGTCAAATCCATGCGCGGCGAGTCGCTGCAGCAAGCCCACCTCTACTGGCACGGCCTCGACGGTGACCGTCGCTATGCTTTCGTCCGCCAGGGGGTCGACAGCGGCTTTCCGTGGCTGACGGGGCGCGAGGTGTCCCACCTGTTGCGCTACACCCCCCGCTTCGCGCGGCCGGACGAGCCGCGTGACTCCCCGATCATCGTGACCACCCCCGACGGCCGCGAGCTGCCGGTGGACGCGCCCGAGCTGGCCGAGGAGTTGGCCGGGATGTACCGCTCCCCGGTCTTCCTGTTCAGGCTCGGCCGCGGCGCCTATGACAGCCAAGTGCTGTCGCTCATCTCCAACGCCAGCGTCGCCGCGCTGGGGCGCAGCGCGGGCATGGAACTGGACGGCAAGCGCTTCCGGCAGAACATCTACCTGGAGACGCGCGACGGCCTGCCGTTCGGGGAAGAGGAGTGGCTCGACAAGACGCTCGTCTTCGGCGATGACCCCGAGGGGCCGCGCGTGCGCCTCATCCGGCGCATCGTCCGCTGCGTGATGATCAACATCGACCCGCAGACGGCCGAGCGTGACGCCCGCGTGCTGAAGACAGTGGCCCAGACGCGCGACAGTTGCGCCGGCGTCTACGCCTCGGTGGAGCGGACGGGGACGCTCCGCGTAGGAGACAAAGTTAGCCTGCTGCTATGAGTCCCGCTCGCGCAGCCAGATGCTCATCGTCTCCGGCTCCATCGTCTGCTGGATGACGCCCAGCAGTTCGGTCGTCAGCGCGTCCAGGTCCGTCTCGTTGCGGACGGTAGCGGCAAACGCCTCAAGCGTCCTCTCGGCGTCGTAACGTCGGCGGTTGAAGCGGCGATCGACGGCGCTCTGCACGAGCCGTCGAACGGGCAGGAAGACCACGGCGATGAGCAGGGTGGAAAGCACGACGGCCGCGTCCGACTGGCCGGTGATCGGCGCCAACAGCTGCTGTATCAGAAAGACGCTGCTGAAGTAGATGAGCGCCAGCAGGCTGGTGATGACGGCGTAGCTCGTCGTCCGGCGGATGATGACGTCGATGTCGAACAGGCGATAGCGCAAAATGGCGATGGCGAGGACGATGGGGATGCACAGCGCGGCCAGATTGTCGAGCAGCAAGCTGAGTTGAGAATGAAATAGCTGGTCAACGAGAAACGTGACGACCAGCAGCGCGGCGACGAGCAGCAGCCATTTGATCTGCTGCCGCACCTCGCCCCGCGCCCGGAAAAAACGCAAGCCAAGAGCCAGCAGCGAGACGGCCAGCATAACCGCCACCCCGCTCATCAGGTAGACCCAAATGTGCTGCATGCCGAAAGGGCCGGGCATCTCCAGGAAGCGGTAGTCAGTGGCGCCGGCTACACTCCGGTACGCCAGCCAGCCAATGAACCCCAGTAAGAAAATGACGATCGACCAGGACACCCACCGCCAGCGCGGGGAGAGCAGCCGGCCTGTCGGATAGTAGAGGAGCAGCAACGCCAGCACACCATAGGGCAGCAGCCACGCCCATCCGTTGGCCCAATGGTCGGGGAATAGCTGGACGAAACTATCGAGGGCGACGGCCGCACCGCCGGCCAGCGTGAGCCAACAGACCAGATTGTCGGGCTTTCGCAGCGACAGATACGCGCCGACGGCGCTCATCGACGCACCCAACAGCGGATAGGCGATGTTGTTGGCCAGGTCCGTGACATTCTGCGGCGCGCCGAGTTGTCCGCTCAGGCGCAGGTAGAGCGTCGCCGCGCTGAGGGCCAGCCCTAACGCGCCGCCGATGAGCGCTGGGATGGCGCGCCGATTGGCAGTTGTGGTTAAAGTCACGAGGGTAGTTTAACAGATGATCCGCTGTTGATCTGTAAGGGAGATGTCACAAAGGAGAAATTGCATTGGATTTAAATGAACACGGGCAGTTGATTTCACCTGTATGGTATACTGTCGATACACTCATATCTGAGGTAGTGGCTATGATGAATACAATCTGGGCTGTGGTGAAAGACGGAAAAATATTACCCGACGAACCGATTGAACTCCAGGACGGACAGCGGGTGCTAGTCACACTGCTGAATGACGACGAGGATGGTTTTTGGATGAAAGCATCTGCAAGTTCTTTGGATGCGAGCTGGGACAATCAGGAGGATGATGTCTATGCCGAGCTTCTCGCGGCATGATGTCGTACTTGTTCGCTATCCATTTTCCGACCATCAGGGAGCAAAGTCAGGCCGGTCGTTATTGTCAGCGCTGAACACCCATCCAGCGACTTCATCATTATCGCCCTTACCAGCCGGATAGGGCGGCTTTTGCCGGGGGAATTCCTACTGAAAGAGTGGCAGGCAGCCGGCCTCAACGTGCCGACTGCCGCCAAACGTGGTGTCTATACAATCAATGGATCGTTGATCGCCCGCGTGATCGGTTCGCTAGCGGTCGAGGATCAGACAAACCTGGATTCGTCCCTACGCCTGTGGCTAGGTCTCTAATCGCAAATGTTTCCTATTCTTCTGCCTCAAACGCCAAATAAGCCCGCCGCTTGTCCCCCTCGCCGCGCTCGACGAAGGTGGCGCGCAGCGAACGGCCGATCCAGTTGATGTCCGGTGCGGTGCCGTCGACACCGAGCAGTTGCGCACTGATGCGCGGTCCCTCTTCCAGCTCGACGATCCCGGCCACGTATGGCTTGCTGCGGTCATACCCGGCGTCGATCATCGCCGACGTGCCGATGTAGACCGACGTGAAGGCGGCCAGCGTGCCCCGGCCCGATAGCTCGACCCACTCCATATCGTCGCCGTGGGTGCGCGGGTCGATCGGCCGCGGCGGCACGAACACCTCGCCTGTCTCCCGGTTGCGCGAGCCCATCAGCTTGCCTTCGTTCATGTAAGCCTGAAACGACGCGGCGGTGAACGGCCGCTCGACAGATGTTGCTTCGGTCATGTCCGCCTCTCCTATCTCCGCTCGTAGATATGGACCACGCACGTCTGGCCTGTGCCGCCCACGTTGTGGGTCAGGGCCACGTCGACGTCGCGGTCGACTTGCCGCTCGCCCGCCTGGCCGCGCATCTGCTTCCACACCTCGACGGCTTGGGCCGCGCCCGACGCGCCGACGGGGTGCCCCTTCGACTTGAGGCCGCCGGAGGTGTTGACCGGCTTGGGGCCGTGGCGGGTGGTCACCCCTTCCTCGGCCGCTTCGTGCCCCGTGCCCGGCGCGAAGAAACCCAGGTCTTCGGTGGCGATGATCTCGGCAATGGTGAAACAGTCGTGGACTTCGGCGATCTTCACGTCCTCGGGCGATACCCCGGCCATTTCGTATGCCTGGCGAGAGGCGACTTGCGCGGCGCGGATGCTGGTCAGCTCCGCCCGGTCGTGGAGCGCGGCCGCGTCGCTGGCCTGCCCGCTGCCGATGACGTAGATCGGGTCGTCGGTGAACTGCTTGGCCAGCTCCTCGCCGACGAGCAGAATCGATGACGCGCCGTCGGTGACCGGCGAGCAGTCGAACAGCCGCAGTGGCCAGGCGATGTACGGGTTGGCTCCGTTGTCGTGGAGGAAATCCATCTCGGTCTGCCAGTTGGGCACGGGCAGGCCGCGCTGTTGCGCCTTGGCGATGCGCCCGGCCATCAGATCGGCGATGCGCGACTGGAATTGGGCCTTGGGGTTGAGCTTGCCGTTGTCGTGGTTCTTGATGCCCACGCGCAACAGGGAG
>CAYNOL010000094.1:0-13742 GCA_964398825.1 uncultured Ardenticatenaceae bacterium
CGGTGGTCTTCCCCGGCGCCATCGCCACCAACATCTCCACGACGTCGGGCATCGAAATGCCGTCGGGCATGTCGGCCGAGACGGCGGAGAGCTTCCCGATGACCTCAGCCGAGGATGCGGCCGACACCATCATCCGCGGCATGGAGCGTGACGCCTTCCAGGTCTACGTCGGCAACGATGCCAAGATGATGAACATTCTCTACCGCCTCAATCCGCTGCGGGCCACCCGCTTCATGTACAATCGTATGAAGACCCTCCTTCCAGGGTAAACGCTTTCGGCCACTGAGGAATGATTCAAAAAAGATAAAGTGTGGGTACGGATCAGGACGGAGAAAACGGATTGCCATCTGCATTCAGCAAAATTCGTTTCAACCATTTGTTTCGTAGCCAATTCTTCGTTTGATCAAATGCATTGGAGGTTCCTGTATGCCGCTACCGACACCGTTTCATAGCCGGACGTCGGCCGCCTGCGAGAGCTACGAGTGGCGCAACTGGTCCGGCTTTCTGTCGGCGGGCATTTACGAGATGTCCCACGACCGCGAGTATTACGCCATTCGCAACAGCGCGGCATTGATCGACGTCTCCCCCCTCTACAAGTACGAAGTGACCGGGCCGGACGCCGAGCGGCTCGTCGACCGCGTCATCACGCGCGACGTCACCCGGCAGCGCGTCGGCCAGGTGTATTACACGCCGTGGTGCGACTCCCACGGCAAGGTCATCGACGATGGCACCGTCTCGCGGCTCGACGTCAACCACTTTCGCATCACCTCGGCCGACCCGAGCGGCCGTTGGTTCCAGGATGTCGGCTACGGGCTGGACGCGCGCGTGACCAACGTCACCGACGATCTGGCGGCGCTGGCTGTCCAGGGGCCGCTCAGCCGCGCTGTGCTGGAGCGCGTCGTGGGGGGCATCGACTTCGGCCGTCTGCGCTACTTCCACCTGGCGCACGGCACAGTCGACGGCTTCCCGGTCACCGTGACGCGCACCGGCTACACCGGCGACCTGGGGTACGAGCTGTGGGTTCGGCCGGAACACGCCGAGCGGCTGTGGGATTGCCTCGTCGACGTCGGCGCGGGGTACGGCGTGCTGCCGGCGGGGATCATCGCGCTGGACATTGCCCGCGTCGAGGCGGGGCTGATCATGCTGGCCGTCGATTACGTCTCCAGCCACCACGCCGTCATCGAGAGCCAGAAGTCATCGCCCTACGAGATCGGGTTGGGTTGGGCTGTGTCGCCGAACAAGGGGGAGTTCATCGGCCGCCGGGCGCTGATGGCCGAGCGGGAGAAGGGGTCGGCATGGGGCTTCGTCGGCGTCCAATATGATTGGAACGCGCTGGAGCGGCTATTCGCCGCGGAAGATTTGCCGCCGCGCGTGGCGGGGCGGGCGTCGCGCTCGGCCGTGCCGGTCTACGAGTCGGGCAACGCCGGCCACCACATCGGCCAGATCACCAGCCATACCTTCTCACCCATCCTGAAGCAATACATCGGCATCGGCACGATCCTGAGCCCCTTTGCCAAGATGGGCGACCAGGTGGACGTCGAAGTCACCGTCGAGTTCAAGCGGATGCTGTGCCCGGCGACGATCGTGCCGACGCCGTTTTTTGAGCCGGAGCGGAAGAAGGGATTGGGGATTGGAGATTAGGAGACTGGGCAGTAATCAGTTTTCAGCAGGTCAGTAGGTCAGTCTCTAGTCCTTCTGCAGAGATTTATTTATGAACAAACAGTACGATGCAATCGTTATCGGCGGCGGGCACAATGGGTTGGTGGCGGCCGCGTATCTGGCGCGGGCGGGGAAGAAGACGCTGGTGCTGGAGAAGCGGCATCTCGTGGGCGGCGCGTCGGTCACCGAGGAGATCTATCCCGGCTTCAAGTTCACGGTGTTCTCCTACGTAGTCAGTCTCTTTCGGCCGGAGATCATCCGCGAGTTGAATCTTCCGGCCCACGGGCTGACGATCCTGCCGCTGGAGAGCACGTTGACGCCCACCTACGACGGCCGCGACGGTCTCTACCGCGACGGCGACCATTACCAGACGCTGCGCAACATCGCCCGCTTCTCCCAGCGCGACGCCGACGCCTACGACGAGTACGCCCGCTACATGTACTTCATGGCCAAGGCCGTGCGCTACATCCTGAACGTCATCCCCCCTGACCCGACGGCGCTGAGCCCCAAAGATATGCTGGGGCTGCTCGACATGGCCCGCCACTTCCTCGGCCTCAGCCAAGATCAACTCTATGTGCTGGCCAAGCTGATGACGATGAGCGCGGCCGATTTCGTCGAGCAATGGTTCGAGTCGGAGCCGCTGAAGGCCACTCTCTCGGCCAGCGGTATCATCGGCACCTTCCTCGGCCCGCGATCCCCGGGCACGGCCTACGTCCTGCTCCACCACTACATGGGTGAGATCGACGGGGCGTACCGGGCGTGGGGCTTCCACAAGGGAGGCACGGGCGGCCTGGCCGAGGTGCTCTCCCGCGCGGCCCAGGCCCAGGGGGCCGAGGTGCGCTGCAACGCGGGCGTGGCCCAGGTGCTGGAGCGCAACGGCCGCGCCTATGGCGTGGTGCTGGAAAACGGCGACGAGATTCGCGCTCCACTGGTGATGTCCAGCCTCGACCCCAAGCAGACCTTCCTCCGGCTCGTCGACCCTGCGGCGCTGCCCGACGATCTGGTGAGCGCCGTGCGTCGCTTCCAGACCTACGGCTCGTCGGGCAAGGTCAATCTGGCGCTCGACCGCGCGCCGGAGTTGGCCTGCCGGCCGGGTTTCGGCCGCCATCTGGCCGGTGCGATCTCGATGAGCCCCGACCTCGATTACATCGAACGGGCCTACGACGACGCCAAGTACGGCAACTTCTCGCGCGAGCCCTACGTCGACGTCATCATCCCGTCGATGATCGACCCCTACATGGCCCCGCCGGGCAAGCACGTCATGTCCTGCTTCGTCCAGTACGCGCCCTATAAGCTGGCCGATGGCGAGTGGACGGACGAGAAGCGCGAGGCGTTCGGCGATGCGGTGGTGAACACGCTGGAGCGAGCCTTCCCCGACATCAAGCAAATCATCCTCCACCGGCAGGTGCTGACGCCGGTGGATGTGGAGCGCGTCACCGGCATCACCCAGGGCAACATCTTCCACGGCGAGCTGAACCTGTCACAGCTCTTCTTCCTGCGCCCCGCGGCGGGCTACGCCAAGTACCGCACGCCGATCAAGGGATATTACCAGTGCGGATCGGGCACGCACCCGGGCGGCGGCATCATGGGCGCGCCGGGGCGGCTGGGGGCGCTGGAGGCGCTGAAGGACGTCGGATGAGCGACCTGTACCACACCAACCAACGATTTTCAGCCAGGGAGGGCGAGGCCCATGAGTAATCAATATGACGCCATCGTGATCGGCGCGGGGCACAACGGGCTGGTAGCCGCGGCGACGTTGGCCGCGGCCGGCAAGCGCGTGCTGGTACTGGAGAAGCGGGGTGTGCTTGGCGGCGCGGCGGCCACGGAAGAGGTTTTCCCCGGCCACCGCCTCGACACGGGGGCCGTCGACGCGTCGCTGTTCCAGGAGGAGATCGTCCAGAAGCTGAAGCTGGCGCAGCACGGGCTTGAGTTCTATGAAAGCGACGCGCTGCTCTTCGCCCCCCAGCCCGACGGCCGCGCGCTGACCATCTGGCGCGACGAGGCGCGGACGACGGCCGAGATCGCCCGCTTCAGCCAGACGGACGCGGCGCGCTGGCCCGCCTTCCGGCAGCAGGTAGAGCGCTTCGCCACTGTGCTGCGCGGCATGTTGCTGCTGCCGCCGCCCGATCTGGGCGGGCTGAGCGGCGGCGACCTGATGGCCTGGGGGCCGCTGGCGCTGCGGATTCGGCGGCAAGGCGGCGATGATATGATGGAGCTGTTCCGCGTGCTGCCCATGGCCGCGCAGGCGTATCTGGACGAATGGTTCGAGAGCGACGCGCTGAAGGGAGCGTTGGGCGGCTCGGCCATCATCGGCGCGGCGCTCGGCCCGCGCAGCGCGGGCACGACGTTGATGCTCCTCTACCAGAGCCTGGGCGGGCTGCTGAACCACCGCTTTGTGCGCGGCGGCATCGGCTGCCTGTCGGAGGCGTTGGCCGCCGCCGCCAGAGCCAACGGGGCGACGATTCGCACCGGCGCGGGCGTGGCGCGGATCCTCGTGGAAGAGGGCGCGGCCGTCGGCGTGGCGCTGGCGTCGGGCGAGGAAGTGCGCGCCGGGGCTGTGCTGAGCAACGCCGACGCGCGCCGGACGCTGTTCGGTCTGGCCGGGCCGCAACACCTTGAGCCGGACGTAATGCGCCATGTGCGCAACATCATCTATCGCGGCGTCACGGCCCGGCTCAATCTGGTGCTGCGAGGGCTGCCGGCCTTTGTCGGGCTGTCGGACAAGGCCCAGTTGGGTGGCCGAATTCGCCTTAGCCCCAGCCTCGACTATCTGGAGAAGGCGTATGACGCGTCGAAATACGGCCGCTACTCCGAGCAGCCATATCTGGAGATGTTTATCCCCACCCTCCACGACAAAGCCAATAACGGCGAACATGTGATGACCGTCACTATCCAGTTTGCGCCCTACGCCCTGCGCGACAGCGATTGGGCCGGGGCGGCCGAGCCGTTCCGCGAGTCGGTGCTCGCTGCGCTGGAAGGCGTCGCGCCGGGCGTTCGGCAGCTAATCGTCCACAGCCGGCTCACCACACCGCTCGATCTGGAGCGAGAGTACGGGCTGACTGAAGGCAGCATCTACCAGGGGCAAATGGGGCTGGATCAGGTGCTGGTCATGCGGCCCATCCCCGAATGGAGCCGCTACGAGACGCCGATCCGCAACCTGTACCTCTGTGGCGCAAGCGCCCACCCCGGCGGCGGCGTCACCGGCGCACCGGGCTACAACGCCGCGCGGGCCTGCCTGAACCGCCGTTGACCCAACCCACCACGCGAGCGCCGCGCGGCCGTCTCCCACGCGTGGCGCTCCCGGCGCAACTCATCCGCCTCTCATCACGTACTATTAAGTAGAACACCATTACTCAGTTCGTTAACCATTGATTCCGGGCCTGACACAGGGCGCGAGCTGTCCTATCGCTACTCGGGGCCTTTCCGCGTTCTCCCGTCAGGCATCTAGTCCACAGGAGACAGTCGGATGAAACGCAAGTTAGGTTTAGGCCTGTTCTTACTGCTACTGACCTTCTCGATCGCCGCCCAAAGCGGCCGATCATACGGGGCCGATCGATTCGACGTTGAGGTAGACGTCCGGCCCGACGGCTCCCTGCTGGTAGAGGAAAACGTCACCTTCCGCTTTGCGGGCGGCCCGTTCACCTACGTGTTCCGCGAGCTCCCCACCGACCACACTGACGGCCTCACCGTCGTCTCGGCCGGCGTCGACGGCACAGTCTGGCCGCAGGGGAATGGCCCCGGCCAGGTGGAGATCAGCGGCAATGACCCGATCGTCGTCACCTGGCATCTGCCGCCCACGGCCGATACCGCGCAGACCTTCACGCTGACGTATGAGGCGCTGGGTGTCGCCGCGCGAGGCGAGACGGCCGACCGGCTCGACTGGCAGGCGCTGCCCGACGAATATGAGTACACCATCGGCGCCAGCGAAGTCCGCTTCAACTTCCCCTCGTCGGCGCAGTTGAGCGGCCCACCGGAAGTTCTGACCAGCGGCGGACCGGATTGGCGCATCGAGCAGACACCGAGCAGCGTCACCTTCTCGGCCGCCGATCTGTCGCCCGAGGACCCGCTGGTGACCCGCCTCTCCTTCGTGCCGGGCACGCTATTCACGACGACGCCCCAATGGCAGCTGCGGCAGGAAGCGCAGAACAGCCGGGCGTGGATCTGGTTTGCGCTGGGCGCGCTGGTGGCGGCCGGGGGCTTGCTGCTGGCATTCCGCGCCGCCGGGCCGTACCTGCGCTCCGTGCCCAAAGCCAGCACCCACGTCTACAAGCCGCCATTCGACCTGCCGCCGGCCCACGCTGGCTATCTGGCCAACCCGACGGTGAGCTGGAATCTGGCGCTGGCCACGCTGTTTGATCTCGCTGGGCGGGGGTACGTGGAGATCGAGCAGACGGCCGACAAATCGCTGCTGCGCTCGGCTCAGTTCGAGGCGACGCTGCTGAAAGAGCTGCCCAACCCGCGGCCCCACGAGCAAGCTCTCATCGACTTGCTCTTCACCGACAAGCACGGCAACCCGTATGACGTTGTCGCCCTGTCCGACATCGGCAAACGAGTCACCACGTCCCGTTGGAAGAAGTTCACGGAGACGCTCGACGAGGAAATGGAGCGCGAAGGATACATCGACGAAGCGGCCAAGAAGCGACAGAAGCGTTTCTACATCTGGGGCGTGCTGCTGATGCTGGCGGTCATTCCGCTGATGATCGCCGGGTTCCTGCTGGATGAGCAGTTCGGCATGTGGCCGCTGGTCACGATTGCTTTCGTCGGCGTGTTGGGCTTCATCACAGTCATGATCGGCGTGGCCCTCTCCCTGTTGTCGGACAAGGGCCACCGCTACGCCGCCGCCTTCGAACCGTTCCGCAAGATGTTGAAGGACACGGCCAAGGGGAAGGCAACCCTGCCCGATTCAAGCTACTATCTGGCCTACCTGCCCTACGCGACGGCCTACGGCGTGGCCGAGTCGTGGGTGAAGGATCAATCCAAGAAGGGGTACGACACGCTCCCACCCTATTTCCGCGCGGCCCAGGCGAGCGGCGCCGAAATGGCGGCGTTTATCGCCGTCATCAGCGCCGCGTCCAACTCCGGCGGGGCGGCGGCGGCGACAGGCGCGGCCGGCGCGGGTGCCGCGGCCGCCGGCGGCGGGGCCAGCGGTGCGGGATAATCCCCAACGCTACGAAGTAGACACGCGCTCTTGAGCACTATATAGATAAAAAAGCGAGCCTTCACCGGCTCGCTTTTTTATTTTCGCTCTTTATGAGCAAAGTATCGGACAATGTGGATAATATTCCCGCCCCACGGTTACTGTGGTACTATCCGGCCTGCTGCCTCCGTATTGAGAGCCGACTCGACAGCCGTATCGTAAGTTCAACAACGTAGGGTTACACGGGGCCATCATATTGAAAACCGCCAGCAGTTCTACATGACTGCAAAACTTTAAGGACGTCGATATGACGAATGATCTTCGCGACAGTGATCGCACGACAGTGGTCACTGATTTTAATGGGTTGCCGGCATCGGAGCTCAACGTTGAACCCGCGGCCGAAGGGCCGGAAAAGAGCCTCTGGCAACGTATTTCATGGCCCAAAATCGGGCTGTTTATCGTCAGCCTTTTTCTCTTCATTCTCGCTTTAACCTTAATGAAGGACGGCGCCCGCGGCCTGGCTCCCGTTGTAGAGAATCGATTCAGACTGGAAAACGCCGCTAATACGCTTGGCTTCGGCTGGTTCTTCGCCTACGCGGTCATGAGCGGCTCGCCGGTGGCTGCGTCGGCCCTGACGTTCCTCGACGCAGGCATCATCGACGCCGTCCAGACGTTCACGATGATCATCGGCAGCCGCATGGGCGCGAGCTTCATCATCCTGTTTATCGGCTTCATCTACGTCCTGCGCGGTCGCAATCGGTCGACCAGCCTGAGTATGGGTCTTCTCTCCTTCACCGTTACCGGCACGTTGCAGGTCGGTTCGCTGGCGATCGGGGTCTACTTGTTGTCGTCGGGGGTGCTGAGCCGCTTTGACTTCGGTGATGGGGTGGCGCTGGTAGCCATCACTGACTTGATCTTCGACCCCATCTCCCACTTTTTACAGGGCATTCTGCCGGAGTGGGCGCTATTCCTTGTCGGCCTGGGCTTGATTTTGTTGACCTTCAATCTGTTCGATAAATGTCTGCCCGAGATGACTATCAAGGAGAGCCAGGTCGGCCGCATGTCCCGGCTGGTCTATCAGCCGATCATCATGTTCCTGCTCGGCTCGGCCGTCACGCTGGTGTCGATGTCGGTCAGCGTCTCACTCAGCATCCTCGTCCCACTCAGCCACCGGGGCTTCGTGCGGCGCGAGAACGTCATCCCCTACATCATGGGCGCCAACATCACAACCTTCATCGACACGTTGCTGGCGGCCGTGTTGCTCAACAACCACGATGCCGTCTCCGTTGTGCTGGCTGAAATGCTCGGCGTGGCCTTGTCCGCCCTCATCATCCTGCTGGTAGCTTATAAGGCGTATGAGCGCTTCTCGTTGCGCTTCGTCGGTTGGGTGACACGCCGAAATCGTAATTTGGCCATTTTCATGATCACGATATTCGCCATTCCGCTGATCATGATGTTCGTTTAGATAGGTGAGCGGCCGCTGAGCCGTTCGCCCGGGGAGCTAATCCGATTCACCCGGAATCGGGTAATGGTGTAAAATTGCCTAGGCTGGAGGTACTATGTCCTTCCAGCACTAGAGTCAGGAGTGTTAGAGATTATGCGCGTCTTGCTCGCCACTGGAGGACCAGGGCAATCAGAAATCGCCATTCGTCAATTGATGTTGCTGGCCCAAAGCATCACGGTCAGCCCGACAGTCCTGACCGTCATCAAAAACCCGGCCGAACAAAAGGAAGGGGATGAGATCCTGGCCCATGCCGCCCGGCTGCTGGATCCGATCTTCGATTCCGTGAAATACAAGACGCGGGTCGGCCAGGCGTGGGAAGAGATCGTCCGCGAGGGGGAGTCGGGGGAATATGACGTCATCATCATGGGCCAGCGCCAATCCCGGCCGCTGCTGACGCGCATTCGCGGCCTGGTGACGCAGAAGGTCGTGGCCCGCACGACGATGCCGGTGTTCATCGCCAAGCGCGAGGCCCGACCGATCGATCGCATCCTCATCTGTGACAGCGGCGCCCACTCGCCGACGCTGCTCCAGCAGTTCCGCAAGCGCCTGCCGGAGATTCTAAGGAGCGCCTCCGACGTCACCGTGCTGCACGTGATGTCGCAAATCAGCGCCGCGCCGGGCGTGAGGGGCGAAGATTTGTATTTCACGGCTGAGCAGCTCATGGAGGCCCGCACGCCCGAGGGGACGATGCTGTTGCAAGATCTGACCTACCTGAAAGAGATGGACTTGCGACTGCACGCCAAGGTGCGCCACGGCCTGGTGGTGGATGAGATCGTCACCGAGGCCCGCTCTGACGACTACGACTTGGTGGTCATCGGCGCGCACCGGGACGAGGGGTTGCCGCGCTTCCTGCTCGATGACCTGGCCCATGAGCTGGTGCTCGATGTGGATCGGGCGATTCTGGTCGTGCGCTAGATTTCTTCGCTTGTAGTCGCGACTTTAGTCGCCTTCCGGAAGGGTGCTGAGTACGAGCGAAGAGCGCCGCGACTAACCTTTCGTTCGCCACATCGCCAGACCGGTGATGAAGCGACAGGCGGCCGCGAATGCCAGCCCGATCGTCAACCCCCACCAACCCGACAGGACGGGGGCGATGAGCGAGCCGATTAGAATACCCGCCTGCAGCGACATGTTATACCATGCCAGGTAAGCCGGGCGACTGTCGTCGGGCGTCTTCTCCAGCACGAAATTCCCCACTGCCCCGCCGGCCAATGCCCACCCTGTCCCGCCCATAACTGACGCTAAAAGGTAGAGCGTTGCGCCGTCGGCCAAAGAGAGCAGGCCGGGGTAGAGGCTGATGATCATGATACCCAGGGCCATAGTCTGCTTGTGGCCGAAGCGCTTCGTGACCCCGTTCAATCGCGTCGAAGCCAGAAAGAGGGCGACATAGAAGACGCTGTTGCCCAGGCCGATGATCTGATCGCTCATCTGCAGCTGGCGCACCAGGAAGAGCGGGAACAGCGGCGCGCCGAGGTAGAGCGTCAGGTGCATGGCGAAGACCAGCAGCAGCACCGTTTTGTACTTCTGATCCTTGATCGGATTGAACCAGCGGCTGCTGAGGGGCTTTTGGCGCAGCAGGAAGCGCAGGCCGACGGTGGTGCGCAAGCCCTGCCACATGCTCATCGCGCCGGGTTGTGCCCAATCTCCCAAGCTCTTGCCGTTGGCCGGCTTGCGATGCTCGTCGGCCGGGCGCACGAACCACAAGTGCAGCGAGCTCATGGCCGCGCCGATGAAGCCAATGAGGAAGACGAGCTGGTACCCTTGCGGGAAGGGGACAGTATCGAGCAGACGGCCGCAAATCAGCGTGACGACGACCGACGTCAGGGCGTAAGCGGCGTTGCGCACGCCGACGATCTGCGCCCGCCAGTCCGGCGGCACGGCCGCGGCGAACAGGCCGTTGAAGCCGATGGCCAACGCCGTGCCGGGGACGCTCATCAGCACCGTCAGCAGCACCAGCAACCACACCTGCTGCGCGGGCACGAAGAAGAACGGCAGGAAGATCCAGATCAGGTAGAACCAGCGATGGGCGATGGACGAGAAGAAGGCCGCCCGGCTGATGGGCTGGCCCTGCAACCACCGCCCGGCCGGCAGCGCGAACATCAGGTTGATGATAGCCGGACTGGCGTTGAGCAGTCCCAGCTGGAAGGCGCTGGCCCCCAGGCGCGTGGCGTAGACGGCTACGAAGGCGATTGCGCTGCCGTTGAGCACGCCGAACCAGGCGATGTCGAGGATCAGATGATTGAAGTTCCGGCGATGTTCGGCCGGGACGAGCCTGCCTCGAGTGGATGCAAGCGAGATATTCATAGCGGTGGGCAAGCGGGGTTGCCGTCTCCTTATTCTAGACAAACGTCCATTTTACCACAGGGGATATCGACCGCTGTAATCTGCGCTACGATCGCGTGTGGCCGCGTGCTGTATAATTGTGTTCCAGTACCGCGTCTGAAGTTCGAACTCGCTCGAAAACCCTGAGGAGCTACGGAGAGAATACATGGATCGTTCGGAACTACTCAACCGCATAAAAGCCGGCCGCGCTGAATTCGACGCGGCCGTTAACCTGTTCGACAAGCACGATCTCGCCAAGCCGCTGCTGGAAAACGGCTGGTCTGTGAAGGACGTGCTGGCTCACATCTGCTTTTGGGAAAAGCGCATCGTCTCGCTGTATGAGACGCTGGCCGCGGGAGACGAGCCCAAGGACACAGTAGGCGCGAAGTCGCTGGACGAACTCAACACTCACGTGTACGAGGAGAACCAGCTCCTGCCGCTGGGGATTGTGCAGGTGAACGAGCGCGAGGCGTACCTGGAGTTGCTCAACGTGGCCGAAACGGCGCCCGAAGCCGACCTCTTCGACCCCGATCGCTTCGCCTGGTGCGAGGGGCAACCCTTCTACAACTGGATCGCCGAGAACACCTATCTACACTACGCTGACCACCTGCCGAACCTGCTGGCCGCCGCGCCGAAATAGCGCGTTGAGCGACTCCGAAAAACCTTAATAAGGTTGCCCGCCGGCCACCCCGGTGCTATAATTCGGCAACATTGAGGGATAGTTTAACGGCAGAACAACGGACTCTGACTCCGTGAGTCGTGGTTCGAATCCACGTCCCTCAGCTAGAAGGTAGTGAGATTAATCAGGTTGGTAGAGATGACGGGCAGCCCCCGTCATCTCTTTTTTATGCCTTGCGCCGGTGTCTCTAGGGCGTCCCGTCAAGTACCACTTCGCGCGCTTCCAACTCCTGCAACGGCCGGTTGTTGCCGGAGAAGATGTCGGTGAAGGCGGCGATTTGCTCGGCCGACATCTCGACCGGCTCATTCATCACCAGCCACCTGACCCCTTCGCTGCACGCCGGCGTCGTCAACGAGCCGACGTAGGTGTAGAATTGCCGCTTGGCCGGGAGCAGTTGGGCGAGGTCGATCATCGCGCCGGTCTCCACGGCCGGGGACGCAGCGTCCACCAGGCGATCCCACACCGGCCCGAAGGCGCGATTCTCCGCCCCCTCGGCGATGAAGACACCGACGACGGCCAGCTCCCCGCTGTCCAGCCGGTGGACGAGGTGCATCTCCAGCGGATATTGCACCCCGGCCTCGACGTGCTCGCTGGGGGCGTGGAAGTGGAATTGCACCAGCGGATAGATGACGCCGGAGAGGACGATGTGATTGTTTGTGATCCCGTCGGCCTGAATGGTGTGACCATTGTTGAGCAGCCGCACCGACGCCTCGCCGTACTCGAAGACGATGTTCTCCAGATCGGACAACCCCGCGCCGCCCAGCTCAATGGGCGACTGCCGGGCCCCGGCCGAGCACGCTTCGAACTCCTCGCGCAGCTCAGCCCAATTATCGGGGCCGGTCTCCCCCTCGTATGTCCAGTGGTGGAGCGTGGCGCATTGCTGAACCTCGGCCGATACGACATACTCCATCGTGAAGCCGTCGTGGTCTTCCAGCACCCACACGTGGCCCGCGAACGTCTCCCGGTCAACGTGCTCCCCATCTGCGACCACGGCGTGCTCGACGAGTTGCGGCGGTGATTGGGTGTCGTCCCGCCGGTGGACGGTCATCTCGTGGCCGCTGGCGTTGACGAAGCGGACTGTGGCCTCGGCCTGCTGCGGCAGCGGGACGGCGGCCGGATCGCAAGTGACTTCATGCGTCTCACCAGGATGGGCCCCGCTGCTCTCCGCTTCCGGCTCCACCAACCCGCCGACGCCGCCGGACACGACTGTGCAGCCCACAACCACCAACGCAGCGAAAACGACGAGCCATCCCCAACCCCATTGCACTCGACCTGTTGCTTTCATGTTCACTCCTATGGGTCTTCAAACGGCGCGGTGAAAAGTGGGCGAAATTGTAATCGGACAGTCGCGTGGAACGCAAAAAATCGCTCGACGATCAGAGTAAACGGCGGCTAAACACCCATTGTGAGGCTGCAGACGCTATGTTAGACTTAGGGGATTTTACCCTGAAGAGGGGGGAGTGTTATGAACATTCGGCCGGCACGCCCGGAAGATGTGGCGGGAATATTACTATTGGTTAACGAGCATGCCCGGCGGGGCGATTTGCTGCCGCGCACGGCCGCCTCAATTCGCGACACCCTCGACGATTGGCTCATCGCCAAGGACGACGCCGGCGACATCGTGGCCTGCGTCTCGCTGTTCCCCTACTCGACGGCGCTGGCCGAGGTGCGTTCGCTGGCCGTCCACGACCGGGCCAAGGGGGGCGGCTGGGGCAGCACGCTAGTGAAGGCGCTCATCCTGGAAGCGCGGCGGCGTAACTTCGAGACGCTGTTCGCGCTGACCCGCGCCGTCCATTTCTTCCAGCGCGTCGGCTTCACGATCACCAACAAGGAGCGCTTCCCCGAGAAGGTATGGCGCGACTGCAGCCAATGCCCGCTGATCGATAATTGTGACGAGACAGCCGTCGTGCTAAACTTGACCCACCCACAGACCATTGCCGAACGAACGCCGCCCACCGGCATCCGGCGGCCGTATATCCCCCTGACACCCCACTCCGTGCAAGCCCAACCATTGATTCAACCCATCGCAGGAGAAAGAGCAATGTCGAAACCCAAAGTAGAGAAAGTCGTCCTGGCCTATTCGGGCGGACTGGATACGTCAGTCATCGTCCCCTGGCTGCGCGAGAATTACGGCTGCGAAGTCATCTGTTTTTGCGCCAATGTCGGCCAGGGTGACGGCGAGTTCGAGGGGCTGGAAGAGAAGGGGCTGGCCAGCGGGGCCAGCAAGGTCATCATCGAGGATTTACGCCACGAGTTCGCCAAGGATTTCCTGTTTCCGATGATGCAGGCCGGGGCGGTCTACGAGCGCCAATATCTGTTGGGCACGTCGGTGGCGCGGCCGCTCATCGCCAAATGGCAGGTGGCCGTGGCCGAGGCCGAGGGGGCCGACGCCGTGGCCCACGGCTGCACCGGCAAGGGCAACGACCAGGTGCGCTTCGAGCTGA
>CAYNOL010000095.1:0-13568 GCA_964398825.1 uncultured Ardenticatenaceae bacterium
CCGCAGCCCCTGGGCGATGGCGTGGCGCACGACGCGGTCCATGTGCCCGTCGTTGACCAGCGTGCCGGAATGGGAGTCGTCGGTGCAGAGGATGAAGTTGCGGCTGTCGAGGCCCATGTCGGTGATGGCCCGCACCTGCGTGGCCACGTCGTACCAGGCCGAGCCGAGGCGCAGCATCGCCTTCATGCCCTGCCGGACGCGGGCGACGGCGTCTTCCAGCCGCGTGCCCTCGTGGTCGTCGGCCGGGCCGCCGGCCACATAGCCGTGGAACGGGCGGCCGAGGTCAGCCGAGGCGTAGTGACCGCCGATGACTTTGCCCGCACGCGTCGTGGCCGCCATTTCGGCGTGCATCTTGTCGTCACCCATGAATACACCGGGGAAGTTCATCATCTCCCCCAGGCCGATGATCCCCGGCCAGGTCATCGCCTCGGCCACTTCCTCGGGGCCGATGGACGCGCCCGGCGTCTCCAGCCCCGGTGCGCTGGGGACGCAGCTGGGCATCTGTACGTAGACGTTGATCGGCAGTGTGGCCGCCTCGTCGTGCATCAGGCGCACGCCGGGCAAGCCGAGCACATTGGCGATCTCGTGCGGGTCGATGAACATGCTCGTCGTGCCGTGGGGGATGACGGCGCGGGCGAACTCGGTGACGGTCACCATGCCGCTCTCGACGTGCATGTGGGCGTCGCACAGGCCGGGCACGAGGTAGCGTTGCCTGGCCTCGATGAGCCGCGTCTGCGGGCCGATGCAGTGGCCGGCGTCGGGGCCGACGTAGGCGACGCGGCCGCCGGTGATCGCCACGTCGGTGCCGGGCAATATCTCGCCGCTGTGGACGTTGACCCAGCGGCCGTTGCAGATGACGGTGTCGGCATGCTTGCGCCCCATGGCGACGGCGACGAGGTCTTGGGTCATTTCATGCCACGCTTGTCGTTTCATTTGGTACTTCCCCAGTTGTTGCGGTTCCCCGGCCGCTTTGGTTGGGTGTGGCCGGGGCCCGGCGGTGGATAAGACGAAGGTTCGCCATTGTAACCGCTCAACGGCGACTGTGCACAGCTAAGCGGCGGCCGCGCCGTGCGTGGGATTATGTATCGCCGGTATATTGTTGCGGGTGGTGGGACGTCCTATGCTACTGAAAAAAGCTCAACAGCGTTGTGTGCATTGGAGATTGACACATGAACGAGATCAAGGTCATCGCCCCCAAGGGCAAGGCGAAGCAGGTGGCGAAGCTGGCCCACGACGCGGGAATTAAAGAGGTCAGCACTTTCACAGTTTTCGTTCACGGACCGAACGAGGAGCGGGATCAGATCGACATGGAAGTCAGCGTGCCGCAGGCGCGGGCGTTTATCGACAAGCTGCTGACCGCGCCATTCTACGATGCCAACGACTACTCGGTCAGTTCTGACGAACTGCTGACGATCGTCTCCAGCGAGCCGCCGGAGAAGATCAGCCGGCCGATGCGACTGGAAGCGCCTACGGTGCTGCAGGATTTGTGGGTGCAGAACCATATCACGATCAGCTACGTCACCCGCGCGTTCGTGTCGGCCCTGCTGTTGTCCTATGGGCTCATGGACGGCGATATGCTCACCATGATGGCCGCCTTTCTCTTCACGCCGTTTCTGGCCCAGGATTTGGCCATTGGATTCGGGCTGCTGACGCGGGAGTGGCGGCTGGCGCGGCAAGGAGTGTTGGCGATGTCGACCAGCACGGTGCTGACCGTCCTGGCCGGGGTCATCGTGGCGGCGATCATGGGCGGGCAGATGCAGTACGACCAGTTCGGCACGCTCTACTCCAACTTCGCCATTTCGCTCGTCGTCGGCTTCGTGGCCGGGCTGGACATGGCTGATAAAAGCGGCCGTCGCGAGTTCATCGCCGTGGCCGCGGCCGCCCAGTTCGCCACCTTCCCGGCCTGGTTCGGCATCTCGCTCGTCCTCGGCTTCCCCGACAGCGAGACAACGATGTGGCGCATCGTGACCTTCTTCGTCAATATCCTCACCATTTTACTGGTGGGCATCGGTGCGTTCGCGCTGATGCGCTACCGGCCGGAGCTAATCAGCAAATATCTGGCCGATACACGGGCGACGAGCTAGCTGACGGGTGTTCCACGCGGCTGTGCCAACTAATAGGAGCGCGCGAGGGGTGTTCCCCTCGCGCGCTCCTTTGCTATTCAGTGACGATTGCTCAGACGAGCGGCCGAGTTACTGCGCCGAAGCCACCGGCGGCAAGCCCTGCAAGTAGAGCCACAACGCTTCGATCTCCACGTCGGTCATGTGCTGCGTCATCGTCCAGGGCATCACCATCGGATCGAGCGCCTTGCCTTCCGGCGTCACGCCGTTGCGCAGGGCGTGGGTGAACTCCTCCAGCGTCCAGTCAGCCAGATGCCCGGCGGGCGTCAGATTGGCCGAGAGCGGCGCACCGGGGGGCGCGCCGGGGACGGGGCCGCCGGCGAGATTGGGCTGGTGGCAGCCGATGCAGGTCGTTGACATATAGGCGCCATACTCAACCGAGGCGGTCGGCGGGACAGTGGCCAGGGCCTTGACTGAGTGATCGATCCTGTCGGCGGGCAGCAGCGGCAGTTGCCCCGTCAGAAACAACACCCGCCCCATGAACCCCAGTTTCGGCTCGGGCTGTTCCCGGTCGACGGGCGGCACCGTCTGCAGATAGGCAATGATCTGGCCCAACTGCTCGTCGCTGAGGACGGCGAACTCGTTGCTGGGCATGACCACGACGCCCTTGCCCTCGGGGTCAACGCCGTGGCGAATGGCCCGATCCCAATCCTCGGACGTGTAACCGGCGGTGGCGCTGCCCGCGCCGGTCGTCAGGTTCGCGGTGTTGATCGTGCCCAGCATCGGGTCGTCGATGAGCGTCTTGCCGCCGAAGTCGGCCGAATGACAATCGTTGCAACCGCGAATCGTCGTCAACCGTTGCCCTTCGGCGATGCTTGCCGCGTCGCTTGGTATCGCTATCGGTTGGACAGCCACGTCATAGTTCTTGTTGATCCGCGTGTTGCTGACGATGAAGATACCCGCCACGGCCAGCAACACGATCGCGACGAGTGCGCCCAACACAATTCCCAACCACTTCAATACCTTTTTCATCTTCTGCTATCTCCAGAATCGGTCATGATTGAAATCGCAATGCATTCCGGCTCCGCCCCGATTGACGACTCGGCGGCTGCTCAACCGTCGCCGAAGCGTCAACGGTTACGTCGAGCATCATACGGCGGGCTGTTCGAGATTGCAGTTGTTTTTGAAACTGTGGAGATGTGATTTGGGTGACAGTTTTCGCAACAGGCGCGCTCAGGCGTTGCTGAAACCACGACGCAAAAGCAAAAAGGCGACTCGATGGTATCGAGTCGCCTTCAAATTTTAGCGGATTTTCGTGAAATCCGTGTCCAATCCGTGTTTAATGATTATGCCCGCTGAACCGGCCGGCGATTTCGTCGAGCGCCACGACGCTCCGCTCGCTCTCGCTGCGCCGTTTCACTTCCGCGCCGCCCTGCTCCAGGCTGCGCGCGGAAATGGTGACGCGCCACGGGATGCCCATCAGGTCGGCGTCCTTGAACTTGACGCCCGCGCCCAGGCCGTCGCGATCGTCGAAGAGCACCTCGACGCCGGCCGCCTTCAGGTCGGCATAGACCGCCTCGGCCTTCTCCTTCGTGCCATCCCCTTCCTTGCCGATGTGGACGAGATGCACCTGATAGGGGGCAACGCTGTCGGGCCAGATGATGCCGTCCTTGTCGTGGTGGAGTTCGACGATAATCGCCATCAGCCGGTCCAGACCGATGCCGTAGCTGCCCATGAAGATGAGCTGCTCCTGCCCCTTGTCGTCGAGGTAGGTGGCGTTGACGGCCTGGCTATAGCGCGTGCCCAGCTTGAAGCAGTGCCCGGCCTCGATGGCGCGGCGCGACTCGATTCGGCCGCCGCATTGGGCGCACTTGTAGCCGGTCTCGGCCTCAGCAATGTCGGCGATTCGGCTGACGGAGAAGTCGCGGCCGACGTTGGCGCCGGTGTAGTGGTACGGCTCCTCGTTGGCGCCGACCACGTAGTTGCCGCCGTACTCGATCGACTCGTCGGCGACGATCATGACGCCCGCCGACTCCATGTCCCGCGCCGGGGTCAGGCCGATACCGGACGCGTAGCCGGGAACGGCGTCGATTGAGCGGATTTCGGCGTCGGTGGCCGTGCGCAAGAAGCCCCCGCCGATGGCGTTGACCAGCTTCGTGTCGTTGACGTCCATGTCGCCGCGCACCAGGGCGAACACCAGCCGCCCCTCGCCCGGCGTCTCGACAAAGCGCGGCCGCCACCAGTAGAAGACGGCCTTCAGCGTCTGGCTGGTGGGCACGCCGACGAAGGCCGCCACCTGCTCGATCGTCTTGCAGTCGGGCGTCTCCACTTTGGTCAGCGGCGCGAGCTCGGCCGGCTTCTCCCCTTCGCGCACGAAGACGGCCGCCTCGACATTGGCCGCGTAGTCACAGTTGCTGCAGGCGATGAACGAATCCTCGCCCAGCGGATGGGGCAGCACGAACTCCTGCGACGCCTTGCCGCCCATCGCGCCCACGTCGGCATCGATGGCGATCGTCTGGACGCCGCAGCGCTCGAAGATGTTGTGATACGCCTGCACCATGTCGGGGTAGTATTCGTCCAGCGCCGCCTCATTGCGGTCCAGGCTGTAGGCATCCTTCATGATGAATTCGCGCAGCCGCAGCAGGCCGCCGCGCGGCCGGGGCTCGTCGCGAAACTTCTTGCTGATGTGGTACACCATTTTGGGCAGATCGCGGTAGCTCTCGATCTCGCGCAGCGCCAGATCGACGACGATCTCCTCGTGCGTGGCCGAGAGAGCGTACTCACGCTCGCCAGCGCCCTTCAGCTTGAAGAGCACGTCGACGTAGTCCCAGCGGCCGGTGGCCTGCCACAGCGCGGCCGGGTGCAGATTGGGCATCCACATCTCCTGGCCGTTGATGGCGTCCATCTCCTCGGCCATGATGTCCCATATCTTGCGGATGACGCGGTAGCCGAGGGGCATGAAGGTGTAAATCCCCGCGCCTGCCGGGCGGATGAAGTTGGCGCGCAGCAGGTACTGATGGCTGATCAGCTCGGCCTCGGCCGGGGCCTCGCGCAATGTTTTACCGAAGGATCTTGAAAGTCGCATAACGGGAAAGTATACCCTTGGGAGACAGGAATGACGAATCAGGGTGCGGAAGCGGAGGAGACCGCGTCGCGCTCACAACTCGAGAATCACCTTGCCGATATTACGATTCTCCCGCACATACTCATGCGCCGCCTGGGCCTCGGTGATCGGGAAGGTGGTGTCGATGATTGGCCGCAGCCGCCCGTCAGCCAGCTTGGGCATGACCTCGGCCGCGAAACGGCGGGTGACGGCGATCTTCTCTTCGAGGGGACGGGGGCGGAGTAACGACCCGACTATGCGAAGGCGCTTTCTGAGCAGTTGGCCCATGTCCAGCTCCCCCTTCGCGCCGCCGAGCAGGCCGATGTTGACCAGGCGGCCAAATAAACGCAGCGCCTCGATGTTGCGCGGCAGATACGAGCCACCGATAGGGTCAAGGATGACGTCGACCCCCTGCCCCGCCGTCCCGGCCATGACCTCGGCGAGGAAATCCTGCTCTTTGTAGTTGATCCCCGTCGCGCCCAGTTCACCGCAATACGCCACCTTCCCGGCGCTGCCGGCCGTGGCGAAGGCGCGCGCGCCGGCGTCGACAGCCAGCTGGACGGCCGCCGTGCCCACCCCGCTGGCCCCGGCGTGGATGAGCGCCGTCTCGCCCGCCTTGAGTTGGCCCTCGTCAAACAGGTTGATATAGGCCGTATACCACACCTCGGGCACGGCCGCGCCCTGCACGAACGACCAGCCGTCCGGCAACCGCAGCAACATCCCCGCCGGCACAGCCACCTGCTCGGCATACCCGCCGCCGGTCAGCAAGGCGCAGACGCGATCCCCCGGCGCCCAGCCCGCCACGGCCGCGCCGACCTCGCGAATGACCCCGGCCACTTCCAGCCCCAGGATGTCGCTGGCGCCGGGCGGCGGAGCGTAGTTGCCGCGCGCCTGCGACAGGTCGGCCCGGTTGACGGCCGTGGCCCGCACGTCGACCAGCACCTCGTCCGGCCCGTACGCCACGCCGGCCACCTCTTCCCATACCAACTGCGGGTTCCCCTTCTCGCCCCGGACGACGATCGCTCTCATGGCTTACTCCTTGTCAGGGTGTTGTCCTGCGCTAAACTTCATTCTACCGGCACTCCCCAAATCGCTCCAGCGGACGCCGGGTTATGCCGCGGGGCAGGAGGAATCGCGCGATGACTCAAAGAGATGTGTACACAGTTGAGGTGGCCGGGTTAGTGCGCCACTTTCCGCTTTTCGAAGTCGCCCCCGGCGTGCGTATCGCCGTGTTCAATATGTTGGGCGATACCTACGTGGTGAAGGCGTCGGCCGCCGCGCTGGCCGAGCGGCTGAAGGACGTGGTCGCCGATGTGCTGGTGACGGCCGAGGCCAAGTCGATCCCCCTCATCTACGAGATGAGCGCCCTGATGGGCCTGCCCTATGTCGTCATGCGTAAGGCGTACAAGAGCTACATGGGCGAGGCGATCAGCGCCGAGACGGTGTCGATCACCACCGGCGCGCCTCAGACGCTCTACCTGGACGAGAAAGACCGCGCCCTCATCAAGGGCAAGCGCGTCATCGTCATCGACGACGTCATCAGCACCGGCAGCACGCTCAACGGCATGGAGAAGCTGGTCATCAAGGCCGAAGGCGAAGTCGCCCAAGTCGCGGCGATCTTCACTGAAGGGGATGATGACTGGTCTCGGGTGATCGCATTGGGAAATTTGCCGGTGTTTAAGAGTTAACGGGAAAGGGAGTCTAAGAGACTGTGAGACTGGCGATTAGGGATTGGTGACTAGCGATTCAGTACTGGAAACAGGACACTGAATACCGACCTACTGACAAAATGGACGCCGCCACCCTCTCCATCTTCAACCACCTCTTCGCCTCAGTGGCCGAGGAGATGGGCGTCACGCTCGGCCGCACGGCCTACAGCCCCAACATCAAGGAGCGGCTGGATTACAGTTGCGCCGTCTTCCTGGGCGGCGAGCGGCCGGAGATGCTGGCCCAGGCGGCCCACATCCCCGTCCATTTGGGGGCGATGCCCGCCTCGGTGCGGGCGGCCGTCGAGCGCTGCGCCCCGTTCCGCCCCGGCGACGTGGTCATCCTCAACGATCCCTACCTCGGCGGAAATCATTTGCCGGATATTACGCTGGTATCGCCCGTGTTTCTCAGTGAGCAGTATCCGGTAAGCAGTAATCAATATTCAGCATCCGGTAACCAGTCCGAGCAACTGCATACTGACCACTGGTTACTGAATACTTCTCCCCACTTCTTGGTGGCCAGCCGCGCCCACCATGCCGACGTCGGCGGGATGTCGCCCGGCTCGATGCCGCTGTCGACGGAGCTGTACCAGGAAGGGATCATCATCCCGCCCATCAAGCTGGTGGACGGCGGCGCGCGCAACGAGGCAGTCTGGCAGCTGATCCTGCGCAACGTGCGCACGCCGTGGGAGCGGGACGGCGACCTGGCGGCCCAGCTGGCGGCCCACGCCACCGGCGCGGCGCGACTGGGCGAGATCGTGGCCCGCTATGGGCTGGACGAAACGTTGCGGCAGGCCGAATCGCTGATGAGCTACGCCGAATCGCTGACCCGCGCCGCCATTCGCCTCATCCCCGACGACCGCTATGCCTTCACCGACACCCTCGACGACGACGGGCAGAGCGACGCGCCGGTGCCCATTCGGGTGACACTGACTGTGGAAGGGGATCACCTGACGGCCGACTTCGACGGCACAGCGGCGGCCGTGGCCGGAAACCTCAACGCCGTGCCGGCCATCGTCGACTCGGCTGTAGTCTACTGCCTGCGGTGCGTCGCCCTGGCGCTTATCGACGCCGACCTGCCGATGAACGCGGGGGTCTTTGCGCCGCTGACGGTGCAAATCCCGCCCGGTTCGCTGCTCGATCCGCTGCCGCCCCACGCCGTGGCCGCCGGCAACGTCGAGACGTCGCAACGCATCGTCGATGCCGTCTTCGGCGCGCTGGCCCAGGCGCTGCCCCATCTCGTCCCCGCCGCCGGACAGGGAACGATGAACAACCTGACCTTCGGCGGCGAGTATCCGGCGGGGCGCTCGGCCGGGGCGCGCCACTTCGCCTACTACGAGACGATCGGCGGCGGCGCGGGGGCCGGGCCCGGCGGCGACGGCGCGTCGGGCGTCCACGTCCACATGAGCAACACGCGCAACACACCGGTCGAGGCGCTGGAGTACGGCTTCCCCATTCGCGTTGAGGGATACAGCTTGCGGCCCGGTTCGGGGGGCGACGGCCGCCACACCGGCGGCGAGGGGCTGGCTCGCGCCATTCGCTTCCTGTGCCCGGCAACAGTAACCCTGACGGCCGAGCGGCGGCGTCGCGGACCCTACGGCCTGGCCGGCGGCGCGCCGGGGGCGCGGGGACGCAACGTGCTGATTCGCGGCGGCGAGGCGCGCGAGCTGCCCGGCAAGGTGACGCTCGACGTCAAGGCTGGGGACGTGGTGCGCGTCGAGACGCCCGGCGGCGGGGGCTGGGGCCGGGTGGAGGATTAGCCCGGCCGTTCATCCGCCTGTCGTCTGTCCCGCCGCCACATGGGCAGGTGGTTGGCGAACAGCCCGTTGACGACCATGACGCCCAGCAGGATGAGCGCGAACCCGGCCAGCGCGTACCATGTCAGCCGCTCGTCGAGGATGAGCACCCCCAGGATGACGCCAAAGATGGGGATGACATAGGTCACCATGGAGATGTAGGTGGGGTTAGCCGTCTCCAGCAGGCGGTAGTAGACGATGAACGCCAGCCCCGTGCCCATGACCCCCAGCAGGAAGAGGGACAGCAGGGCGACGGGCGACGGCTGCGGCAGCGTCCACGGCTGGTCGACTATCAGGGCGATGGGCATCATGTAGGCCGTGGCCAGCAGCAGCTGGTACGTCGGCGCCATGAGCGGCGGCAGGCCGCGCAAGTGGTTGCGGCTGTAGATGATCGCCACGCCGTAGACGGCCGCCGCGGCCGTGACGGCGATGAGCCCCCACGTCGACGCTTCCAGGCCACCGACCAGCGACGGGAAGATCAACAGCAATAGCCCCAGAAACCCCAGGAACACGCCCAACGTCTTCGAGACGGTCATGCGGTCCCCCGGCACGAGGAAGTGGGCCAGGACGATGGTGAATAGCGGCGTCGTGCCGTTCAGGATCGACGCCAGAGCGCTGTCGATGTACTGCTCCCCCCAGCTCAGCAGCACCCAGGGCAGCGCGTTGTGGAGGAAGGCCATGACTGCCAGGTGGTGCAGGACGTTACGGCTGTCGGGCAGCTTGCGGCGGCGCACCGCCAGAATGAACAGCAGGAAGAGCGCGCCGGTGGTCACGCGGCCGAGCACCAGCGTCAGCGGCGGGATCTCCGCAACAGCCACCTTGATAAATAAAAATGACGGCCCCCAGAGCGCCGCCAGGATGATGAGCAAGAGCAGGTTCTTTGTGTTCATATGTGCGCCAACGGTGAATTATTGCATCATGTGGGCCCAAATGTAAAATCCACGATGATGGGCGCCCCCGCGCGACCGACTCACGCGCGCTGCCGGCCGTGGAGCCACTGAATACGTATGCGAGGATCGATATGTCGAAGAAATCCCTGGGCTATGTAGAACTTGAGTGGACTTGCCCTTTTTGCAGCACCCGCAACTCCGGCCGGGTGAAGGTATGTCGCAGCTGCGGCGCGCCCCAGCCCAAAGACGTCCAGTTCCACCAGGCGGGCGAGGACAAGATCGTGACCGATCAGGAAGGGCTGGAGATGGCCCAGGCGGGGCCGGACATCCACTGCCCGTTTTGCGGCACGCGCAACCCGTCGACGAACACGAAATGCTCCCGCTGCGGCGGCGATTTGACCGGCGGCGAGCAGCGGGAAAGCGGCCAGGTCATCGGCGCGGCCCAGGCCAAGCCCGCGCCCGACATCGTCTGCCAATTTTGCGGCACGGCCAACCCGGCTACCAACGTCAAATGCAGCAATTGCAGCGCGCCCCTCGGCGCAGCCGCGCGGCCGAAACCCACGCCGGCCGCCGCCCCGGCCAAATCCAACCCGATGATGATGATCATCATCGGGATCATCCTGCTGCTCGTCTGCGGCGGCATCGCCTTCTTCATGATGCGCGGCATGAGCACCGAGAGCAACGTCGCCCGCGTGACCGGCGTCAACTGGAAGCGCAGCATCGTCGTCCTCGGCTACGCCCCCGTCACCTACAGCACGTGGGCCGATCAGGTTCCGCAAGACGCCAACGTTAATTACTGCAGCGAGCGGGAGAGGCAACGCTCCGGCGTCCCGGCCGCCAACTCGGAAGAGGTGTGCGGCACGCCCTATCTGCTCGACCAGGGCTCCGGATTCGCCGAGATGGTGCAGGATTGCCAGTACATCATCTATGACGATTACTGTGAGTACACGGTGGTTGAGTTGCAGCCCGTCGGCGTGCTCGACCAGACCGGCACGGACATGAACCCTTTCTGGCCCGAGTCGCGGCTGGGGCAGGACCAGCAGTTGGGCGAGCGCGACGAGGTGTACCAGATCACCTTCGACGTCGACGGCCGTCGGGTGGTCTATCAGACGACGAATGTGAACGAATACCTGCAATTCCAGCCGGGCACCGATTGGACGGTAGAGGTCAACGGCTTCGGCAGCATCGTCGACATCGACCCCGCTCCCTGACAGGCGCAATGGATTACCACCGCTGGTCGGCCCTCTTTCGCGGCTATGACGTCGGGCTGCGATATAACCAACTGATTCTGGCGCTCACGGCCGTCGGGGGCGGGCTGGGCTTTGCGGCCGCGCTGCCCGACGCCGCCGCAGCGGCGCTGCAAGGCGTGGTGGGCGCGGCGGCCGTCTTCCTGGCTGGGGCGCTGGCCAAGGAGCTGGCCCCTGATCACCCTCACTCGGCGGTCATCGCTGCCGCGCTAACGCTGCCGTTCGCCTGGCACGCTGGGTCGCTAAGCCTGCTCGTCCCGTTCTGGTTATTGGGTTGCCTGCGCTTTCTGAACCGGGCCACCGGCCTGCTGCCGAAGTGGACAGACGCCGCCGTGCTGCTGGCCGCCGCCGGGTGGCTGTCCTGGCAATTGACCCCGCTATTCGGTATATTGATGGGGCTGATGTTGCTGGTGGACGCGCTGATGCCCGAGGGGGCGCGCGCCAACGGCCTGGCCGGTATCGCAATCATCGCCGCGTGCGGCGTGTGGCTGGTGGGGCAAGCATGGCGGAGCACCAACCCCGACCTCTGGCTCATGGCGCTTCTTATGGCCATCACACTGGGATTTATGACGATCATCCTCAGGAGCTATCGCGTCGACGCCGTGGGCGACGCCACCGGCCGGCCGTTGAACCCGCTGCGCGTGCAGGCGGGGCAGAGCTTCGGGCTGAGCGCCGGGCTGTTGCTGGCCTCGTGGCAAGGCGAAGCGGGCGTCCTTTTGCTCGCGCCGCTGTGGACGGCGCTGGCGGGCATCCTGGCCTACGGGCTGCTGTTTGCGCGCGGGGGCCGCTCCGTCGCCGTCTTCTAAATGGCCCAATCCCTGCTGACCCGACTCGGCCGGATGGCCGGACTGTTATACCTGCTTGGCGCGGTGACGGTGCTGTTCGCCTGTGCCCCCGCGACGGCCGGTGAAACCGCCATCGAGTTTGTCGTCGAAACCACCGTCGAGGCACCTCCGACGGCGCCGGCAACGGCCACCCCCCTGCCCCCCGCCGTAGCCACCGGGCTGCCGCCCACGCCCACGCCCCAGCCCACGGCCGCCGCGACGGCCACGCCAACCCCGCCGCCCGCGCCCACGGCGACGGCCACCGTGCCCCCCTCGCCCACGCCCGACCGCACCGTCCTGTGCAGCCGGCGCATCCCCGACAACAGCCTGCTGACCGTCGTCACGCTCGACTACGGTCTGAGCCGCGACTACGAGCCGCCCGGTTTGGTGCCGCTGTCGGGCTATCTGCCGCCCGAGGTGACGCTGGGCTACCCGACGGAGCTGCGCCGGGTGGCGGTGGGTGGTCTGGTGGAGATGATCAACGACATGCACGCCGCAGGCCTGAAGCCGACGATCATCTCCGGCTATCGCAGCTATTCGGCCCAGGCGATCGCCCGGCAGAAGTGGTTCGAGCTGGAGCCGGAGCGGGCCGGCATCCTCAGCGCGCCCCCCGGCCACAGCGAGCACCAGCTGGGCACCGTCGTGGACTTTGGCTCGCCCGAGCTGGCCGACATCGTGGGGCAGGAAGATATCGAGTTTCACACCTACTTCTACAAGACCAGCGAAGGCATCTGGCTGCTGGAAAACGCGCACAAGTACGGCTTCACGCTCAGCTACCCGTTCGAGGCGTTTGAGATCACCGGCTTTTTCTATGAGCCGTGGCACTGGCGCTTCGTCGGCGTGCGCATGGCCACCTTCCTGCGCGACGAGGGCCTTTCGCTGACTGAGTACCAGTTGGCGACGGAGCCGCCGCCGTGCGTGCCCGACAACAAATGAGCATTCGACACCTGACGGCGACAGCGGCCGTCGTCCTCGCCATAGTCCTGCTGACTCTCTCGACCGCCTGCGGCAGCATTACGCCGCCGGCGGCCGTCGCCACGCCCGTTGCGGAGCAGATTGAGCAGCCGACGCTCCCTGTCGCTCCACCCACAGCGACGGCAACGCCCGAACCCAGCGCCACGCCGTCGCCAACGGCCATGCCCCCATCCACCGAGACGCCCACCCCCACCGCCACCCCCATGCCGGTGACGCTCGCTGTGCCGCCGGAGTTTGAAGCGGGGGCGCTGGACGCGACAAACGGCGCGGGAGACAGCAGTTACGCCTGGCAAGTCATCATCGAAGAAGACCCGGCGGCCGCGCTGGCCGACGGCCGCGCCTCGGCCGCGCTCGTCCGCGGCGACGGCGGCGCGCTCATCCGCGAGGAGCCTCTGGCTTTCTCCGTCCCCTTCACCACTACCTGGGAGTCGCTCAACGCGGCCGAGGCCGACGCCGTTCTGGCCAATGGTCACCGGCTGATACGCGTCATCCCGTGGAGCGCGATGACGGCCGACAACAAGGCGATGCGCGTCGACGGCCGCCACCCCACCGACGCCGATTACCCGTACCGGGAGCGGTGGTCACTGGCCGCCGCGCCGGGGTATGAGGGCGCGGCCGAGCGGTTGAGCGGCCCGCTGGCCGAGGCGCTGGCCCCGCTGCCGACGATCCGCCTGGCGGCCGTGGGGGATATCAACTACGATCGCTCCCCCGCCTACATCATCACCACGACGGGAGATCTGGCCTACCCGCTGTCGCGCGTCAAGCCGATCTTCGACGCCGCCGACTACACCATCGGCAATCTGGAGAGCGCCTTGGGTGACGTAGGCGAGCCGGCGGCCAAGCGGTACCCGTTCCGCTCACCGCCCGAGACGGCTCAGTCGCTGGCGCTGGGCGGCGTCGATCTCGTCTCGTTGGCCAACAACCACGCGCAGGATTACGGGCCGGAAGCGCTGCTGCAGGGGATCGA
>CAYNOL010000096.1:0-13250 GCA_964398825.1 uncultured Ardenticatenaceae bacterium
ACGTGCTTCTTCAGGAAGTCGTCGCCGTCCTCGCCGCCGGTCAGGATCTCGTGGGCGATGAGCTGGTTCAGCGTGGCCGTGTGCAGGTCCATGCCCTGTTTGGCCACGACGCAGCGCTGGATCACCTCGACGGGAGCCACCACCCACGCCAGCCGCAGGCCGGGAGCCAGCGTCTTGGAGAAGGTGCTCAGGTAGATGACGTTGCCTTGCATGTAGGCGCGGCCGTTGCCGTTCGTCGCCGGGGCCTTGTCGTAGTAGGCCGCCGCGCCCGCCTCATGGCGGTTCTTGCACCGCTCGGCGTCGATAACTACCAATGGCGGCAGATGATCTCCCTCATAGCGCAGCTCGCCGTATGGGTCATCCTCGATAATCGGGATGCCGTACCGGTCGGAGTATTCGATCAGCTTGCGCCGCCGCTCCAGCGACAGCGTGACACCACCGGGGTTGTGGAAGTTGGGCAGGATGTACATGAACTTGGGGCCGCCGGTCAGCGCCTCTTCCAGGCGATCCACCTGTATGCCCTCTTCGTCAATGGGCACGGTGGTGAACTCGGCCTGGTAGGCGCGCCACGCCTGCAACGCGCCAAGGTACGTCGGCTTCTCGGTCAGAATGAGATCGCCGGGGTTGATCAGCACCTTGCCCAGCAGGTCGAGCGCCTGCTGGGAGCCGCTGGTGATGAGCACGTTTTCGGGGGCGGACTCGATGCCGTAGCTCGCCATCTTCTTGGCGATCCACTCTCGCAACGGCCGGTAACCTTCGGTGGCGCTGTATTGCAGGGCCGATTTGGCGTTCTTCGCCAGCGCCCGTTCCGTCGCCGCGCGGAACGCCTCGACGGGGAAGACCTCGGGCGCGGGCATGCCGCCGCCGAAGGAGATAATGTCGGGGCTCTCAGTCAATTTCAACAGCTCGCGAATGGCTGAGCCTTTCATCGATTGCATGCGTTGGGCGCAGCGGTGGTTCCAGGGGGTTGTCATGTCAGATTTGCTCCTTTTCGGTCAGCGCGTTCGTCGCGGGGACGAGCACGCCTATTTACGGGTCGGGGCCAATTCCGGGGCCACCTTGTAATCGCCAAGTGGGTAGGTGGGGATCATGTTTTCTTTCACCCAGGTCATCGACTCGGACGGCGTCATGCCCCAGTTGGTGGGGCAGGTGGACAGCAGTTCGACGATGCTGAATCCCAGCCCCTGCATCTGAGCCTCGAATGCGGTGCGAATCGCCTTCTTGGCCTGGTTGATGTGGCGTGCGTCGTGGAGACTGCGCCGCACCGAGTAGACCGTCCCGTCCATGTTGGCCAGCAGTTCGGCCACGCGAATCGGTGCGCCGCACAGCGCCAGGTCGCGGCCGAACGGCGACGACGTCGTCACCTGCCCCGGCAGCGATGTGGGGGCCATCTGGCCGCCGGTCATGCCGTAGACGGCGTTGTTGATGAAAATCGTAGTGATCTTCTCCCCTCGCGCCGCGGCGTGGACGATCTCGGCCATGCCGATCGAGGCCAAGTCGCCATCTCCTTGATAGGTGAAGACGATCTTGTCGGGGTGCACGCGCTTGACGCCCGTGGCCATGGCCGGGGCGCGGCCGTGGGCCGCCTCGACAGCATCCACCTCGAAGTAGTTATAGGCGAAGACGGAGCAGCCGACGGACGCGACGAGGATCGACTCCTCGCGAATCCCGAGCTCGTCGATGACCTCGGCCACCAGCCGGTGGGAGATGCCGTGGGTGCAGCCGGGGCAGTAGTGTGTATGAACATCGGTCAGCGCCTGCGGCCGCTGGTAGATGAGCTCTTCCGTCGGCGCCATGGGTAAAGTCATGTCGTTAGCGGGCAACACGGCCATTTTTCGCCTCCGTTATCGTTGTCGCCACGCCTGCCGGCACGGCCAATTTGCGAATCTCTTCCTCGATCTCTTCCGCCAGCGGGATGATGCCTCCCATGCGCCCCTTGAACTTGACCGGGACGCGGCCGACGACAGCCTCGCGCACGTCGTGGAACATCTGCCCGGCGTTCATCTCGACGACGAGCATCGACTGCACCGAAGGGCGGGACGCCAGCTGCAGCAACTCCTTCTCGGGGAAGGGCCACAGCGTAATGGGGCGGAACAGGCCAACCGGCACGCCCTGCTCCCGCAGTCGCTTGATGGCCGTCTGGGCCACGCGGGCCGCCGTGCCGAAGGCGACGATGACGATCTCGGCGTCATCCAGGTGAGCCGTCTCGTAGCGGACTTCCGTCTCCTGCTGCAGCCGCAGCTTGGCCTGCAGGTCGAGATTGAGCTTTTCCAGTTGTTCGGCCCCCATGAAGAGCGAGGTGACGACGTTGTGCGGGCGACCCTTGGCGCCGGTGACGGCCCACGACGGACGCGCCTTGGGCAAAGGCCGCATCTCCGGCAGCTCGGCCGGCTCCATCATCTGGCCGATCGTCCCGTCGGCGATGACGAACACTAGTGTGCGGTACTTCTCGGCCAGGTCGAAGGCCAGCACCGTCAGGTCAATCGCCTCCTGCACCGTGGCCGGGGCGAGGACGATGGGGTGGAAGTCACCATGCCCGGCGGTCTTGGTCACCTGGTTGTAGTCCGCCTGACTGGGCTGGATGTTGCCGAGACCGGGGCCGCCGCGCATGATGTCGATGACCACGGCCGGAACGTTCGACGCCGCCATGTAGCTGAACCCCTCTTGCATCAGGCTGATGCCGGGGCTGCTGGATGAGGTCATGACTTTCGCGCCGGCCGACGCCGCGCCGTAGACCATGTTGACGGCCGCGACTTCGCTCTCCGCCTGCAAAAAGACGCGGTCGAGCGCCGGCATACGCTCGGCCATGTGCTCCAATAACTCTGTTTGCGGGGTGATGGGGTATCCGAAATACACTTCGCAGCCGGCGCGAATGGCGGCCTCGGCGAAGGCGACGTTGCCTTTGAGAAGTTGTTTAGCCATGACGCAAGACCTCCGGGACGCGCGGGGCGGGGGTGGGGGTTGCTTGGGCCGCCGGGCGGCCTTTGCCGGGAATGATGTCGCGGTAGACGGTGATGCAACCGTCGGGACAGACGACGGCGCACAGCGCGCAGCCGGTGCAATCGTGATTCGGGTCGAGGAGTATTACCGGCCGGTATCCCTTGCTGTTCAAATCTTCGGCAAACGCCAGAACATCCTTTGGACACGCCTCGCGGCACAGCTCACACCCTTTGCACCGTTCTACGTCAATTACAACTCTTCCAGTTGCCATCTAAAGTACCTCCGGTGTTGGTGGGAAATTTCGCCTGGTTCCGAACGACAAGTTGAACCGGCGGCTGTGGGATTGGAGACGGGCGAACAAGGCTTGCTGAAGTGGCGCATACCCTTAGGCGGTCGGTTCGGAGTGAACTTTTTAAAGGATTGGGAAGACCAAGCGAGAGTTATTCTCTAATTTTAGTATGACATAGTTGCCGGCCCGCCTGAAGTGACAAATGGCAGTTCTATTGATGAGGAAAGTCACCTGTTTACTCTGTGATCATGGGTATCCTTAATTGGCATGGCGATTCAGGTTGTGATCGTGTGAAAAATTCCACTTTTTAGATTAATTTCCACACCATCACACCAGCTTGCCTGACGGCATTTCACGAACCGCCATATCTACCCTGACAGGAGAACCAGGATCATGGAATTCGGTATACCCAAAGAGGTGCGGGATCTCGAATCCCGCGTAGGATTGACGCCGGCCGGGGTAGCATCCCTCGTCCGCCATGGTCATACGGTCTACGTGGAGCAGAACGCCGGCGAGGCCGCCGGCTTCAGCGACGACACCTACCGCACCAGTGGGGCGCAGGTCGTCTACTCGCCCATGGAGGTCTACGGCCGCGCCGACGCCGTCATCAAAGTGACCCGCCCCACGGCCGCCGAACACGACTACTTCCGCTCCGGCCAGATGCTCATCGCCTTTCTGCATCTGGCCGTCGCCTCGTCAGACTTTCTGGACGCACTGCGCCAGAGCGAGATCACAGCCATCGCCTGCGAGATGATCGAGCGGCCGGGCGGCGAACGCCCCATTCTCGTGCCGATGAGCGAAGTCGCCGGGCGGCTGGCTCCGTTCGTGGCCGGGCAACTGCTGATGTCCAATAACGGCGGCCGGGGCACGCTGCTCAGCGGCATCCCCGGCGTGCCGCGCGGCTCCGTGGCAATCATCGGCGGCGGCGTGCTGGGAGCCAACGCGGCGCGCGCCTTCCTCAACGCCGGCGCCCAGGTCGTCGTGCTCGACAGCGACATCCACCGTCTGCAATACCTGGACACGCTGCTCAACGGCCGCGTGACCACCATGCTATCAACAAACTACAACCTGGAGCGCGTCACCGAGTTCGCCGACGTCGTCGTCGGCGCGGTGCTCACGCCCGGTCGCCGCGCCCCTCTCGTCATCACACGTGAGATGATCCGCAACATGCGCCCCGGCGCGGTCTTCATGGACTTCTCGATCGACCAGGGTGGTTGCTCCGAGACAAGCCGCCCGACGACGCTGCGCGACCAGACCTATGTCGTGGACGGCGTCATCCACCACTGCGTGCCCAACCTGACGGCCGCCGTGGCCCGCACGACGAGCTACGGGCTGACCAACTCGCTCATCCCGTACCTGCTGGAGTTGGGCGCCCACGGCATTCAGGGCGCGCTGGCGCGGATGCCCTATCTGGCCACCGGCGTCAACGTCTACCAGGGCAAGCTGGCCGACAGCGAGATCGCCCACGCGTTGGGCAAGGAAACTGAAATCACGTTGCCGCACGACAATGGCGCGCCGGCCAACGGAAACGGGGGTGTGCTGTGAATTGGGAATCAATCTATCGCCGCAAGGTAGTGGACGCGGCCACGGCTGTGTCGCACATTCAATCGGGCGACGCCGTCTACGTCGGCGGCGGAGCGGGTGGGCCGGCGGTGCTCATTGACGCCATGTGCGGCCGCGCCCCCGAACTACGCGACGTGCAGCTCATCCACATCCTGACCTTCATCGGCGCGCCCTATGTCGATCCGAAGTACGAAGGCTCCTTCCGCGACAATTCGCTCTTCATCGGCCCCAACGTCCGCAAGGCGGTGGCCGAGGGGCGGGCCGACTTCACGCCCATCTTCCTGTCCGAGATCCCCGGCCTGTTCCAGCGGCAGATCTTGCCCATCGACGTGGCTCTCATCTCTGTCACCCCGCCCGACGAGCACGGCTTCTGCAGCTTTGGCGTCGAGGTGGGCACGACGAAGCCGGCGGCCGAGTCGGCGCGCATCATCATCGCCGAAGTCAACCGGCAGATGCCGCGCGTCCTGGGCGACAGCTTCATCCATGTCAGCCGCCTGACCCACGTCGTGGAGACCGACTACCCGCTGCCCGAAGCGGTGCAAGGCAGCAGCTCCCCGGCCAACATGAAGATCGGCGAGCACATCGCCGAGATGATCCCCAACGGCGCGACGCTGCAGATGGGCATCGGCAGCATCCCCGACGCGGTGCTGGCCAATCTGCACCAGCATAAGGATCTGGGTGTCCACACCGAGTTGTTCTCCGACGGCGTCGTCTCTCTCTTCGAAATGGGCGTCATCACCTGTAGCCGCAAGACCTTCCATCCCGGCAAGATGATCGCCGGCTTCCTGTTCGGCTCCAAGCGCCTTTATCACTTCGTGGACAACAACGCCATCGTCGAACTGCACCCGACTGACTACGTCAACGACCCGTTCAAGATCGCCCAGAACGACAACATGGTAGCCATCAACGCTGCCCTGCAGGTTGACCTGACCGGGCAGGTGTGCGCCGACTCGATCGGCCCCCGGTTCTACAGCGGCGTCGGCGGGCAGCTGGACTTCATCCGCGGCGCGGCCCGCTCTAAGGGGGGCCTGCCGATCATCGCGTTGCCCTCGACGGCCAAGGACGACACTATCAGCCGCATTGCGCCGATGCTCCACGAGGGCTCCGGCGTGACCACCACGCGCAATGACGTCCACTATGTCGTGACCGAATACGGCGTCGCCTACCTCTACGGCAAGACGATCCGCCAGCGCGCCCAGGCGCTGATCAACATCGCCCACCCCAATTTCCGCGACGAACTGACCCACGAGGCTCGCAAGCTGGGCTATCTCTAACCTCTGTTTTCCACACCCGTGCCAAACGACAACCACCTTCGGATTGACCGTCCGAAGGTGGTTGTCTGAAGGGAGAAATGTCCCGCGCCCGGTTTAGCCGCCGGGGTTGGGTGAGATGAATTACGCTTTGTTGAGTTGTGGGTCGGGCTTGTCGGCCTCTTCCTTGCGCCCCGTCCAGCTCGGCCGCAGATAGATGAACCAGTAGACCAGCCCAACCATGAGCGCCCCGCCGATGATGTTGCCGATGGTGACCGGCACCAGATTGGTGACGAAGAAGTTGTACCAGCTCAGATTGCCGAAATCGGCCGGCGTTTGGCCGATGTCGCTCCAGAACGCGGCCGGCGCGCCGCCCTTGATGAACAGTCCCATGGGGATGAAGTACATATTGGCCACGCTGTGCTCGAACCCCGCGGCGACAAACGCGGCGATGGGGAAAATAATGGCCGCGATCTTGTCTACCACTGTCCGCGCCCCCATGCACAGCCACACGGCCAGACAAACGAGCGCGTTACAGAAGATGCCCAGCATGAGAGCGGGGACGAAATCGAGCCCCGACTTGGTGTTGGCGACGGTCAGCGCGTTCAGTCCCACCGCGCCGTTGCCGAACAGATATTGGCCGCTCAAATAGACGCCGAGGGCGGTCAGGAACGCCCCCACGAAGTTGCCCAGATAAACGATGACCCAGTTGCGCAGCAGCTTGCCGGTGCTCACCTTGCCGCTGGCCCAGGCCATGACGATGAGGTTGTTGCCCGTGAACAGCTCCGCGCCGCCCACCACCACCAGGATAAGCCCCAGGCTGAAGACGATCCCCGCCAGCAGCCGCGTGACGCCATAGGACAGGACGCCCGACGCCCCGGTGGTGACGATGGTCGTGAACACCGCCCCCATGGCGATGAACGCCCCGGCCAGCACGGCCAGCGCGAACATGCGAAACGGCCCCAGGTTGACCTTGGTCACGCCCACATTCTCGGCCTTTTTGGCCATGTCGGCCGGCAGCAGCGCGTCGAGCGACGGCAATGACGGGTTCTGATTCATGCAAATAACTCCTAAAAAGCAGCCTAACAGGTATGTCGATATGTCTGTATCATACGGAATGCCGCGCCGCGCCGTTAGTGATCAATTTCCGCAATGTAGATGACATATGTCATATCATCACGTGACGATTGACACTAATAAGCCAATCCGCCTTTTGCTATCATGATGACAGTTGTTGGATTATTCATTCCGCAAGAAAAAGCGGCGGAAGGAAGAGCGACATGGCGATCACCAAATGGGTCACGATTGGTGCGAAGCGTTGTGATTTAATCGATTTGAACGTGGAGCTCAGGGAGTTGCGGGTCTTCCCGGCCAACGATTTCCTGCGAGCCATGGGCAACGAGCATCGCGTCCGCTACTGCACCTGTTCGGCCGCCATCGATTGCAACATGGCCGGCATACCATGCCGGTGGGCGCTCAACCGAACCGGCAGCAACCGCTTCTAAATAACCAGAACAACTAGCCTCCTCCGCTTCAGTCAGCTTTCTGACTGCATTACCTCCGACAGGAAAGGCCCGATGCCAATCGGGCCTTTTCTGATCGGAGGAAGAATAAAACACGGATGGGACACGGATTTGACGGATATTACGGAAAATTTCTCTACATTTATCTACGTGATATCTGTACCATACGTGTCCCATCCATGTTAAGTTTTCTCCTATAAACAAGAAACGGATATTGCAGATTAACTCTCGAACGAGAGAAAACCCGTAATATCCGTTTAATCCGTGTCCTATCCGTGTTTAATTTCTTATCTAAACGTCGGCGCGTAGGACTTGACGATTTGGATGTAATTGGCGCGCTCGAAGGCGGCCGGGGCGGCGACGTTGCTCTGGCTCAGGCTGCCGTGCAGCTCGCGCACGGAGAGGTACTCCCGCTCTTCCAGCCAGCGCTGCATGTCGACGAGGATCTCATGGAAGCGGCCGATGCCGTTGAGCAAGATCTCCGACGTCATCATCGCCACGTTCGCGCCGGCGGCCACGGCTTTCAGCGCGTCCTCGGCCGTGTGCACGCCGGTGGTCAGCGCCAGGTCGGCGGAGATTCGGCCGTACAGAATGGCGATCCAGCGCAGCGGCAGCCGCATCTCGTCCGACTGGCTTAGGATCAGGTTCGGCACGGCTTCCAGGTTCTCCAGATCGAGGTCCGGCTGGTAGAAGCGGTTGAACAGCACCAGGCCGTTGGCTCCGGCCGCGGCCAGCCGGTGCATCATGTTGGCCGTTGCGCTGAAGTACGGGCTGAGCTTGACGGCGATGGGGATGTTGACCGACGCCCGCACGTCGCGCACCAGATTGATGTAGATATCCTCTACCTCCTGGCCGGTCAAGTCCAGACGGGTGGGCAGGTAGTAGATGTTCAGTTCCAGCGCGTCGGCGCCTGCCCCTTCCATTTCCTTGGCATAGCGGATCCAGCCGCCGGTGGAGACGCCGTTGAGGCTGGCGATGATGGGAATGTCGACCGCCTGCTTGGTGCGGAAGATGTGCTCCAGATAGGCGTCGGGGCCGATGGCGCGGTAGGATGGCGCTTCGGGGAAGTAGGTCAGCGCCTCGGCGTAGCTTTCGGTGCCCTCGCTCAGATAGCGGTCGAGCGCGTGGCTTTCCATGTTGATCTCCTCTTCGAAGAGGGAATGGAGCACCACGGCCGCCGCGCCGGAGTCTTCCATGCGGCGGATGTTGGCCAGATCGCGCGCCAGAGGAGAGGGCGAAGCGACTAGCGGGTTCTTCAAGTCAAGACCCAGATAGGTGGTACGCAGGTCCATACTATGTTCTCCTGATGTTCACACAACGGTTGAATGGAGCGGGCGCCACAAGGGTCAGCCCGCTCCATTCACGGATGAAACGTTAGTCGCCGGCCACCGGCGCGCGCTCGGGCGCTTGGGGGCCGGTTGCCATCTCCTTGTACTTCTTCCAGCGCGAGGCCACATCCCCCTTGGCCAGCTCCAGCAGCCGCTCGGCCGCCTCGGGGTTGCTCTGCTGCAACATCCGGTAGCGTCCCTCGCGGTAGATGTACTCTTCCAGCGGGATGGACGGAGCCTTGGAATCGAGTTGGAACGGATTCTGGGCCGGCTTCGGCTCGTGGCCGTTGGAGCCCACGTCGTCGGGCTGCGCCAAATCGGGGTTGTAGCGGTACAGCGCCCAGTGGCCCGAGTTAACGGCCGCCTGTTGCTGATCCAGCCCGTACTTCAGGTCATAACCGTGGGCGATGCAATGGCTGTAGGCGATGATGAGCGATGGACCATCGTACGCTTCAGCTTCCATGATCGCCTGCACCGTCTGCTTGTCGTTGGCGCCGAAGGCGACGCGAGCGACGTAGACGTTGCCGTACGACATCGCCAGCATGCCAAGGTCCTTCTTGGGCAGCGGCTTGCCGGCGGCGGCGAACTTGGCGACCGCGCCGCGCGGCGTGGCCTTCGACATCTGGCCGCCGGTGTTGGAGTACACTTCCGTGTCCAGCACCAGGATATTGACATTACGGCCCGACGCCATCACGTGATCCAGACCGCCATAGCCGATGTCATATGCCCAGCCGTCGCCGCCGACGATCCAGACGCTCTTCTTCACCAGCACGTCGGCCTTGCTCATCAGGTCAGACAGCGCGGGCCGGTACGGCTTGATCGACTCGTCGGCGCTATTGAGCAGCGTCTGAATCCGCTCGCGCAGCAACTGGACGCGCCGCCGCTGGTTGAGGATGTCGGCTTCGGTGATCTGGTCGCTGTAGAGGATCTCGTCGGCCAGTTGCGCGCCGATCAACTCGCGCAAAGAGCGCAGCGTGTTCGTCGTCGCGTCCAGCCTCTGGTCAAGCGCCACGCGCATGCCCAGGCCGAACTCGGCGTTGTCCTCGAACAGCGAGTTGGACCAAGCCGGGCCGCGGCCGTCGCGGTTCTTCGACCATGGCGTCGTCGGCAGGTTGCCGCCGTAGATCGACGAGCAGCCCGTCGCGTTGGCCACCAGCATGCGGTCGCCGTAGAGTTGGGTAATGAGCTTCAGGTACGGCGTCTCGCCACAGCCTGCGCACGCGCCCGAGAACTCGAACAGCGGCTCCAGCAGCTGGTTGTACTTCACCTGGTTGAACGGCACCTCGGTGCGGTCCACGTTCGGCAGCGACTGGAAGAACTCCCAGTTCGCGGTCTCCCGCTCCCTCACTTCGGGCGTGTACTCAACCATGTTGATCGCCTTCAGCTTCGGCTGGCGCTTGTTCTTGACGGGGCAAACCTCGTAGCACAGAGAGCAGCCGGTGCAGTCCTCGGCCGAGATCTGCAGCGTGTAGTTCATGCCCTTGTACTCCTTGAAGCGGGCCGGGACGGATACGAATCCTTCCGGCGCCCCCTCAAGACTTTCGAGGTCATGAACCTTCAGGCGGATGACGGCATGCGGGCAGACGAAGGCGCACTTTCCGCACTGGATGCAGATGTCAGCGTCCCACATCGGCACTTCGGTGGCGATATTGCGCTTCTCCCACTGGGTTGTGCCGGTGGGGTAAGTGCCGTCGACGGGCAACATGCTGACCGGCAGGAAGTCGCCCATGCCGGCCATCATCGGCGCGGTCACCGTCTGGATGAACTCCGGCGCGTGGGCGGGCACGGCCGCCGGCCGCGTGAAGGCGCTCGTCACCTGCTGGGGCACCTCCACTTCGTAAAGATGGGACAGAGAGGCGTCGACAGCGGCGTAGTTTTGCTCCACCACCGCCTCGCCGCGCTTGCCATACGTCTTGTCGATCGCTTCCTTGATCTCGGCGATGGCCCGCTCGCGCGACAGCAGCGGCACAGACGTGGCGCGCTCGATGAGTGCGAAGAAGCAGGTCTGCATCACCGTATTGATGCGCCGTCCCATGCCCGTTTCTTCGGCCACCTTGTAGGCATCGACGACGAAGAAGCGCAATTTCTTGTCGATGATCGCCCGCTGCGTTTCCTGCGGCAGATGGTTCCACACCTCATCCGGCCCATAGGGGCTGTTCAGCAGGAACGTTGCCCCCGGCTGGGCCAGCTTGAGCATGTCGAAGCGCTCCAGGAAACCGAACTGGTGACAGGCGACGAAGTTGGCCGTCGAGATGAGATAGGTGGAATGAATCGGCCGCGGGCCGAAGCGAAGGTGGGATACCGTCACCGAGCCCGACTTCTTCGAGTCGAGTACGAAGTACCCTTGGGCGTAGTTCGGCGTGTTTTCGCCGATGATTTTGATCGAGTTCTTGTTGGCCCCCACTGTGCCGTCGGAGCCGAGGCCGAAGAAGACGGCGCGCACGACGTCGTCCGGCTCAGTCGAGAAGGATTCGTCGTAGCTCAGACTGGTGTGGGTCACGTCGTCGTCGATGCCGATCGTGAAGTGGTTCTTCATCACCGGCTTGGCCAACTCCTGGAAGATGGCGCAGACCATGGCCGGTGTGAACTCCTTCGACGACAGGCCATAGCGGCCGCCGATGATGCGGGGCATGACGGCGAACGGCGCGCTGCCGCTTGCAACCTGCTCAACCAGCGCGGAGACCACGTCGAGGTAGAGCGGTTCGCCCGTTGCGCCGGGCTCCTTGGTGCGGTCCAGCACGGCGATGCTGCGCGTCGTCGCCGGCAGCGCGTTGACGAACGCGGCCGTGTCGAACGGACGATAGAGGCGAACCTTCACCAGGCCGACCTTCTCGCCGCGCTCGGTCATGTAGTTGACCGTCTCTTCCACCGCTTCCGCGCCGGAGCCCATGATGACGATGACGCGCTCCGCGTCCGGGGCGCCCACGTAGTCGAACAGGTGGTACTGCCGGCCGGTATGGGCCGCCAGTTCGTTCATTGTTTCCTGAACCAGCACCGGGCAGGCATCATAGAACGGGTTGACCGTTTCGCGAGCCTGGAAGTAGACGTCGGGGTTCTGGGCAGTGCCGCGCATCACCGGTTTGTCCGGCGTCAGTGCGCGATCGCGGTGGGCGCGAACGAGGTCGTCGTTGATCAGCGCCCGCATCACATCCTCGCTCAGCGGTTCGATTTTGTTGATTTCATGCGAGGTGCGGAAGCCGTCGAAAAAGTGAATAAATGGGACGCGGCTCTTCAGCGTCGCCGCGTGGGAGATCAGGGCGAAGTCCATCGCTTCCTGGACGGAGTTGGAACACAACAGGGCGAAGCCGGTGTTGCGCGTCGCCATGACGTCGCTGTGGTCGCCGAAGATGGACAAACCTTGCGCGGCCAGCGAGCGGGCGGCCACGTGGAACGTGGTCGAGGTCAGCTCGCCGGCGATCTTGTACATATTGGGGATCATCAGCAGCAACCCCTGCGACGCGGTGAACGTCGTCGTCAGGGCGCCGGTCTGCAGCGAGCCGTGGACGGCCCCGGCCGCGCCGCCTTCCGATTGCATCTCGATGACCAGCGGGACGTGGCCCCACAGGTTGGTGTCGCCGTGGGCGGAGTACTGGTCAGCCAACTCGCCCATACCCGAAGACGGCGTGATCGGATAAATGGCGATCACCTCATTTACTTTATGCGCGACGAGCGCAGTGGCTTCGTTCGCGTCGATGGTGATCATGTTCTTACTCATTTTGCTTCCTTCACTTCGTGCTGGTTGGCTCCGATAGGGGGGCAGGCACACCCCCACGGGGGAGCGTGCCTGCCCTCGATGAGCCGATTGGCTCCTACAGTCGAATTACGCCTTGGCTCGCTTCTCGCTCAGGGCCGCGTGGGCGGCCGCCAGGCGAGCGATCGGCACCCGGAACGGGGAGCAGGACACATAGTTCAAGCCGATCTGGTGGCAGAAGGCGATCGTCTTCGGGTCGCCGCCGTGCTCGCCGCAGATACCCACTTCCAGGTCGGGGCGGGCCTTGCGGCCGAGCTCGACACCCATCTGCATCAGCTTGCCGACACCGGCCACGTCCAGCGTGGCGAACGGGTTCTCTTCCAGGATATTGCGCTGCTGGTACTCCACCAGGAAACCGGCCTCGGCGTCATCGCGAGAGATGCCGAACGTCGTCTGCGTCAGGTCATTGGTGCCGAAGGAGAAGAACTGGGCGACATCGGCGATCTCGTCGGCCGTCAGAGCGGCGCGCGGGATCTCGATCATCGTCCCGAACTTGTAGTTGATCTGGATACCTTGCTCTTCCATGACTTCCTTGGCCACGGCCTCGAGGGCGGTTTGCTCGGCCATCAGCTCGTTCACATGGAAGGTCAACGGGATCCTTACCTC
>CAYNOL010000097.1:0-13240 GCA_964398825.1 uncultured Ardenticatenaceae bacterium
GAACCGCCTCGCGATGGCCGCCGCCGACGGGATGCGCGAGGCCGGCGGCATGCCCTACGCCGTGCGCTTCAAGGCCCCGCTGGATGGCGAAACGAACATCCCCGACGTTATCCGCGGCGACATCACCGTGCCCAACGCCCAGATCGCCGACGCGGTGCTGCTGAAGTCCGACGGCCTGCCGACCTACCACCTGGCCAACGTCGTCGACGACCACTTCATGGGCATCACCCACATCCTGCGCGCCGACGAATGGATCAGCAGCGCGCCGCTGCACATCAATCTCTATGCCACCTTCGGCTGGGAGCATCCTGTCTACGCCCATCTGCCGCTGGTGCTGAACCCCAGCGGCCGCGGCAAGCTGAGCAAGCGCGCCCAGGCGTTCGACGACCAGGGGCGGCAGGTGCTGGTCAAGGTGGAGGAGTTCCGCGACGCCGGCTATCTGCCCCAGGCGGTCAACAACTTCCTGGCCAACGTCGGCTGGTCTTTCGGCGACGACCGGGAGGTGTTCCCCATCGAGGAAGCCATCCCGCGCTTCCGGCTGGAGGACATCAACCCCGCGCCGACGCGCCTGCCCTACGACAAACTCGACTGGCTCAACGGCCAGTGGATTCAGAACATGGAGCCGGTGGAGCTGGCCCGGGCCGTGAAGCCGTTCCTCGACCGGCAGGGGCACGAGGTCAGCGCCGAGGCATTGCTGGCCGTGGCCCCGTCGCTGCGCGTGCGGCTGAAGAAGCTGACCGACGCGGCCGATTTTCTGCGATTCTTGTGGGACGACGAGGGGTCTGGCGCGCTGACGGCCGACCGGCTGGCGCACAACAAGCTGCCGGGCGACGCCGTGCGGCGCGGCTTGCAAGCGGCCCGCGACTTCGTGGCCGAGGCACAGCCGTTCGACGTGGACACGCTGTCCGCCGGGCTGACTGCCATCGGCGAGGGCCACACAAGCAACGGCAAGGCCGGCCCGCTGCTGGGCGTCCTGCGCCTGGCCGTCACGCAACAAGACGTCTCGCCGCCCGTCTTCGAGTCCATCCTGGCCCTCGGTCGCGACCGCACAGTAGATCGCCTGGATACCGCAATTGGGATTTTAGAATAAAAAATATAACCACAGATTACACTCGGCTGGCCTAGCCCGTGATTACACAGCTTGAAGAAAAATAATCTGCAGATTCGGCAGATTATTTAAGAAGAGATTATTGCATTTGTGCTAACTGCGTACTCTGGTCATTAATCGTTAGAAATCTGCCAAATCTGCGGATAAATCTTCTTAAGAAATCTGTGTAATCTTTGGTTCCTTTCTGGATTCACCATGACTGACACGAACACAACGACATCGAACTTCATTCGCACCATCATCGATGAGGACAACGCCAGCGGCAAGTTCGGCGGCGAAGTCCACACCCGCTTCCCGCCGGAGCCGAACGGCTACCTCCACATCGGCCACGCCAAGTCGATCAACCTCAACTACGGCGTTGCCCGCGACTACGACGGCCGCTTCAACCTGCGCTTCGACGACACCAATCCGGAGAAAGAAGAGCAGAAGTATATCGACGGCATCATCGAGGATGTTCGCTGGCTGGGGGCCGATTGGGACGGCCGCCTCTTCTACGCATCCGACTACTTCGAGCAGCTGTACGAGTGGGCTGAGCAGCTCATCCGCGACGGCAAAGCCTACGTCGATGACCTCAGCGCCGAGGAGATCCGCGAATATCGCGGCACGCTGACCGAGGCGGGGCGTAACAGCCCCTACCGCGACCGCACTGTCGAGGAGAACCTCGATCTGTTTCGCCGGATGCGCGCGGGTGAGTTTGACGAAGGGGAGCGTGTGCTGCGGGCCAAGATCGACATGGCTTCGTCGTTCATGGTGCTGCGCGACCCGGTGATGTATCGCATTCTCCACACCCCGCACCCGCGCACCGGCAGCGCCTGGCACATCTACCCCACCTACGACTGGGCCCACGGCCAGAGCGACTCCATCGAGGGCATCACACACTCCCTTTGCACGCTGGAGTTCGAAAACAACCGCCGCCTCTATGACTGGTTCCAGGAGGCGTTGGGCATCCGCCGCTCCCAGCAGATCGAGTTTGCCCGGCTCAATCTGACCTACACCGTCATGAGCAAGCGCAAGTTGATAAAGTTGGTGAAGGACGGCTACGTCGACGGCTGGGATGACCCACGCCTGTGGACGCTGCGCGGGCTGCGTCGACGCGGCTACACGCCCGAGGCCATTCGCGCCTTCACCGAGGCGATCGGCGTCAGCAAGGCCAACAGCATTGTCGATTGGTCGCTACTGGAGCACGCCGTCCGCGAAGACCTCAACGCCCGCACGCCGCGAGTGATGGCGGTGCTGGAGCCGCTGAAAGTGGTTATCGAGAACTATGCGAAGGGTCAGGAGGAGACGTTCGACGTGCGCTCCTACCCGCAGGACAAGAGCCGCGAGGAGACGCGACAGGTTCCCTTCTCGCGCGAGGTCTACATCGAGCGCAGCGACTTCATGGAAGAGCCGATCAAGGGGTACAACCGCCTCGCGCCCGAGACGGAAGTGCGGCTGATGAACGCCTACCTCATCGTCTGCACCGGTGTGGTGAAGGACGCCGCCGGGCGCATCGTCGAACTGCGGGCCAGGTATGATCCGGCATCGCGCGGCGGGCAGTCGCCTGACGGCCGAAGGGTGAAAGGGACGATCCAGTGGGTGTCGGCCGAGCACGCGCTGCCGGCCGAGGTGCGCCTCTTCGAACCGCTATTCACCAAAGCCAACCCGGAAGAGGGCGTCGACGACTTTCTGGAGAATATCAATCCCAACTCGCTGACGGTCGTCGACGCGCTGGTGGAGCCAAGCCTGGCCGAGGCCCAGCCCGGCGACAAATTCCAGTTCGTCCGCGACGGCTATTTCACAGTCGACACAGACTCGGAGCCGGATCGGCTGGTTTTCAATCGGACGGTGTCGTTGCGCGAGGGGTGGCGGTAAGAACGAATGGATCATCGTCGGGGCGGGTGTGTTCCGGCGATGATCCAGTTTTGGCGGGTCTGGTGCCCGCCTTGGTCGATCACAAACTCTCTGCAAACTCCCGAAACACCGCCCGCGCCTCTTCATAGCCCACGCTCTCGATCACTTCGATCCCTTGGCGCTCCAGCTCATCGCGCCAGCCGGGCGGCGTCGGCCCTTTGTCCAGGCCAGTCAGCGCTTCCAAATCCGGTCCACGGCCGCCGACGACCAGCGAGCGCACCCCCGACCACGGCACGGCCGCCGAACACATGGCGCACGGCTGCCAGCCGGCGACCAGCTGGTAGGCGGGCAGTCCCGCCGCGCCCAGATCGGCCGTGCCCAGCGCCGCCTGGGCCAGCGACAGGGCGACGATCTCGGCGTGGGCGGCCGAGCAGTGGGCGGCGTCGGCGCGGTTGACGCCCATGGCGATCAGTTTGCCCGTGTCGCGCTCGAACACCCCGGCGGCGAACGGCCCGCCCGTCCCCTCGCGGAAGTTGCGGCGCGAGAACTCAATGACGGCCGCCATGCGCTCTTCCACTGTCGGCAAATGGCTCGGCAATTCGTTCAGCGCGTCAATCGCCCACGGAGGCAGATCGACCTGGAAGCGCGTGTTGTCGGCGTTGAACGGTTTCGGCGCGCTCATGCTACGCCCCCGACCGACCGTTGTAAACCAGTTGCCCACTGGCGGCGAAGTCGCGGAAAGCGGCCAGCGCCTCGTCGCGCAGGACGCCGACGCGCACGTCGATGCCCCGCCGCGTCAGCTCCTCTCGCCAGTTGGGGTGCGCCGGCCCTTCGTCGAAGCCGGTGATCGTCTCGATCTCCGGCCCCTCGCCGGCCACGACCAGCGAGCGCACGCCCGACCACGGCACCGAGCCAAAGCACATGGCGCACGGCTGCCAGTTGACAACCAGCTCATGCGCCGGCAGCCCCGGCCCACCCAGGTCGAACGTTCCCAGCATGCGCTGGGCCAGCGACAGGGCCATGATCTCGGCGTGGGCCGATGAGCAGTTGGACGGCACGACGCGGTTGACACCGATAACGACCAGCCGGCCGGAGTCGCGCTCGAACACGCCCGCGGCGAACGGCCCGCCGGTCTGGTTGATGTAGTTGCGGCGCGAGAAGTCGATGACGGCCGCCATGCGCTCTTTGGCCGTCGGGAAGTGGCTCGGCATGGCGTTGAGCGCCTCGATAGCCCATTCGGGCAAGGACAGGTCAAATTGGGTGTTCGTGGGGGAGAAATGGTTCATAAAAAGGGCTCGTTATGTTAATCGCTTCGCCGGGCATCCTTCAAATCACGGGCTGAAAGTCCCTTGTTCTTGGCAGCTTCTACAGGGTTAAGCCGGAATTTCACAGTTGGTGCGGTTTTATCCTTTCCTTTCGCCAGATGGATATGCGGGGGTTCCACGCAATCGTAAGAGACGAAATAACACAGAAAGCTACCTGATTCTTCTGGTCGGCATGATGAATTATAACTTATCGGTCAAATTGACGGGCCTGTCAGCAACTCCAGCTCGCTCAAATAGATCATCGCTTCCTCGGCCGACGCCCCGCACATCTCCGCGCTGGGCTGCAGGCCGACGCACACTGCCGGGCGCTCCGGCCGGCCGAACAGCTTGCACCGGTTGTCGTCAGTCAGCTGGACGCAACGGACGCCCGCCGGCTTGCCGTTGGGCATGCCGGGGATGGGCGAGGAGATGGACGGGGCGATGCAGCACGCACCGCAGCCGGGACGGCAGGCGGGTGATAGAGAGAAAGGGAGAAAGGTTGAAGAAGTGGCTTTCACAGGGGATGCGGTCACTCCCCTCTGCCCCCTTTCCCCCTTTCTCCCCTTCTCGCCAATCTGCGTCCTCATCTGCCAATTATAACTGCTCTCGCACGACGCCTAAATCACTTCTCCCGGCCGGTTGTAGGCCGCTTCTACGATGTTAAAGTCACCGTAGGTCAACTCTCCTTCCGGCAACGTCCATGATGCCTGGCTGCGCACGGGGATGTTCAACCCGCCGCGCCGGCCGTATTCCAGATTCGTCGCACGCCAAGGCGTGAGGACATACCCCCCCTCTCTCTCCATATAACGCGTCGTCTCAAACCTCATAGGGCGGCCGAGTTCATCGAACGTCATCCGGCCACTCACCGTCCGGCTGTGGTCAGTGAAGGCCACGTCGGCCGTATCGTCATCGACAGCCTTCCAGGTGATATTGTCGCCCAGGAAAGCAGTGGGAAACCATATCATCTCGCTCAGATAGCGCATTTGCGTGCCCAGCGTCAACGCCTCATCGTGAGCATCGAAGATCGTGAACAGCCCGGCTAATTTGCCGTGCATGTGCGCCTGACCGTTTTTATAGGTATCGCGAGCTCGCATCAGCGGCAAGCCGAACATCCAGAGGCGCGCCTGCCACGATAGTCCGGGCGGGTCAACAGTGAAGATCTGCTCCGCCTTCAACGGCATCCACGGCCGATCAAGACCCAGCCGGAACTGGCCTTCCTGTCGGATGAAGGCCGTGTGGATCCACGGCTTGCCGATGACGTCCGCCCAGTGCATATAGCGCTGAACCGGCTCCGGTAACAGCTCGAGCATCAGCTCAGAGATCACAAGCTCCCGTAGTTCACTGATCATGATTGTGAAACCCCCATTGAAAATGAATCGGCTCCGCAAGAACTTGAACCACTATCTTCTCGATCCAGGCTCAAGTCATACGGTATTATTATACAGCATGGCTGCCACGATCTATCCGACTCCCACCGATGTCCTGCGCATCGCCGCCGTGGCCGATCCCGTCCTCCGCAACTACCAGATCACCCAGGCGTATCACGAATTGGCCGTCGGAATGTCGCGCCTGCTGCCCGGCGGGGCCAACTGGTGCACCGTCGCCACATGGGCTTCGCGGCAGGCGGGCTATTCGATTCGGCGCGAGGATTTGCGGCGGGCGTTGGCGCGACTGCTGCGCGAATCGCGTGAGGCGCGGGAAGCGGCCGAGGCGCTGCAGGCCGAGGGAGCGCTTGTGCGCGAGGAGCCGATGGAGAGCCTGGCCGGGGCGCTCGACGCCCTGCGCGAGACACTCAGCCCCGCGGCCGCCTTCGAGCGCACGGCCGAAGCCGTCGCCCGCGGCAATCGCAAGGTGTTCGAGGAGATTTGCCTGGAGATCGCCCGCTTCCTGGCGCTGTTCGACGGGGGCTCGCCCGACGCGGCCGCGCTCAACACCTTCCTCAACGGCTTGCGCCCCGGCGAACCGCCCGACGGCCAGCGCCTGCTGCGCGACGCTTTCACCCACTACCACGAAGCCCTATCGGCGCCGGACGGCAAGGCCCGCGCCGAGCTGATGCTGCTGGCCAATCTGGAGATCGGTTTCCACGAGCAGGCCCGCCTGCAGCCGGAGATACGCGAGGCTATGGACGCGCCGATCTACGAGCCGCGCGACTTGCGACGCCGCCTGCTGGACGAGCTGTTTCCCGAGCCCGGCGCGCGTTTGCGGCTGGCGGTGGCGCGGCTGGCGGGGAGGGCGGGGGCGCTGCTGGCGGCCCGCGACCGGCTGGCCGACGAAGCCCAGCGCCTCGGCCGTCTGGCTATCACCGAGTTGCTGATGACCCTCGATCTCCCCGGCGGCCGCACCCTGCGGCTGGGCCACACGCTGCGAGCACAACTCCCCGACGCGCTGGCCACCCTCGCCAACCCCGACCTGCTGGCGCTCTATGACCAAATAGAATCAACCCCCGGCCTGAGGCGCGACGCCAAAGACTGGGGAGAACTACCAGACCGGCTGCGATTCATCGCCGACCTGTTCCGCGCCTACCACGAAGACGCCACCCTCTTCGAGCCCCCCTTCACGCTCATCCAAACGGCCGACATAAAAGCCGGCCGGTATCCAGAATAAGACCAAAGAGATTGGCTATGGACACGCACGGGAGAAACGGGTTTTTATTATCTGCAAGAATCCGTCTCTACTCCGATAAATCCGTGGTTAATTTCTTCAAAAAATGCCGCTCCACTTCCTCGTACCCCAGCGCGGCGTGGGCGGCGGGGCTGAACGGGTAGGACGGGTTGGTGTCTGACGCCATCTCCAGGCAGCCGGCCGCCCGCACCCACGCTTCGGCCGCCTCGGCCAGCGCCCGGCCGATGCCCCGGCCGCGCCAATCAGCGTCCACGTGCCACGCTTCCAGAAAGCCGATGCGCTCCGTCTCGCAACCAGGAGCCGACGCCTTGATCGACACCTCCACCAGCCCGCACAGCCCGCCCTCGGGCCGCTCGCAGACGAAGGCGGCCATCAGCGTCGGCGAGGGGTAGCCGGCCAGCAAGTAGCCCGGTTCGGCCGCCTCCTCCTCGGCCGTCGAATCAGGCCATAGTGCCAGACGCATCCGCACCCACTCGGACAAGTCACCTTCCCGCACCGGCCGTACGGTGAGCGCATTCGGCTCGTTAGTTGGCATGGCGTGCCTCCGCCGGCCGCTCGTCGGCTCCCGACAAATCGACGCGGCGCAGCAACTGGGCGTTGATGGCCACGATGATGGTGCTGAGCGACATCAGCACCGCGCCGGCGGCCGGAGAGAGCACGAAACCCAACGGAGCCAGCACGCCGGCGGCCAGCGGCAGGGCGACGATGTTGTAGCCGGCCGCCCACCACAGGTTCTGGATCATCTTGTCGTAGCTGGCCCGGCTCAGGCGGATGAGCTTGACCACATCAAGCGGGTTGCTCCGCACCAGCACGATGCCCGCCGACTCGACGGCCACGTCGGTGCCGCTGCCAATGGCGACGCCGACGTCGGCCCGGGCCAGCGCGGGAGCGTCGTTGACGCCGTCGCCGACCATGACCACCCGACGGCCGCCGGCCTGTAGCTGAGCCACCTGCCTATCTTTCGTCTCCGGCAGCACCTCGGCGAAGTACTGGTCGATGCCCAGGTCGGCCGCCACCGCGCCGGCCACCGCCCGGCTGTCACCCGTCAGCATCGCCACCTCGACGCCCATCTCCTGCAGCTGGCGCACCGCCTCGTGGCTCTCGGGCCGCACCACGTCGGCCAACGCGAAGGCAGCCGTCACCCGCCCGTCGCGGATCAAATAGATGACCGACTGCCCCTTGCCGCCCGCCTCTTCGGCGAAGGCGGCGATCTCCGGCGGCAGCTGCGCGTCCAGCCCCTCCAGCAAACGCGGCCCGCCGACGTGAATCGTCTGCCCGTCGATGTCGGCCCGGACGCCGCGCCCCTTCAGCGCCTCGAAGCCGGACGCAGCCGGCAGCGCCAGCCCACGCTCCTCGGCCACCCGGCGGAAGGCGCGGGCGATGAAGTGCTCCGAGTCCCCTTCGGCGGCGGCGGCCAGCGCCAGCGCCTCGGCCGCGTCTTGGCCGTCGGCCGTCGCGTGGCCGACGATACCGTGCGAGCCCTGCGTCAGCGTGCCCGTCTTGTCGAAGATGACCACGTCGGCCTCGCGCACGGCCTCCAACGCCAGCCGGTCGCGAACCAGAATGCCGTTGCGGGCGGCCAGCGTCGTCGTAATGGCCACGACGAGGGGCACGGCCAGCCCCAGCGCGTGGGGGCAGGCGATGACCAGCACCGTGACGACGCGGGCGACGGTCTCGGCATTGAAGCCGATGGCCGCCACCCAGGCAACGAGCGTCACGGCCGCCACCGCCAGGGCGATGTAGAACAGCCAACCGGCGGCCCTGTCGGCCAAGAGCTGCGTGTTCGATTTGCTCTGCTGGGCGTCGCTGACCAGGCGCATGATGCCGGCCAGCGCCGTGGCCTCGCCGGTGGCCGTCACGCGAGCGCGCAGGCTGCCGCCGCCGCTGTTGATCGTCCCGGCGATGACGCTGTCCCCCGGCTCTTTGCCCACCGGCCGGGATTCGCCGGTGATCATCGCCTCATCGACGTCAGTGCGGCCGTCCACCACCTCGCCGTCGGCGGGGATGCCGCTGCCGGGCCGCACGAGGAAGAGATCGCCGAGGCGCAACTCGGATGTCGGCACACGCTCGACACGGCCGTCGTCAAGCACGCGCTCGGCCGTGTCGGGCAGCAGCTTGGCCAGCTCATCCAGCGCCCCCGTCGCCTGCCGCACGCTGCGCATCTCCAGCCAATGGCCCAGCAGCATGATCGTCACCAGCGTCGCCAGCTCCCAGAACAGATCTTCACCGATGCCCAGAAAGACGGTGGCCAGGCTGTAGACGAAGGCGACGGTGATCGCCAGCGAGATGAGCGTCATCATGCCCGGCTGCCGGTTGCGAATCTCCGGCACAGCCATTTGCAGGAACGGGATGCCGCCGTAGAGGAAGATGATGACGCCGAAGAGGGGCACGAGCCAGTCGCTGCCGGGGAAGGCGGGCATGTCGAAGCCCAACAGCGACTGGATGTGAGGCGAGTAGAGCAGGACGGGGACGGTCAGCAGCAAACAGACCCAGAACCGGCGGCGGAACATCTCCTCGTGGCCGGAGTGGTCGGCGTGGTGGCCCGCGTGGCCCGCGTGGTCGCCATGGTGATCGTGGCCGGCATGGGCCGCGTGGTCATCGTGGTCGTCGTGGTGTCCGGCGTGTTCTCTGAGGGTTGTATGGGCGCTGTGGCTCTCGTGGGGGTCGTGATGGCCGTGGTGCGCCTCGTGATGAGGCTCAGCCTCTTCATGCGCAGCCGAGTGATGCCCTCCGTGTGAATCGCGATCCTGCTGGTTCATGTATCACCTCCGACTAGATGATACATCACCAGGCAATAGCGACACTTTTTCGGCGCTATGGTTGCCGGCGTCGTGTCGTATTTTAATTATCCACGACGACGGCGATCGCCAATCCGTCGTGGCCTTTGCTGCCCACGGTCTGCAGGATGGTGGCGCTGAGGCGCGGCTCGGCCGCCAGCCGCTCGTTGAAGCGGCGCACGCCCTGCACATTGGGGTCTTCGCTGTCGGGGTCGACGACCGCGCCGCGCCGGATGACGTTGTCGGCGATGATCAGCGTGCCCGGCTGGGAGAGACGCAGCGCCCAGTCGAGATAGTCAGGATAGCCGGTCTTGTCGGCGTCGATGAAGATGAGGTCGAACGGGCCGCGCTCCTCGGCCGCCAGCTTGGCCAGTGTGTCGGTGGCGCGACCAACACGCACTTCGATCCGCTCGTCCAGTCCGGCGCGGGCGATGTTGGCGCGGGCCACGTCGGCGTGCAGAGGGTTGAACTCCAGCGTGACGAGACGGCCGCGCGACGGCAGCCCCCGCGCCAGGCAGATGGCGCTATAGCCGCCCAGCGTGCCGATCTCCAGCACCTCGCGCGCGCCCACGGCGCGGGCCAGGATGGTCAGCAGCTTGCCGTAGGGGGGCGAGACGGCGATGTCGGGCAGACCGGCAGCGGCCGAGTCGGCCAGCGTCGCGTCCAGGGCTTCGTCAGCAGGCAGCAACAGACCGGTGATGTACTCGTCGACGGCCGTCCAATGTTCCAAATCCATAGGGTCAGCTTCTCCACGATGGGGTGGATGTATCTGTGAGCGCGCTCAATGAGGGGAGCGACGGGAAGGAGCAGCTAGGCGCCGGCATGTGCGTGGGAAAGGCCGGAGCGATCCTCGATCTCCCACAGATGATCGAGCGCGTGCCAAGCCACCCGCCGCACGAAATAGCGCGCCGGCCAGATGGCGCCACCGCGCGGCCCGCGCTCGGGTATCCCGCCCTGGGCGGCGGCCGACAGCGCATCCATGATCGCCTGGCGGGTCAGGCGCATCTCCTCGTTCAGGTTGACCGCCTCGTGCTTCGGCATTTTCCAGGCCAGCCGCCGCAGATACCCCTGCTCACCTTCCAGCACGTGGCGGGCGATGGCCTCCAGTTGCCGGCCGCCACCGCGCGGGCCGCGCTTCAGCTCGACGCCCGCCGTGGCGGCGATGGCGGCGTCGAGCGCGGCCCAGCACGCTTGCAGAATCTCGCCGGAGCGCCGCACCTCCGCCTCGTTGATGCGGCCGAGGTCGCTCGACGGCGCGACATCGGGCACGCCGAAGTCGGTTGTGCCGCTGCCGGGCAGCCGCTCGACGACGCGCAGCGCTTCAACTGAGTCAGGCGGCTGGAAATTCAGACCACCGAACTGCAGTACGCGGGCATAGCGCGGGCCGTAGACGAGCAGCGCGGCCAGCGCGGCCGCTTCGTCCCGCCCGCCGCGCGCCCAGCCCGGCCAGTCGAGCGCCCCGGCGAATGTTTTCCTTTGACCGATTTCGAGATAGACGGGTATGTTTTCCAAGGTCATCGCCCATTGTACCACAAGGTTGAAGCGGCCCCGGTGACTGCTATTAGGATCACTCACTCAATCGGCAGCGGCGGCCCTACTAGTTGAAGGCCATGTGCAGCCCACAAGGCAGGGTCTTGCGGCGGCATGGCGTTGGCGCTGAACATTTGGCGAAACATGCTCTCCATCCGGCCGGCGGGCAGGAAAGCGATCAGGATGCGCCCCTGGCCGTCGCCGACGAAGGCCCAGACGTGGGGAACGCCACGCGGAGCGAGCAGTGAATCCCCCGGCCTCAACTGCATGCGTTCTTCGCCCACCTCGAAGAGAAACTCGCCTTCCAGCACCATAAACCACTCGTCCTGCGCATGGTGCAGATGGCGGGCGGGGCCACCTTTGGCATGAAAAACGTTCTCGATGATGAGCACCCCCTGTTCGTCGGGCGGCGCCAGCTTGAAATCGATGTGGCTGATGCCCAGACCGCGATGTTCACCGCTCAGGTCATGGCCGGCCGCCACGAATTGAGCGACACTACGAGGTTCGCCGGTCACAGGTTGAGTCTGTTCGGTCATCTTACACCTCTCTTCGCTCCAATACGTACTCGTCGATCTCTTCACCACGCCCATTGGCATAGCCGCGATCTTCGCCGATTACCACGAAGCCGCACTTTTCCAGCACGCGCAGCGAGCCAATATTATCTTTGGCGGCGCGGGCGAAGATGGGGCGGACGGTCTGCTCCTTCAGAAACTCGGCCAGCGCGGCCGTGGCAATACCCCGGCCCCAGAAATCGCGGCCGAGCCAGTAGGTGACCTCGGTCTCGCCTTCCATGACGAAGCTCACCACGCTGCCGGCCACCTGCCCGTCCACCACGATAGCGCGGTTGACGACGTCGGGGCGGGCCAATATCCGCGCCCAGTGGGCGTCGAAAGCCGCCCGGTCGTTGGGGTCGGCGCTGGTGAAGGCGGCCATGTGTACGGCTACCGGGTCGCGGCTGTGTTCGAAGAAGGTGGGCAGGTCGGACGGCAAGACTTCGCGCAGGGTGACGTTGCTCATAAAGCCTCTACCCGCCGGGGCATCAGGATGACTGGCCCGACAGCCGCCGTCCCATCTCCGCGCCGAGCGCCTGCAGGCCGTTGGCGGGGCGAATGAACACCTCGAAATCGACGATGCGGCCGTCGTCATCCAGCGTGATCAGGTCGATCCCCTTCAGCGACAGCTCGCCCACGCGGGCGCTGAACTCCAGCGCCCACTGGTTGCCCACCACCAGCTCGCGGTGGTAGGCGAAATCGGCGAATACGTCGATGACGGTGCTGAGGATGAGCCACGCGGCCTGGCGGCCGTGGTACGGCCGCCACAGAAACGGAGAGCGAAAGACGACGTCCTCGGCCAGCATCGCCTGCAGATCCGCCATGTCGCGGTTGAAGACGATGTTGTGCCAACGGGCCAGATGAGGATCAGCAGGCGATGTCATAGGACGGATTATCGCTCGGTGGGCGTCAGGCGGCCAGCCCGGCGATCCACCACGTCGTGCCGCCGGGGTCGCGCACGCCGCCGCGGTGTTCGTCCTGCGGGTTCGGCTCCTGGATCGACTGGCCACCGGCGGCGAGGGCGCGCCGGTAGGCATCTTCGGGATCGGCCACGTAGACGTGGACGTGGGCGCCGCCGGCCGGCCACTCCGTCTTCTGATCGGCCAGCATGATGACCGAGACATCGACGCGCACCTCGGCATGCATGATGCTGCCGTCGTCGTTGTTCATCCGGCGCAGCTCCGTCGCGCCGAAGGTATCGATTAGAAATTGGATCGTCCGGGCCGCGCCGTCGACGATCAGGTAAGGGGAGACAGAGGTGTAGGAATCGGGTTTGAAAGACATCGATAAGGTTACTCCTCAGCCGCCGGCGATCGCGCCGATGATACGGTACGGCTCGTTGCCGGCGGCCACAGCGTCGGGCAAGGGTTCGTCAGGGTCGGCGTGGGAGAGGTCTTCCATGCAGGCGAAGAAGCGCAGGTATGGCCGCCGCTTGCCGGTGGCGTACTCGCGGATGGTGCCTCGCAGCATTGGATAGGCGGCCTACAGCGCGTCTAGAACGGCGCGATGGGTCAC
>CAYNOL010000098.1:0-13149 GCA_964398825.1 uncultured Ardenticatenaceae bacterium
GATGCTTTTCAATTGGGCTTTGTCCCTACTTTTTGTAAAGTGTCGGGTAACTAGTCTTGCCTATAGTGCTGGTTTTGGATATCAGCAAGTAAAGGAGCAGAGATTCCCTTGAACTCGCACTTGTATTCAAGGACTTCGTTAATCAGTGCAGGCTCAGCGTGAAGATCGGAGCGCCTAAATAAGTAGATGATGTCGTATAAGTCTCTAGGGCGCGCCCTTTCCTTCAACGCTCGGATCTTTTCAGCAAATAATTCCTCTAGACTATAGCAGTAGATCTGTGCATCATCCGGAAAGGCATCGCTATAAGGGTGTGAAATCGTCCTTAAAGCAGGTGGCCGCATCAAGTCTTCAGCATGTGAGATGTCTAACTTAACTGAAGCCGGATTCTTGTCTCCACGAGGTCCAACATAATACACTGTTCCTTCGTATGCTTCACCATGGGGCCGAACCTCAAACTTAGGGTTTCGACAGGTGAAATCAACGCCGGATGCTTGGCTAACTTGTTCTAATATCTTTATGAAGTGGTCGCTCAATTCGTCAGACGACCATGAGGCTGGCGGCAGAATGGTGAAATCCAGGTCTTGAGAATATCTGTGAGTGTCTACGTAGCACTTCTTGATAGCAGAACCGCCCTTTAATACCCACGTTCTCGAAAGGGTAGGGTGTTTAGCGATGCCCCAGAGCAGCCAACCTAGCACATAATCCTGTTCTATGATATGAGCGTCCAACCCCCATTGTTTGGCAGACTCATTAACGGCTCTCTGTGTAATCACTTTCTATTACCCTTGAGTTTTTAGCGTTTCCCAAAGCGGAATTCTCCTCACACCTGGTTATCCATCGGGTTCTTCATTCAAGGCTGGCGCTCGATCAACTGGCAGAAACCCTCTCCTCCAATCCCAGCTCCCGAAGCGCCGCCTTCATCTCCTCCACCTGTTGCTCCGAAATACCGGCGCCGTTGCGGATGGCCACCTGTAACGACAGAACCAGCTCATTATTCGTGGCGAACTTGCTCAACACTTTTGTGTAGTAGTTGGACCATTTCTGTGGCGGTATGTCACCAGCCCAGGTCAATTGCGTGATTTTTGCCGGTATCGGCTCTGGGCCAGCGGGTTTCTCAGGCGTGCCACCAGTCGTTGCGATTTCAGGCTTATCAGGTGTCGGGGGCTCCGGCTCTGACCCCGTGCCATCTTGACCTTCGGCTAACTTCTTTTCGTAAGCCTCCGCCGTTTCGCGCGTGATGACATACATCTCATCCGTTATCTCGACATCGGCCGCGCCCAGATGCCGGTTGAAGTAGAACGGCTCATACCCACCGTCGGCGGCCTTGCCCACGTAACCCAAGATGCCGTCCCTGACGCCTTTGGCTATGGTTTCCCGGATTGCTGCCGGATTGACCAGGCGCGGGAACTGTGGCGAGGCATAGAAGGCGTCGCGCACTGCCTTGGTGCTCCATTCGGTGAATGCCGGCGACCAATTGCGTACCAGGACGTTGGGGCTTACGCTCTCGACGATTTCATCGCCCTTGCTCAGCTCGCGAACAATGAGGGACAGCAAGTCATGGGCCGAGCTGGAATTCTGGCGGCCCAGAGGCTCTTCGCGCAGTTGATTGCTCTTGTCCAGGAAGTAGACCTTGTTATATGCGCTCCAGACAGCCTCTTGCAGGTTGGATTGCGCGCGCAGGCGATCGCGGTTGACCTGTTCTTCCTGACTCCTGTCAAGCTGGTAGTTGGCCCGCTCGTCCCACAACATCTGCCAGGCGAGCCATTTCTGGGCGGCGTCGTTCAGCGGCGCGGCCTTATCGGCGACGGCCCAGATGAGCGCGCTCTTGTAGGTGCGGGCCGAATTGCCGTATTCCTGCGTCATCTTCTGGATTTGTCGAATCGTGCTCTCCTTATCCGGGCCGAACTGCTCAGGTTGCAGCACAACGATTGTTAGGACAGGCCGATTGGGAATATCGCTGCTTGACTGCGGGAAGAAGAAGTGGGTGTAGCCGCTTTTCTTGTTGAACTGGCTCTGGATCTCGGCCCGCACAGCTTCCTCGATGCGCGGGTCGCCAGCCAGGGCTGCTTTCCGGTCGGAAAAGACCTTGACCAGATTGGGTGTGTCTCTAAACCGGTATTGCGCGCCCGTTATCTCAAGGTAGTAGCAGGTTTCGGCCATCGCTTCGAGAACCGTCTCGACGTTGCCGACATCCAGGTCGGGCTCGCCGACGGCGAAGCGTATTTCCGGCACGGTGGCGTAGTCCCTGGTCTGGCCGCCGTTGGATTCGAAGAAGATAGCCGTGGCCACTTTACGGTGTAAACGGGCGTGTCGGATGGCCTCGCTGGTGCTGTCGGCATCAAGCCGGATGGCGTGCGACTTGTTCGTGCCGGCGATGTCGACCGTGACCGCTGTTTCCAGTTCGTCGTTCCCCATTTGCTTAAACACCGCCGAGCGAAACCAAGGGTCGTCCAGCGGTGCCGTGCCCAGCCCGATCAATGGGTCCTTATACGCTCCCTTGTAGGCGTCTTCGTGAACCTTCGAGACCCACAGAGCCAGCAGGCGTAGGACGCCGCGCGTGCGCTGGAAGCTGGGCAGCCCCTGCCACTTGCGCTGAAAGACGGAGATGAGCGCCGGGTGGAAAGGATAGGTAGCCTTGAATTCCTCCTCGGCGTTGTCGGCCGCAAACCAGCCTGGCAGCGCGCCGCGATGCGTCTGCACCCAGGCCGCGTAGGCCCGGCAGGTTTCGACGGCGTCGCGCGGCAGGATGACCCGCCCCTGCTGGTCAATGGTGTTGATGTCCCATTCAAACAGGCGGCGGCGAATGATCTCGGCTGTATCGGAGTCAGCCGACATCATGACTGCCTGGCCCAGCCGGTTCAGCATTTTCGAGATGCGCCGGTAGTCGTCGACGTCTTCGGCCGTCATCTCCTCCTCGCTCTTGGGGATGGAAACAGCGACGACGACGTTTTCGTGACCCCGCGCCTCTTCGGACAGGTTCTGGATGAAGTTGTAGAGTTGGCCCCCTAGTCCGCTGTGCCGGTTGCGGCTGATGTAATTAATGACCTCATCCATCAGAATGAGAATGGGACCATCGATGTGGTTAAACAGCCTGGCGATCGTGTCGCCGCCGGGCGAGCGCCGCTCGCTATCGGCACCGGCCATGATGGCGTAGCCCTCCTCGCCGGCCAATTGCCAGGCGATCTCGCCCCATGGAGTGTGGCGTAGTGGCGTTCCGTCATCCCCACCGCGCGGGTCGAAGCGATGGCCGACAAAGACAGCCGTTTTGGCTTGGGGCAGCGCACTAACACCGGCATGCTGCCGGATGCTCTCCACACCGGTCCATTGTCCAGCGTCGGGGCCATGTTTGGCCAAATGGTAGAGCAAGGTCAAGGCATGAGTCTTGCCGCCACCGAACTGGGTGGTCATGTTGTAGACCGCCGAGGTGGCCGTTGTGATGCCGGACAGACGGCGAACCACTTCGGCGGATAGCTCTAGTAGGTGGCGTGTTAGAAAGGTGCGCGCGAAAAACTGCTCGGGCTTGTAGTACAGTTCGTTACCCCGCCCCTCATATACCTCGTCCAGGTGCACGGCAAACTCGGCCGCGTCCAGCGATTTACCCTCGCGCAAGTCCGCGCGCGGATCAACGACACTACGCCATGGCTTCAATGCCATCTTCCACCTCCCGGTTAATACAGATCAAAGCGGCCGGTGTTCTTTTCCAACCGCCACCACTTGAAATATCCATATGGAAAGGCCGCCGCTTCCGCCCGGCTGCCGACGACGACGAGGGTATCGCCGGTAAGGTTCTGGCGCTGGGTTAGCGACAGGGCATCGATAACGTCTTCTCTCAGCCGCCCGATCAACGCCGGGCCATCATCGGCGATCTTGCGGTAGCAAAACAGCGCCCGCAGCTCCGCGCCGACGCACAGCAGCTTCCACAGGGTATAGGCGATGTAATCCTCATCGCCCCGGTTCTCCAACTCCATGATTCCCACCGGGAATCGCCAGCGCGGCGTGCCCGGCGCAAAAGCCATGACGTCAAGCGCCAGATACTCACTGCGCGGGATGGGTAACGTCTCCAGGCGGTGATTGCGCGCTGAGGCTTCCCAGCCCATCGCGCCGCAGGCGGACACGGTCACGCCGGTGATGGCTTTTGTCCAGGCGTCGCGCCGGCCACTCTCCGCAGCCAGGCGCAAGGCATGCGCATTTTCATGCTTCTGAAGTGTCGCCAGAAATACCGTCTTCCAGGTTAGAGCCAAGTCGCTCATCACGCCTTACCCTTTACTCTTCCTCGCCACTCAAAACCCCAGGCCCTTCTTTCGCGCCAACACCCCATCTACCCAGCGCTTCTCATCAGTATGCGACGGGTAGAGAGCTGATAGCGCCTGCGCCAGACGCCAGAATCGCTCGTCGCCGCCGATGCCATCGTCGACCAGGAATCGTCGCAGGGCGTCGCTCTTGCCGGCGGCGAAGAGCACATGCTCTGATGAATCCGGTCGAGTGTAGTTTCGCCGTTATCTACCGCGCCGGCCTCCGGCACGGCCCAGACCGCCGTTTCCTCGACGGGCAGGCTCTCCAGCCAGGACAGTTGCTTTGGCCCATCGGATTGCGGGACGCGCCGGCTGCCGTCTATCCCCTCCTTGCCGAAGAGGTAGCGCGCGCGTTGCGATACGGGCAGCAGGACAGCCGTGCCGCCCTTGACCTCGACCAGGTTGGGCAGCTGCTCTAGGTGCGCCCCCAGACCCTGGGCGATCTTGCGCGCCGCGTCGTATTCCAGCGCGTAACCGGTGCTGGCGACGACCTTATCGCCGTCCTCGCCGTTGGTCGCGCCGGCGGAGAGCGTCCACAGCCAGGCCGCTGTCAGCCGGGCGTCTTCCTCGAAGCCGGTGGTATCGGCCCCTTCGAAGATCATGGCCAGCGCCTCCTTGGAGACGGCGGCCCAGACATGCTCCAGGTACTCGCCCAAGGGGACCATATCGCCGTTGGCCCGCTCGACGCGACTGTAGCGCGAGAAGACTTCCAGCGCCGGACCGAGGCAGGCGAAGAGGGCGTCCGCACCGACCACGCCTTCTTTGGCCAATCGCGGCAGCCAGGCGTGGATGCGGGCGGGAAGTTCCTGGAGTACGTCTCGCCAGTCGCCGATGTCGTTCGTCACCACGCCGTCGCCGTTTTCGCGCGGTCGCCCAACGAGATGGACTGAGGACGCCAGCCGGGCCTGCCCTTGCGCGGCCACTCTGGCTTCCATCTCGGTGTCGATGGGCCATGAACCGGTGATCGTCCAGCCGGCGTCGACGACGGCCTGCAGGATCGCCTCCCAACTGGCGGTGGTCTTGCTGGCGAAGACGATCAGCCCGATCCCGTCGGGGGCCAGGATGCGCCGGCCTTCGGCAAATGCCTTGGTCAATTCGCGCTCGTAGAAGTTGATATCCTTGGTCGAGTTGCTCAGTTCGTGAGGGCGGTCGACGACGATCTCTTCATCCTTCGGTACGGCGGCATCGGCGAACAGATCCTTGTGGACATTGCCAAGCATCCGGCGCAGCCAGACGTAGAAGAAATCGGACAGGTAGGCGTAGGGCACGGCGTCGTAATAAGGTGGATCGGTGATGTATGCTTGGGCCGAATCATGAGACAGTGGATGGTTAGTAGCCGTCGCCCGCTGAACCGTGCCAGGGTGATCAAGTACGGTGTTGGACTCGCACACACGAATGATCCATCCTAGTGCTGTGTCCCAATCCCCTCCAGAACCCGACAACGGATTCACTTCATCGAAGTCCCAAATGAAGGGTACTGCTTGACGAGCGAACGTCCCTTGAGGATTCTCGCGGGACGAATCCCACCTTGCTAGTGATGACAATTTATCCGCTGCACGGTTTACAGTTAGAGCTAGGACACTTACCACTGCCTGCACAAGTGCGGGAACGGCTTCATCTTTCAGAAGGTTCCTGGCAACCTCATTTGTCAATCGGGCCAGTGTCACCAATGCCATCATTTGGCGTGGAGTAAACAATAGTCCCCATCCTTCAAGGCCATAGATCATCGCCCACGTATGCCTGATGCCACGAATATCCATTGGCTCATCCGGCACAAGGCTCAATGCCCCTGTGTGCGCCGCCTTCAGCCGCTCCAACTCCTCGGCCGCCGCCCGCACCGCCGCGATGTCGCGCTCAATCGGCAGGCGGTAGAAGCGGCCCTGCTGGCCGGGGCGGGTGGTGACGACGGCCAACAGCCGGGCGTCGGCCGCCCCACCCTGCCGGGCCTTGAGTTGCGCCCGCACCGACTCGACCGGCGTGGTATAGCCGCACACCGGGCAACTGGCAGACCCGCGCCGGACGGTGCCCTCCAGATCGGGGTTGGCGATCTTAACCGTCGGGTCACTCTGACTAACCCACCCCTTACCGTCCTGAATAATGATGTCAAAGTCAATATGCTTTCGCTTTGCGTTTGGCAGCAGCTGTAGCGCCACAGAGCCTTTGTTGCGCTTAGCCAGCCACAATGAGCGGATGAGCGGCACTTCCGTCCCGCAGCCCGGCCCCTCGCAGGTCACCGTTCGCGCCCAGAGGTAGGCGATCGGCGTCGCCCCGTCGGGATCGGGCGGGTAAAACTCAGCCAGTTCCTTCTCGGCCTGCTCCTTGATCCACTGCCCCCACTTGCGCACCTCGTCGGCCAGTTGCTGTCCGTACTTCGGGATGTATTCCAGCACGACCTTGTTAAGCAGCACCGCCACCGGGTTGAGGTCGCTGGCGAAGGCGTCGGCACCCACGCGCAGCGCCTCTAGGGGGATCGCCCCGCCGCCGGCGAAGGGATCGACCACCAGTGGGCGCGTGCCCGGCTGCCCGCCCAGCGCCTCGTGGGCGGCCTGGGTCAGGGCGCGAGCCGTCTCCAGATAGGCCGGCACGGTCGAGGCGTCCCAGTTGGCGAAGTCGGCGATGAAATCGAGCAGCGCATAGCGCATATCGAGCCAGGCCCCGGCGTAGTTGCCGCTGAACGTGCTCGCGGTCGTCCGGTTCCAGCGCGACCAGCTCTCCGACGTGCACAAGTTGGCCAGTTTCGTGTCCGTCCGCACTTGTTCGGCAAACTCGGGCAGGATGCGAGCTGCTTCTTCCCGGAAGGCCGGCGGACAATGCGCGTCGGCCGGGTCCGGCCACAGCGCGGCGCAGATGACAGCCCGGCATGCGGCTAGCGGCCGGCGCGCCCACCAGATGTGGAGCGTGGAGATGTGGCCGTGGCGGATGCTCTTCTCCCGTCGGGCGTGGGTGGAGATGCGCTTGATGGGTAAATCAACTTCGATCAGGCGCTTGGAGTAAGTCATAGGAATGGGTATCCAGTGGTCGACGGTTTATTTCTGAACGCGTAACTTGTCATTCGCAACTCTCAGAGTCCCGTGGCCTGGCGAGTTCGTTGCGGCAGTGCCACCAATGCGGCGGTGCGAAGGCAAAAATTGCGCGGTGCGAGTAGCGAACGGCGATGGCGACCCGACGCGCGGCTGACTTGGTTGCGCCGTTGAAGCCCGAAAACCAGCCCTGGCCTCGAGGACGGCCCAATCATACCCCGCCTGTGGCGATCGCGCAGATTCTTGTGTCGTTAGCGGCGTGCTGCTAGAGTGTCTCTATCACCCACCCTATGGCCGATAAAAAACCAAGTACAACCATCGCTGACCAGCTTATCGCCCTCCTTATCGCCCTGCCCTGGCTCGACATCCTGGCCGAAGCCTACAAGCTGCTATGCAACCTGTGGCGCGGCCTGGCCGACGAAGGCATGTATGAAGTCCTGGAGCATGAATCGACCCTGGAGTTTCTCGACCGCCAGGGCAAGCGGGCGCGATTCCAGAAGCGTCAAAAGGTACGCTACCTACAGAACAACATCATCGCCTATCAGGATCAGGGCTGGAGCGACGGCCAGAGCTTGCTTGATTACCAGTGCTCGCCCGGCGTGGTTGTGGATCAATACCGGCCGGGGCAGAAGACCTATGTCCTTATTTCGTTGCGCGACAACAAGCAGCGCGGCGACCAGGATGAGTTTCATATTCGGTGGAATCTACGCGACGCGTTCAGGCGTTCGCAGGAACAATGGGAGACGGAAGTAAGCCACCGGACCCGGCAACTGTTAGTGCGATTAATCTTCCCCAGCGCTCGGCCACCGGTGCGCATCTGGCTGGGAGAATACCTGCGCCGGCGCACGCGACTTCTGGATGACCAAGCGATGCAGCGCCTCCCCGATGGCCGCTGGCAGGTGGAATGGGAAATGGAGCGCCCACGGTTGCACGAGCGGTATGTCCTCAAGTGGGAGTGGTGACAACAAAAAAGGCGCCAGGCCCGCGGTGCCTAGCGCCCTTCTCTCTCAGGTTCCCGATCCGCCGCTCATGACACTACTCCTTGCCCACATTCCGACTGACGACAGGCGTCGCCGAATGAGGGATCACCAAGTCGGAAGAACCTATCTCGAAGAAAGCTATTGTACTTACAGAAAATTGCAATGCAAAAAATGCAATGCATATATTTATCTGCAATTAATTTATTGAAATGAACCCGAATCAAATACTCCCTACTCTTCTCCTCAAAATGTCAAAAGGAGGCGACAAAGTGTCGCCCCCTTTGTAGAATAGGCCACCATGGAAAAACAGCTAACCACCGTTGAGCAAAAAGAAGTTTCATTTTACGAAGATGAGCTCGTCGCAATCCGGGCTGATGACGGTCATATTTACGTCTCAGTGCGCCATCTCTCTGATGCTTTGGGCTTAAATCCAACCGGCCAGATCAGACGCATTAGACGGCAAGCGATTCTGGATAAGGCATGCTACAAGGGATATATCTCCACTCCAGGTGGCCCACAGGCGGCTAACTGGCTTCGGGTTGACCTGGTACCTCTCTTTATCACCGGCCTGAACACCAACTCGGTTCGGGAAGATATCCGACCGAAGCTGGAGCGGTTTCAAGAAGAAGGTGCCAAGGTTCTTTGGGAAGCGTTCCAACAAGGCCGATTGACCAGCTCGGTTTCATTCGACGAGCTTTTAAGCAAAGATACACCGGCGGTTAAAGCGTACAAACAGGCTATGGCCATTTTGGAGTTGGCCAGAAGTCAGGTGATGCTCGAGGCCAGGCTTGATGATTATGGAGAGCGCTTAGAGCGGATTGAAGCCGTGCTGGGTGATACTGGCCGCTTTGTGACCGAAGACCAAGCCAGCCAGATCAGCCAGGCCGTTAAGACAGTGGCCCTGAAGCTGGGCAAGAAAAGTGGCCGCAACGAGTATGGAGCGGTTTATGGGGAGCTGTACCGGAAATTTGGGGTGACGGGATATAAGCAGCTGCCGGCCTCAAAATTTCAGCAGGCCATGAATTGGCTCAACGAATGGAGGGACAACATCGAGGGGGATTTGCCATTCTAGCTCCCCACCCACTTATCGCCGTAAGTCAATAACAAAATATTAGCCGGATCCGTCTGTAAATCAATTTATGCAATGCAATATCTGCATTGCATTTTTTAGCTTGCAAACCTTGCATTGAGTACCATTCATTGCATGGCCAGCATGAAAATTATCGCAATCGCAAACCAGAAAGGCGGCACCGGTAAGTCAGCCACCACTCATGCCCTGGGTGCAGTCTTAGCCTCAGAACTTCAGCGGCGAGTATTGATGGTGGACATCGATCCTCAATCCAGCCTGACCGAGGCCGCTGGGGTTGGTGATGCTGAGGGCATCAGCTTGGCTGAGGTGCTGGGCGGAGCTACGCCCGGCAAGACGAAGCTTCAGGACATCATCGTAGAGGTGTCTGAAAACCTCTTTTTAGCGCCGGCCGACCTGGCTCTGGCCGCTACTGAACTAGGCCTAGCTTCGCGCATGGGCCGAGAGAATGTCCTCAAGAAGGCATTGGCAACGGTCGCCAACTACTTTGATGTCACTTTGATTGACTGCCCTCCCAGCTTGTCATTGCTAACAGTCAATGCCCTGACCGCTGCGGACGCAGTCCTGATTCCCACCCAGCCCCAAGCAGTCGATCTACGAGGCCTCAGCCTATTCTTGGAAACACTCCAAAATATTCGCCAGGAGTTGAATCCAGAGCTTGAGACGCTGGGGATTTTACCGACTTTTTTTGACCGGCGTCTGACACACCATCGGGATGCCATTGAAGCCATGGAGCGAGCCGAGCTGCCACTGATGCAGGTCCGGATTGGCCGGAGTGTGCGAGTAGCAGAAGCTGCCGCCAATGGCGAAACAGTAGTTACCTTCGATCCTAAAAACCCCCAGGCATTGGCTTACCGGGAACTAGCAGAGGCAATTAACCAATGGCTAAAAGACAAACAGGCTTAGACAATATCTTCAAGAAAACCGAAGGCGGGCCCGCTGCCCCCACCGCGGAAGTCCCTTCGACTGGCCGGACTCTTTCAGTTGGTGTAGGCCTCAAGGAAAGCGAAGTGGCCTTGTTGGACGAGATTGCCAAAGAGTTGGACGTGACCCGCAATGCCCTGATGCGCTATGGGCTTCGCTACTTTTTGAGCCAACTTCAAACCGGCAAACTGGATATGACCAAAGATGTCCAGGAGCCGGAAATGAAAAAACGGCTGAAGATGCCGTAACCCCCCCGCCCTCTTTTTCATTCCTCTCCCCTTCTCTATTTCTTTGTAATTCAATAATTGCATTGCAATAATTGCAATTGCTGGATATAACATGCAATATTACGATTACAGGTGTTGCCGTGCCCATCCCGGCCGGTGACGGTTAAGACACTCCTGGAGGTGAATGAGGAATGCACAAGTCAATTGCCCGAGGCTTGTTTTATGGGGTAGCGACGGTCCTGATTCTATGGACCGCTTCGCTGACGTATTCATTTGTCAGAACCGCCTTGCCGCAAGTGCATTGGGTGGTACCGATGTTTGCCCTGGTGATATTTGATGTGGGGATGCTCGCCTGGCTCAAAGTCTTTCTCGACTACGCTCAAGGCAGTGGCCAACGAGCAGTGGCCCTGATTATGACTCTGGTCGATTTCTTGGGCGTGGGGTTGATGGTCTTGGCCGAGATCCTCTCGGGTGGCCAGACGATGGTGGCAGCCCCGGAAAACCTGGGAGAGTACGCTGTCTGGGGAATTGCCATCTGGACGGTAGCCAACGTCGGAGCGGTAATCGCCTTCCATCTGCTCCATCCTGAAGCTCGCCGGCAGATGGCGCTTCGGGCCGAAATGGACCAAGTGTTTGACGAGGCTCTCAAGAAATTGGGAACCAAACGAGCTCAGGTCAGCGGCCAACTGTCCGATCAGCTTTCCGATGACATGTTGATGCAGTTAGTGTCCGAGTTGGCTGCTAAACGAGAGACGGTAATTTCCGTTCCGCCACCGGCCTTAGCAGCAACCCAGGACGATCTGAAACCATCCAACAATCACCAAGGGATGGAGGATTTTTTAGCCAGCCATTAGTAACCCGGGAAGAGTACGAAGAGCCGACCGGAGACCGAACGATCCGTTGTGCCAACTTCAATTGCCAGCGGACCATTTACCCGGGACGATCGCGGCGGCGGCAGTATTGCTCAGAAGCGTGTAAACAGGCAGCGTACCGGCAGCGGCAAAAGGAGCGAGCGACTGCGTTACGCTGACATATCAGCGTAACGGATCATTTGTTCGACACCAGAGGTGAGGCAGAATATAATGCGAGGCACTTGAGATACTGAAGGAAAGAAAAAACCCCCGTGACCTGGCTTTTGCGGGCATAAGTCACAAGGGGCTGGCCGGCGGAATTTTCCGCTGTTGATTAGATTATGGGGTGATTCCCAGATTTAGTCAAGACACCTAAGACTAAGCTTAAGCGTTTCACCAGCCTACTTTCGATACTTACCCGCTTACCTAGGCCTACGGCTTGATGGTAGCGGGTTTTTTCGTGTGTAAGTGTCCCAAGGGCTGTTAATCGAGGGCTAGACCTTTGATAGACAGCAAAAAAGGTTTAAGTGTTTGCACCACCTAAACCTTTAGATTGCTAGGTCAACCGCATACTCATCTGCAGTTGGTGTTTGCACCACCTTCTGCTACCGAGCCCCTTGAGTGGGGAGGGGGATTTTGTATCTCCCATGCGGCTTATATAAATCGTCAAAAGGAGTGTACCCACGCCTAGGCGACCTGTCAATGGAGCAGGTGTTCTAAACCCGCACCTGAGTGCTATTAGGGGAGCTAGTCGTGGCACCGATGCAGCCAGAAAAGGGGTTCTCCTCTTGGGAACCGTCACCTGAGCTTCAACAAGCTCAGGCTCGGCTCCTCCAACTGAGAATAGAGCGAGGCATAGTCCCTAAAAACAAGGACGAGCTGACCTTTGAGGCTGCGCGAGTAGCAGAGCCATGCAATTGGGAGTTACGCAATGCAAGACTCGCATTGCAACAACTTCGATTGCAACATGGCATTGCAACCTATGACGAAGCCAAAGTTACAAAAACTAACGACTGGCCAACAGGCCAGGAAGAGCCACGTGTTGACCAGCTGGCAAATGCGCCTACTACCGTCACTATTCATTCCAGTATTGCCTTAGCAATTCTCCGCCACCATGTGGAAGCCCCGGCCCGAGTGTATTTCTTACTTCGGGTCATTGATTCAGCGGGGCGGGGGTGGCTGTCTTTGGATCAGATTCGCAAGGAACTGACTCAGAAAGGCGCACAGCTTCGCAATTGTGGCTGGCGACGGCTGCGCCAATTGTTACGGGAAGGGGAGGGTGTGTTCTGGCACCGTGACGAGCAGGACCGGTTGTGGCTCTATGGGGCTCACAGAATCGCCTACAAGCTCGATTCAGGTCCTTTGCAGGGCTTTCCCGTCGAACTGCCCATCAGCGCGCTTCTGGGCGGAATTCAGGCCGTTAGGGCGGCTTTCTACGCCACTTTTCACGGTGGGCGGGACGGCAAACCCATCAGCCGCGAGATCCTTGAATCGATCTCCGGCATTCCCGGCCGCACGCAACTGGAGTACGACCGCGTGGCCTGTGTCGAGCGCACGCGCAACATCGCCATTGGAGAGAGCCACACGGCCGAGAACGCCCAGGAACGGGCCTGGCGCCATGGCCGGGCCGCCTTCCATTTCATCGATACTGAGGGCCGGCAGGGCAGGGCGGGCCGTGTATACGTCGCTTGGCACCTGCCCAACAGCTACCGTGCCGATTACCAGCGCCGCTCAAGAGGAAGCAGGAAGCGGCTCAATCGCAAACTCG
>CAYNOL010000099.1:0-13133 GCA_964398825.1 uncultured Ardenticatenaceae bacterium
TTGAGCGCGTCTCTGTTGGACTGTGTGGCTGTCCAGACCGGGAGCTTCCAACGTTGAGCGAGAGCGGTGAGCTGCGTGTAGACCATGCCGAAACGATGACGCATCTCCATGCGCAGTCCAGAGGAAACATCAGGATTGAGAAGGTCGCCGTAATCGACGATAAGAAGGTCGATTCTTCCTGCATCCTCCTCATCCGTCCCTTCCTCTGTGTCTAGCTTCACCAGATGCTTCTTGAGCCGCCGCAAATACGCACTCACACCGTTCGGCGTCAGACTGTACGCTGGGAAGTCTTTCACCCACAAGCGGTCGTGCGTCCCTCCTGACCGGAGCATAAGCTCGACAGTGAAACCCTCCTCGTCCTCCAGTATCTCCTCCTTGGCCATCTCTGTGACAACGCACCCGAACCGCTGAATGATCTCGGCCCGCAGGTTGTCCAGAGCAATGTACACTACACGCTTCCCGTAATCGATTACATTGTTCTTAGCGATGTTCACCAAGTACATGGTCTTGCCGAAACCGGATGGAGCCATAAATATAGCCAGCTCCCCTGGGAAGAGGCCGCCGGAGTTGCTATCAAGTCGTGAAATCCCTGTCATGATCGGGTCACCTTCGTAGATGGCTCGGATATTGGCAACCCAATTCTCCACGAATCCCTGAGAGAAGACGCTGGTGCCTATGTCAGCGTCGTCTCCCGCGGTTTTTCCCAGGTCGTTCAGCCTCTCCAGACGTTCCCGGAGACGGGCCATTTCTTCTTCGTCGTCCGGCTCTACACGCCTTAGAGCTTCAGCTACAGCATCTTGCTCCTTGACACGGATCCAGGTGCAGAGAAACTCGTCAGTTGTCGGTGTTGTTTGTGTCTTGTAAACCTCCCGCAAATCTTCGAGAGCGGCATCGATTATCTCGCTGTCCAGACGTTTGGTTAACGCTCGGATACATGCTTTTGCCTCGGCGTACGTAGGTGACCGCTCATACTTGTCGTAGCGGTCTTTCAGGACCTTGTAAATTAGCTTGGTTGGCTTCGACGAGAACTGCAGCTCATCCAACAAATCCTTGTAATCGAAGAAACGATCTGGCTGGTCCTTCAGAAACGCTAGTATCGATATCTCGAAATCGTGGTCAAACACCTACACCTCACGACTTGGGAATTATGATGTCGTCAACAGACCACTCATCCAGATAGTGACGCATCACCACCTTTGCGACGTGTGTACGGAACTTGCGGTCTTTGGCCATCTTTTCGTGCCACGAACCATCCCCCAATTGTGGGCCTTTGAAGTCGAATCCTTCGATTTTGTAGTTCCCTCTGTGATGGTGTTGGAGAACACCTCGCTCTCTGAGATAATGCAGCATGGAGATGTTGTTGTCGGGTCCGAACTTGAAATACCACGGGTACTCTGTCTCTCTGTGATTCGGTCCCACTTTGTTTTTGATTACTGCCACCGATTGCATATTACCGATAGAGTTACGGCCTTCGTCGGAGATGATCGAGTCTTGCCGCACCTCCACCCTGAGACAGGCGTAGTAGCGCAACGCAGCACCCGCGGGTGTTGTCGTAGGAGCCATAGTCCGCGCCAGAAACTTGTTGGTAGGGATGTTGGAGCGGACTTGATTGATGAAGATCATGTAGATGTTGGTGCCCATGATCGTGTCCAAGAACCCGCGCTTGAAGAACCAGCTCATAATTTGAGCCTCTTCACCGATCTTCCGAACACCCTTTACCATCGATTTCATCTTCTTTCGGGTGGTCCGTTGTGGACACAACGCTGCTACTGAATCCACCACAATGACTGTGGGAGAATCGAATTTACACGCTACTTCAACCGTCTGCTCGATTTTCTCAAGCGTGTGCTCCATAGACTCTGGACGGTGGTAGTAGAAGTAGGGTTTCTCTAGCTTTACCCGCATGATGTTCCGCGCATAGTCCGGGTCGAGTCCGCGTTCCACGTCAAGGTAGACACAGGTCCCGCCTGCGGACTGCGCCTGACGACCAGCCATAAGGGCTTTGCCTGTCTTTCCACCTCCTTCCGGGCCGTAGATTTCAATGATGCGTCCGCCAGGCCACCCTCGACCGTTGCTAATCGCCAGGTCATCCAAGAACGAACCTGTAGACATGAAGGACCGGACAGCAGGCTTTTCGTCTTCTTGCACTTTGCTCTTGGCGACAGCGTAAACAGCGTCAAGAGCACCCCCCAACGTTTGAGATTTAGTGTTGCCTGCCATCGATTAATCCAGATCGATGTACTCTGAGAGGTCATCGGCGAAGTGTGCGCGTTTCACCAACGCGCGCACCGAGGCATAGTCGAAAATCTTGGACTGGTTGATCTTGACCGGGTCGGGATATTTGTCCCCCAGAAGGTCTTTGTTGCGGAGCTTGAAAGGCTTGCCTCCTTTGTAGAGAGACAGCTTGTACTTCTTGCCCTTCTTGCGCAGGAGGATGAGCGACCCTTTCTTGGGATCGACCAACTGCATGTAGTTGCTGCTGTCCTCCTCGTCATCGCCTTCCCACAACTCTTCGATTTGCTCGAGGATGCTCGACTGGTTCACCTCCAGGATGGCTCCTTGTTCAGCTTCGACTTCCATGTTGGGGGTCCAGAGCGTGGACGTAGCTCCCTTTTCATTCTCGACCTCTTCTCGTTCCGCGTACCAAGCAGTCGGGAACCACACACGCCGCCACGGCCGGAAGTCGTCAGCGTAAATCTTCCGAATGTACTTGGGCAGATGCTTGGTTACATCCGCTTCGATGGTGCATTCCATCAGCTCGCAGATGTAGCAAGGATCGTCGTCGTCCAAACACTTGGGACAGAGGATCTGCTGGCGGGTGCTCTTATCGTCGGGGTCCGTTTGCACAGCGTGGGTCACGCACTTGAACATACCTTCCGGCATCTTGCCAAAGTCCGGAGGCAGGAAGCGGAAAACTAGCTGGACAGTATGTCCTAGATGCTGAGGACGCAGGAATGGGAAGGCATACCCGCCACGCCCACCAAAGTTCTCATTGAAGGCTTTGGCCTTCTCGTCATCCAAGAAATCACGAATACCAGATCCACCAAACATAGTTACACCTTTCCTTTACTATCGATTACTCGAAATTCTCGAGTTCTGATTCCAACAACCGATTCGCTTGTCCCTGTGCTCCAGGTAACCCTTTGAACATGTCCTTTATGATGGCAAGAGTCTCACGCAACTCTTCAACCAGGCCGCATGCCTTTGCATATTTTTCAACGACACGGACGTAGTCCCTGTCTGAACGGGCGGCATATTCTGCCAATTTGTCGGAGAGCGGCTTGTCTCCGACAGTAGCTTCTTTGTGCTGCATCACAGCCTCGCCAAATGCGCCTTTCACCTGCTGCTCCAGTCGCTTTTGCTGTACAATGGCGGCAGCGTACTGACGGATCAGTTTTTGGCGATAGCGACCAGCGTAGAGCTGGTACCAATCCAAATGGTCCGGGTCTAGTTGCAACAACCGCAAAGGGTATTGCCTGTCGTCGATTGCAAATGTTTTAAGTTTCTCCTTCATTGTCCAACTCCTGTAGGAATTTGTTGTGTCGGTCGCGTCGTTTAGCCAGCAACAAAGAATACCTGAATAGGTTCCTTAGTTGACTGCGTCTTCGGTTTTGGAGGCGGAACGTTTCCACCCCCAGGTACCCCGTCAGGTACTCCAGGTCCACATCAAGGATGGCCCGGAGTACCTGACGCGTTTCACTTGTCGTCTCGTCCCTGGACAAAATGCTTCCGCTTCGACGGTGCCACGTTGAGATTGTGCTGAGGTCCTGTAAACTCCGTTTGGTCTACGAAGTGGTTAAACCATTGCGCGATGGTTTGGCCTTCACGAGCGAACATGTCAAATTCCGCGAAATCGATTACAGTTTTTGACTTCGTGTTGACCACCGATTCTCCCAAGTACCGTCTCCAAGTGTAGCGGTGGATCTTCCTAGACTTCGGAAAGATCCTCCATTGATGGGTGTCTGTCTCGACGATTATCGGTTTCTCCATCGTGTTCCTCCACTATCTGCTCGACTCTATCGCGCAATTCGCGCGCAAGCTGACGCTGGTCTTCCGGCCGCAAAGCAGAAGCAGACCGGAGGATGTCTTGCTGGGTAGAATCCATCCCACACAAATCCAGAATCTTTCCCCAATCCTCCGGAGGTATGTCCGGGGGCGCGTACCCGGCACGCAACCACAGCTCGTTCTCTGAAACACAGAGGTGCTTTGACATTATCGATATCAGGTTTTTGAGGGTTTCCCGCCTGGGGACGAAACCGTTGTTTTCAATCAAATTGACCATCGAGTGCATAAATCCGCATTCGATGGCAAGCTCTTCCATCGATAGTCCGGTTTCTTCTCTAAACGAACGCACCATGCCAGCAAACGTTATATTTCTCATTCGTACACCCCTTCTACACGAGCTATTCTACGACACACGGAAGCCCAGAAGTCGAGGTCAGGGTTTGGTGTATCCCGCCACGGAGCTTCCTTTAACACGCGGCTCCTGAGACCGTATTCAGCCGTGCGACCGCGCGGAATCTGGACAGTGATTAGTCCACACTCGCGCGGTATCTCACGCGGGTCGAGCAGGTCTTTCGGTGCCACGTAATAGAATCGATTGCTCACGGAAAGACCGGCTTGCCGTTTTTTTGGCTTAGCTCGCTCCTTCCTCCAGTCGGAACGCTCCACCTTAATCTCGTAGGTGATGCGTTCAAGTCGTCGACTTGGCCACAGGTTCATGGCCCAGGCGTCCAGTCGTGAGTCCTCGTTGTACTCCTGTATACCAGCGCCTCCGCATCCTGTAGACACGATCAGCTCAGGGAAAAACACCCACTGACGATCTGAGTGACGTTGGGCCAAGCAGTTCAAGACGTCTTGTGCTGTGATCTTCAATTCTTCATCCCTAAATGAACGATCAGAGACTGAATCATTTCAATGCCGTCAGACCGTCGCACGTTAGCTACGTAGTGCACGTTGTGATTCTCTTCGCCCGGCTCTTGGAACAGCACGGCCAGGACAAAGCACGTCTGCGGAGGAGCCATCCCCTCCAGCGTTTCTACCATTTTACGTAGTAGTTGATGTCTATCGTCTCTAACTGACACTCGGCTTACCTCTCTTTCGCAATAATCGCACTTTGAAGCGCTCCCAACACCAGGAATGGAAGCTCTTCCCTTTCTTTTGCAATCGATACTTCTCGTCCCTGGTTGTGATTGGACGCTTGCAATCGAAGCATACATATACCTCGTCAGGATGTCTTTGAGGGAACTGCCAATCGTACATGTCTTCCTCAAGCTCCCATTGCAACATCAGATTCAACCACGGGCGCGATCGCACGTCTCCTAAACGGTCGATGAGGTACAACTTAAAGATGATCCACGCTTCTTTGTTGTTATAATGCAGACGCTCCACACCGGGATGTTCCGGTATGATGTTGAGCGTGGACTCGCTGCCGTGCATTTCGTAGGTCACCTGCCACGGACGATTTGCGAAACGTCTGGGCCGCAGGCGTTCGAATTCAGGAGGGACGTAGAGTGGAGACGGGTAGGTCCTCACATCTTCTCCAGATCCGACATGCGTACGCCCTTTTTCGCCTCTACTTTCAGAGGCACAGTCAACTCGAACGGCAGCGTGCTCTTGTCCTCGAGTATGCGCTTTACCATAGGATAGCTGCGTTTGCCGACCGACCGGTGCTTCAGGAGCCAGACAGCGTCGTGAACCTCGTTGCACGGGATAATCAGGTCTTGCAGCCGTTTTTCGTCAATCCAGTCATACAGCTCGCAGGTCTTCTGTAGCGTGATAACTGCTGCAGTCGATTGCACAGGGAAGTTGTTCATCTGACGTCGGATCTTGGCCATCATCTGGCGGTCGGGATGGGGTCTGAAATAGTGGATGTATCCGAACGGAGTGACGACAGGGAGACCTTTCTTGATTTGGTCCTCGAGAGTCTTGTAGTAGCGTGGAATCTCCGGATTAGCTATGTCAAACGCATCGAAGAACGCTTTCGCCTCCTCGATCGGAACACCGTGCAATCGACTAAACGCGAAAGGACTTTGCCCATATACTTTACCGAAGTTGCCGCGTTTAGCCATGTCCCGGAAGTATTCCCACTTCTCATGGGTTTCGTCGATGGCGTAGACGTTCTTGGTAGTGGCATCATGAATAGAACGCCCTTCGCGAACTGCAGCCAACAGACTCTCGCAGTTCGCCAACCATGCCAAAATCACAATCTCGATCTGGGAGTAATCGTAGACCCACCACTCCCAATCGCCAGCACGGTAACGGATACCGAGACGCTCTAATACATCATCCGGAGGACGGGCCTCAAAGATGTGGAGAAACGGCTTGTCCTTCTTGAACTGTGAAATCGATGGTTCGGCCGTAGCGATTCGTCCTGTTTTGGTCCCGCCTGTGGTATCGGCACCGGAACTACGCTCCACCACCTCAGCTTTCGCCAGCTTGAACGTAGTATGGATGCGTCCGTCTCTGGAGGTACCGCCGTACTCACGGATGCGTTTGAAGAACTTGCTGTCGAGGTCGCGCAGCTCACGCATCCGGTAGACGTGCGTCCAGATCCAGTTCTCCCGAGTCATCTCCTCCTTGGGAATCCTGGGGTGAATCCCAGCCAGACGACGCAGCACCTGAGCCTTCATGGAAATCTCGCCAGAATCTGTCAGCTCCTCGACGTGTACGCGTGTCGTCTCTACCAATGCCCGACAGAAGTCAGGAGATTTCACGTTGAAGGGGATATCGCGGTTCAGAACCTTCTGGATTTCTGGCTGCTTCGACAACACAGCTTTGAGGAGCTTCAACTTCTTCTTGGCCGCCTTTTCCAGGGCATCCAGCCAGCGCTTGTCGTAGTAGAGTCCCGTCTTCTCCATTCGACGCAGTGCTTTAGATGCACGTTGGACTATCCCATAAGCTACTGGACTGCAGCGGTTGGCTTCCTTCTTGGCAAGAAGCACTTCGTGGTAGAGTCTGGCGGTGTAGTAGGTGTCGTGGGCGTTGTAGCGGTACAGCTTCTCGGGATCGATGTCGGAGAAATCTGGCAGCACCTCTTCTTTGGTTAGTTCACGCAATCCCTTCGCCACACGCTCTTTGTTGATGCTCTTCCGTGCGGCGACGCGAGCTTTCTGTAGAGCCTTCAAGTCGTTCCAAACTTCCTTTGACCAATCGTCGCAGGCAAAGTACGTCTGAGCGAGGGCTTTGAGGCCGTTGCCGATACTCCCCAGGTCCTCCATCGCCTTCATCAAGAACGTGTCATCGACTCTAAGAGTGTCTTTGTGTATGTCGTAGTCGAGAAAGATGTCGAGACAGTTAGTGTCGAACTTCTCGTTGTGAGCCACCGCGATGCGATTGACGAAAGCTGACTCCAAGACCAGCGGACTGAGAGCTGCTTCAGCGAGTACCGCTGTGTGGTATCTCCAACCGTCCTCAGTTTTCTCGCTGTAGGTCAGAGCACAAGACAAGAGCTTAGCTCCAGGATGCCAGATAGTCTTTCGATGAGGATCCTTCGGTTGAACCGCCACCTCGACATCGAAAAAGACGTGCTTTCGATGTCGCATACTTTTGACCCAATCGTATGCCGACTTCATGCAGGTGAAGACTGCGTACTCGCACTTCTCTTGCTCGAATTTGCCCTTAGCGATACGCTCTGCCAGGGAGAACACCCGGTTGTACTCCGGTTCCAGGTCACGGGTGTTGAACTTAGCTGGACGGACGCGGAAGTCGTTATTGGGGTGGTAGCTAACCAGAACAGGAATGCCATCTACTTGCTGAATGTCGAGGCGTAGCTTTGAAATCGATGGTGTGTCTTCTGTTCCGAAGAACGATTTCACCGCCACACCACCCAGCAGAACAATTACGGACGGCTTGACTTTGCGTATCAGCGCACGTACGTATGCGCTGCAGTGCTTGATCTGGTGATTCGTCGGCTCTTTGTCGTAGATTCGATTGTACTTCTTCTCTTTTCCGGCGAAGCATCGAACCGCGTAGGTCCCGACCCAGGACACTTCCATGTCATCCAGGAATCCCTGCTTGAGGAACCGCGCCCAGCGCTCACTGTAACTCCATCCGTTTCTGTCTACCAGGTCAGATGGGGATCCGCAAACCACCAATACAGGAGCGTGTTTCTTGTTGATACGAGGATCAGTTCTGGTGTCGACTACATTGGGGACACGCCACCTGGTGGCAGTCTCGCACAGACCACAGCGTTGACAAACGTCAGGTATATCCCGACCACCCATAAAGCCTCCTTTCAACGCTAGAGAGAAAACGCACCCGGGTAGCGAGTGCGTTGAAAGAGAGGGCGCGGGTTTACCTCCACCCGCAGGGACCAGTTTTACTACACCAGGACGGTCAGCTACTGAGTAGGCGGCGCATGTTGGATGTGCCTGGGAAGGGCCAGCGACTGACGGGGGGAATTGGGACGAAACACCCTGTCAGCCCTGGCCCAACTTTTACACCTTCATCTGGCCTTTCTTCTTGCCTTTGGCCACGACCAGGCCCTTTTCGTTGAGGAGTTCCTCGACGTCGGACGCTTCGACCTTCAGGGCTTTGGCCATCGCTGCAGCGAATGCTTCAGCGGAAACGTCCTTCTTGTTCTTCTTGGCGTAGGCGACGATCTTGGAGGCTTGCTCCTTCGTCAGTCCTGCGGACTTCTTCGAAGACTTCTTGCCTCTGGACTTCTTGGGAGGCTCTTCTTCCTCCTCGTCCTCTTCGTCGTCGTCGTCCTCTTCGGGCTCGTCTTCCTCTTCGTCCTCGTCGTCGGTTGCCGGGGCTGCGCCGCCAGCGTCCACGAGTTCCTGCACGGCCTTCTCGAGAAGGCCGAGGGTCTTGGTCTGGGCTTTGATGGCCTTCTCGAGACCGGCGACTTTGTTGGTCAGCTCGAGAACTGCCTCCGAGGAAGCGTCGGAGGCCAGTTCGGCGGCGACGTCGTCCTCGTCCAGCTCCCCGTCGATATCGTCAAGATCCAGGTCGTCCGGGTCGATGTCGTCTCCGAGGTCGAGGTCATCCTCGTCCTCTTCGACCTCGGCCTTCTTGGAACGCTTGGATTCCTTTGCTGCTTTAGCCGCGCCTTTCCTGGCGGACTCCTTTTTGGTGGTTTTCTTGGCACTGGGCATTACGCGATAGCTCCTTTGCTTGATTTTCTGCGTGTCGAGCTGCAGGTGCCAGTGAATTCGCTCCAGGACCAGTTTGGTCCAGCGCATCTGCAGCGAGGCTGTCATTCGTTCGGGCGATACACCGAGTACCCTGCACAGGGAGCGAAATCGCTTGGGTGTTTCGTCCACTCGGGTAATTTAGCACGATTCAATGTTCGATGTCAATACGAACACTCAAATTGAATTTCCTTCTGGAACCTCCTCTCCGCCGCCAGGCAGTATAATCGATTGTAATGCTTCCTGGGGTGTGGAGTGTATTGCTGGAAGGATGGTATCGGTATCATCATTTACAGCACCCCACAACCCCGAACGTCCGCAACGATAAACTCTATGCATCGATATCACTCCTTTTTTCTTGGCGTGGAGCGCTAGAGTGACCGTGCTCCGCGTGCAGGGTCGCCAGGCCGCTCTACGGCCGATCCGCGTCGCTGGTTCGGCGACATAGGTGTGTGTAGTAGTGAAGACCCCCCCTATAGGGGGGGGATTCAGTATACACACCTATGTCTAGAACCGGCCCCGGCACGCAGGGCACTCTAGATGCGCTCATTTTGACGGATTGTTTCGATTGTATCGAGTGCAACACTGAGCAAGAACAGTAAGTTGTTGATAGTGTAGTGTTGTGGGATGTTAAGTCTTATTATATCTCCAGGTGGAAGTCTGGAATCGACTTCATTGCGGATGCAATTCAGAGACCTTTGGATGCGATCCCAAAATTCCGTCTCCTCAGTGTTGTCTACCGGCAACATTTGTGTCATCGGTTACGCTCCTTTGTCAGCCAATCGACGACCAAACACACCAACCAACCAGCCCAGAAACTGACCACGGAGTGCTTGCATAGAACGAATTCTTCGCATGTCATCGATTTTACCTCTTTCCTAGTTTGATCTTCAATTTGAGGCGTGTTCTCTTCTTGTGGTAGAGGTCTACACCTCGGTAGTTGCGACGGATTCTACCGCTTTTGTTAAGACCCCACAAAAGGCGTATTGCCAAGCGTACGACCTCACTTTTGGTGGTCAGCCACTCCTCCGCCATGACCTCCAGCATGAGACGCTCATCCGCGTTCCTCTTACTGAGAGTATCTTGGAATGGTCGGGTCATTTTCGATACGTTCTCCGGAAGTAGAGAGCGATATCGGGACTGAACATGTCAGCCAGCAGTTGTATAGCATCGAGTGTATCAGTGAACTGCCCCTGCCAATCGCTCTCTACCCTGTCTGGCGGGTCTACATTGCTCACACGCCAGTAGATCATGCCGCTGTCTTGAATGTCGTCCATCAGTTGGATGTAACCGATGATACAGTCTTTCAGACATACACGGTAGTCGTTGTTGTCGGTGGCTTCGATGTAGTCTTTAGCGTGCTTGGGGATCACTGGGTTTCCAGACGTCTGTTCGTCGTGATCGACATGTACAACTGCATACACCCCCACTCGTTTAAATACTCGTCGACCTTTTCATCTGTCCAGTCACGAGTTATTTCACGATCGATTACTAGAACATCAGCATCTCTTGCTATTGCCGCTCTGATGAGTGTTGATAGTCCAGGCTTGTTGAGGCATCTGACCAGTGTCACAGTGTGCTCTTTGTCGCCCATTGCTCGAATTTCATCGAGCAGTTCATCCCATTTACGCGAGTCTTCGACGATCATGATCGTGAGACAATCAGATTGTCCTAGCTCTTCGCGTACTTTGTTTATCAGGTGCGTTGTTTTACCACTCCCCACAGGCCCGTATATGTAATATCGATTGTCTTTGTCTACCGTGTGTAGGCTCAACGTAAACTCCTTTCTAGTCTTCCACGAAGTTAATCAGGTCTCCATAAGGACCAGCCAGTACTTTCTCGTGTGCAGGCATTCCGGTGATGATTGACTCGATGTACTCGATGCCTTCCTTCGCCTCTTCGTAGGCGCGGGCGAACAAACCGAGCGCCTCAGCGAGTTGTCGTTCGAGTAGCAGGTCCATCATCTCCTCCGCCCAGTCGGAGATAGCATCGACGAGTTGTTCGTTGATCCAGCGATAACTGTCGGTGGATACGTCGTTTACAATGTAGACGCGGATGAATGTCACTTTGCCATCGATGACAGACGTGAACAGTCGAATAGCCGCATCAACCTTCTCGGATTTGAAACGAGGGACGATGTAGCAGCCGAACTGTGACGTCGGAAACACGTATGGCATCCGTAGGAATTCGGAGGCCATCCGCCGCAACGTGGCCCCTGTCAGGTTCCGACTGAACCGGGATGCCGCCCAGTCCTCAAAACCGAGTTCTTGCGCTGTCTTCTTGAGTTTCTCGAGGTCTGCCGTAGCGTCTTTTCCTACCTGGAGCATGACCAGGTCAAACGGGTTCTCTGCCAGCTTCTCATTGGTTTTTGTAGGTTTGTTTTTCTTTGCCATGACGTCTCCTTATAATTGGTCTAACAACGATTGTACAAGTTCAGCGTCGCTGCTGTCAATTGATTGAATGTCTGCCACCGTTTCAATCGTGGCATCGATTAGCCGTTCTTTGTCTCGGACGATTTTGTAAACGTGGTCGTCCAGCGTATCAGGAATTTTCAGGTAATGGTACTGGACTGCGTTCTCTTGTCCATGTCTGTCTATACGTCCACGCGCCTGAATCATCCTGCCTGGATTGAAATCGATGTCAACAAACAACATGTTGCTGGCGTGTGTGAGTGATATCGATTCTGAGGCAGCGCGGATTGTACATATGACTCCGTTATACCTGCCTTGTTGGAAGGCTTTCGCCTTGGCGGCTTTCTGTTTGTTGGAATCTGAGCCTGTAATCGATGTCCACCCCTCCAGGTCAGACTCCAAGATTGCGTATACAGGATCCAGAAACGACGTCATCACTATCAACGGCTCGTCTATCTCCATGAAGCTGTAGATGACTTCGAACATGGCCGGAATCTTTGCAGCCGTAAGCGCTCTACGCACTGCCATAATCGATTCTGCGCGTTTGGATTTGCTGTTGGCGATTTTGACAATCGATTTCCAGCTAAGCCCGGCGGCTGCTCTCTTCTGGTCTAGAGCTTTGGCTGCTTTCACAGCCTTGTTCCACAGCTTCTGGTGCTTGGTGTCGTGCGGTTTATCCACGGTTATCAGCACGTCTGGTAATACGTCTGGCAGGTCCTGGCGGACGTCACGCTTGCGCCTCCGCAACACCACTTTACTGAGGGTTGCGGTGGCTGCTTTGGTGGGTTGTCCCCACCGAATACGGGACCCTGTCACGGTGGCGTTGAACGCTTTCTTGTAGTTGCTCCACGACAAGAACGAGTCCGGCACCAATCCGAGTATCAGCAACAGGTTCCACGTCTCCTCCAGACGATTCTCGAGAGGTGTGGCTGTGATACCGCATACACGTCCTCCGCGTGCTCGTACAGCTTGAGAGAGCGCTGCGAAACGTTGGGATCGTTTGCTCTTGGGGTTTTTGAGTGCTTGACACTCGTCCGGCACCAGGATGCAGTTGGTGGGTGCTCGTTCACACCAGGTCACGTCCGGCATGATGCCGTATGTGGAGAACACCAGCTCTCCCGGCTCTGCCCACCGCCATTTCTTTTTGGAAGGTATTGCGTGAAATCGATAGTCCGGCAACCACTTCGCGACCTCCTGTTCCCATACACCGCTTGAGATAGACGAGCCGATGACCTGAATAGGCAGACCTGCGTCTGGTGCTTCAAGCAACAGGCTCATCGCTGCGACGTAGGCCAATAGCTGCGGCGTCTTCCCCAGTCCTGTGTCGTCGGCCAGCAGAGCGTGTCTGCGTCTAAGCAACCAACCCACACCCTCCATTTGGTAGCGCCGAAGGCACAAGTTGTGCTGCTTGAACTCGTCGTTCACGCGAACGACGTAATGATCCAGGAATTCCTCTTCCCGTGACTTCGATTTCGCAACTTTCCTGACGTGTTTTTTGGTCTCCGCACACAGCTCCAGTTCAAAGCCGTTCCGGTGTGCAGCAGCGATAAACTGCGTTATGTTCTTGAGGGGGATGATATATCGC
>CAYNOL010000100.1:0-13022 GCA_964398825.1 uncultured Ardenticatenaceae bacterium
TGCGGAAGGTGGGCTTGCCGGTGCCTTGCTCCATCTGGGCCACGGCGGCGATCATGCCGCCGCGCGCGCCGAGGGCGATGAACCAGAGGATGATGCCCAGGATGGCGCCGACACAGGCGAAGACCAACAGCCCGGCCGACAGAGCGGCCATCCGCTCCGGTGTCATCCACTCGGCCATCATCCCCGGATCGTTGGTTGTCGATGAGTAGTTGCTGCCCGAGAAGGCATTGCCGCTGCCCAAAGCCGCCAAAAAGCCGAGCACCCACATGAATTTGTTGTTCCATGTGTGGGCGAAACCGCGTTTAATCGTATCGATATAGTCCATGACTAATGCTCCTTTGTCGCAAGCGAGATGGCTTGCGGTTTTTTCTATCTCGACAGGCGGCGATCGCCCCCGCCGGCAGGTGATTAACCTTGCTCTAATATACAGTACGCGTCAAGTGGAATAGAGTTTCAAATGGATCCCGAAACCGAGTTTTTTGTTGAAAACTCGGTTTCTTGTGGCTTAGAGACCTCTACCCTAATCAGCACGAGCTGTCGGTTTGTGTAAGCTCGCAGATGCAAGCTAAAGCATGCGGTACAGTCAAAAACCGGGTTTCAAAGAAGAAACTCGGTTTTGTCGGGGGGCGTTGGTTCGTCGGCCGCCTTGCCCGTCCAGTAGCGATAGGCTTTCGTGAACGCGGCCGAGCGCCACGCGGCCTGAATCGCGCCGACGATGAGCGACAGCAGCGTGAAGCCCAGCAAAGCCACGACGACGAGCACGATGAACAGCGGCGACGGCTGCTCCATGCCGCCCGCGACCGCTCCGAACAGCAGCACAAAGTAGATGACGAAGAAGGCGGCGTACCAGATGATCACCAGCAGCAGGGCGACGCCAAGGAAGATCATCGCCAGCGGGATGATGTCCCCCGCGCGCTGCCGCAGCACGCGCCAGCCTTGGCCGATGGAGCCCATGACGCCACGATCCTCCATGACGACGGCGCGGTAGGCGAAGGCGTAGATGAATTGCAGGAAGAACAACACGCCGTAGGAGAGGCATGAGAGGGAGATGGACAGGGCGTAGAAGGTGGCAAATGAGGCGAATACCTCGTCGGGCGGGGTGTTGACGAAGGTGGGGATCATCATCAGCAACACCAGCTGGGCCACGAGGATCAGCCCGATGGCCGGCAGGTGGAGCAGGAAGGACATGGCCGCCAGCCGGGGGGAGAAGCGCAGCCCGCGGCCGAGCGCCCCGCCGAAGGAGAGGCGGCGGCCGTCTTCGTCGGCGTCCACCATGGCGATCATGCCGCCGCGCGCCGCCAGCCCCACCAGCCAGATGAGCGGCCACAGCAACAGCCCCACGGCCGCCACCGGAATTCCCCAGCGCGACGCCGGCCAATCCGCCAGCATATAGGCGGGGATGCCCATGAGCCGCTCCAGAATGGCCGGCACACCCAGAATGACGCCGACGAGGGCGGCGTAGAGGGCCAGATCGGCCAGCACCGACGCCGACATGCTCGTAAATGCCAGCGCCGGCATCCCCTTGCGCCGCCAGACGAACCGCCAGGCCTCTTTAATCAGTTGGGTGTAGTTCATGGTTCCTCCTTAATCTATTCACCACGGATTTTCACGGATAAGAAAAATCCGTTTAAATCCGTTCTATCCGTGAAAATCCGTGGTAAAAAGATTCATCACTCCCATTCAATCGTCCCCGGCGGCTTGGATGTGATGTCGAAGACGACGCGGTTCACGCCTTCTACTTCGTTGACGATGCGGCGGCTGGTTTCGGCCAGGACCTCGTAGGGCAGGCGGGCCCAGTCGGCCGTCATGAAATCCTCGGTTGTGACGGCGCGCAGGGCGATGACTTCCTTATAGGTGCGGAAGTCGCCCATGACGCCGACGCTCTTGACCGGCAGCAGCACGGCGAACGCCTGTTGCGTCCCCTCGCGCAGCAGGTCGGCGCGGGCCAGCTCTTCGATGAAGATGGCGTCGGCCTGCCGCAGCCGCTCCAGCCGCTCCCACGTCACCTCGCCCAGACAGCGCACGGCCAGCCCCGGCCCGGGGAACGGCTGCCGCCACAGGATGCTGTCGGGCAGCCCCAGCGCCATGCCCAGCCGCCGCACCTCGTCCTTGAACAGCGCCCGCAGCGGCTCCACCAGCTCGAAGGCCATGTCGGCCGGCAGCCCGCCGACGTTGTGGTGGGTCTTGATGACCCGCGCCTCGTCCCGCCCCTTGCCGGCGCTCTCCACCACGTCGGTGTAGATCGTCCCCTGGGCCAGAAAGTCGACGCGGCCGAGCGCCCGCGCCTCGCGCTCGAAGATGCGCACGAACTTCTCGCCGATGACGCGCCGCTTCTGCTCGGGGTCGACGACGCCGCTGAGGGCCGACAGGTACTCCTCGACGGCGTTGACGGCGATGAGGCGGATGCCCTGCTCCTGCTCGAACGCCTGCACGACGGTGAGCGGCTCGCCCGCCCGCAGCAGCCCGGTGTCGACGAAGATGCAGGTCAGCTGGTCGCCCACGGCGCGGTGGATGAGCGCGGCCGCCACGGCCGAATCGACGCCGCCGCTGAGACCCAGCACCACGCGGCCGTCGCCCACCTGTTGGCGTATGGCGGCCGTCTGCTCGTCGATGAAGTTGGCCGGTGTCCAGTCGGGCGCGGCGCCGCAGATGCGGTGGACGAAGTTGCTGAGCAGCAGCCGCCCCTGCCGCGTGTGGACGACCTCGGGGTGGAACTGGACGGCGTAGTAGTCGCGTTCGGGGTCGGCCGCGGCGGCGAAGGGGGAGTTGCGCGAATGGGCCAGCGGGCGGAAGCCGGGCGGCAGCACCTCGACTTTGTCGCCGTGGCTCATCCACACCTGGGCATCAGGCCCCCAACCGGCGAAGAGGGGATTGTCGGGCTCGTCGATGGTCAGCAGGGCGTGGCCGTACTCGTGGGCCGTGCTGCCGGCGACGCGGCCGCCGAGGGTGTGGGACAGCAGCTGCATGCCGTAGCAGATGCCGAGCACGGGCACGCCGGCGGCCAGCACGTAGTCGGGCAGCGTCGGCGCGCCGGGGCCATAGACGCTGTTGGGCCCGCCGCTGAGGATGAACCCCTTCGGCCGCAGCGCCATGACCTCGTCGGCCGGGGCGCGCCACGAGACGAGCTCGCAATACACGTTGGCCTCGCGCACCCGGCGGGTGATGAGCTGGGTGTATTGGGAGCCGTAGTCCAGGACGATGATTGTGTCGTGCATAAGAAGTTAAGAGTGACGAGTGACGAGTTACGAGTGAAGAGGACACTGGGAGATTATCAGACTGGGAGACTGACCTACTGACCCACTGACCCACTGACCTACTGAATATTGGACACTGAACACTTCAGTCTCCCAATCTCCAATCTCCAATCCCCTCGCCATCATTGGATTTCAGTCAGGAAGCCATGCCCCCTGTCCGATTTGGAGTATAATTATGACCCAACGGCCGAGCCCGCGCCAAGGAACGTTCTATAACAAATCTGGTGAAATTCTTCACAAAGGGCTTGACCCACGGGGAGCCGTTTACTATAATAAACACAACAATTCGTTCAAAAATATTTGAAAGTTGTGAACGAGGATTAAATGGATGTAACTTTGACGCGCGAGGGATTGCAGGCGATTGAAGACCTGCTGATCTCCACAATCGACAGCGAGGTGGAACTGCTGAATGATGCCAGCCGCCACATCATCGCCTCCGGCGGCAAGCATTTGCGGCCCCATGTCGCCTTGCTGTCCTATCTGGCCGCCGGCGGCGACGACCTGATGGACGCCGTCTCCATGGCCGCGGCGATCGAGATGGTCCACACCGCGACCCTCGTCCACGACGACATCAACGACCACGCCCTGTTGCGGCGCGGGCGGCCGTCGGTCCACGCCCGTTGGGGGCGCACCTTCGCCCTGCTGACTGGCGACTACATGTTCGCCAAGGTGTATGAGCTGATGGCCCCCTATGGCCCGACGTACAACGTCATCATGGCCCGCGCCTGTTCCGAGTTGGTCGAGGGGGAGACGATGCAGGCGGTGGCGGCCAAGGCGGGGGCGATCGACCGCGAGACGTACAAGCGCATCGTCGAGCTGAAGACGGCCAGCCTGTTTGAGGGCGCGGCGCGGATGGGGGCGCTGTTGGGCGGCGGCGACGAGCGCACCGTCGAGGCGCTGGCGCGCTATGCGTTCAACCTGGGCGTGGCCTTCCAGCTGGTCGACGACATCCTCGACGTGGTGGGTGACCCCGAGGCGCTGGGCAAGCCCGTCGGCGCCGACCTGGCCCAGGGGCGCGGCGCGTTCGTGACCCAGCCCAACGGCAAATCGATCCTGTCGTTGCAGCCCACGGGGGACGCGGCGGCGGCGACGGCGGCTGTGGCCGAAGTGGCCGAGGCGGTGGCCGTGGCCGACGACGAAGGCGACCCGATCGCCCGCATGATGGCCAAGCTGCGCACGTCGGGGGCGATCGAGCTGGCGCGACTGCAGGCGCTGGAAGTCGTCGAGCGGGCGCGGGCGGCGCTGGATGACGTGCCGCCGTCGGCCGCGCGAGATGAGCTGTTGTCGTTGACGGATGATGTGATCAATCGGGATCATTAATCCCTAACGCGGCTTGAAATGCAAAGGGCAGACCATATCGGTCTGCCCTTTTTATTTTCGATCTATCAGTACCGGCGCCCAAAACTAATGACGCGGCAACAACTTATCGAGATCAAGATTCCTGCTGTTAGCCTCAACAAAGCGCTGCCAATCGATCGCGCCTGTGGCATCGCAGAAGGCGTCGATGAACTCGCCGGTCAGTCTGTTTTCCAGCGCCGCCCGCCCGGCCAGAAATAGCTCGTTATGCTCCTTGGCGCGATACCCTCCCGTTTTTCCAGCAAGCGTGGCTGTTTTTCTTCGATGCGCGACAACGCCAACTCGTAGAACTCGGGGCTGATGTCGATGCCGGTGTAGTGGCGGCCCAGCAGCTTGGCCGCCTCAGCCGTCGTGCCCGAGCCGACGAACGGGTCCAGCACCAAATCCCCCTCGGTGGTGAACAGCTTGATGAACCACGAAGGCAGCTCCAGCGGGAAGGCCGCGCTGTGGTTCCTGTTGGCGCACTCCGTCGACATGTGGATGACGTTGTTGGGGTAGACCATATCGCGGCCGATCCAGTTGGACACGTTCTTGCCGAAGCCGCTGTTCACTTTAGACTCATCGCGCGTGCGGTCCGTCTCGCTCAGTTTGTTCAGCCGCGTCTTGGCCCAATCCCCCACCGGAACCATGACCGCTTCCTGGTACATATTGAAGTGGCGATGCTTGTTGAACTGGATAAGGCGTTCCCACGAGTCGCGGAATCGATTCGGCCATTTGCCCGGATAGGAGTTCTTCTTGTGCCACATGAACTCCTCTGTCCACAGCCACCCTTGCCGGCGCATTTCGAGGATCAACTCCAGAACGTAGGTGTGGCGCTCGCCATTGACCACTCTTTCCTTGATGTTGAGGATGAAGGTGCCGGTAGGCTTCAGGACGCGCAAAAGCTGTTCGGCTTTCGGCAGGAACCAATCGACGTACTCATCCGGCCGGACGCCCCCGTAGGTGTGGCGGCGCTGGTCGGCATAGGGCGGCGAGGTGAAGATCAAATCTACCGAGTTATCGGGCATCTCGGCCAGAATCGTTTCGCAGTCGCCCAGGAGTATTTGGTCTATATAATCCATAGTGGCCCTTGGTTGGTACGATTCTAGCGTAATGTTGTAAGGTTGCAACAGTGAGGGCAGTTGGCATTCGCTGACTGTTTTGTGTTCAGTATGCCTGTCGGCCAACTGTTGGCGGCCGATTCTGTGATATGATTTCCCCAATTCATGTCACTCCCACCCGACTTCACCCACCTGCACGTCCACTCCCACTTCTCGCTGCTGGGCGGGACGGCTGCCCCCGCGGCGCTGGCCGCAAGGGCGCGGGCCGACGGGCTGGCGGCGCTGGCGCTGGCCGACAGCAACGCCCTGTTCGGCGCGGTGGCCTTCGCTCGCGCCTGCCGCGCCGAGGGCATCCGGCCCATCATCGGCATGACGGCCGCCGTCGCGCTGCCGCCCGAGGGCATGGCCCCCGACGCCGCCGCGCCGCTCGGCCGCCTCGTGCTGCTGGCGACAAACCCGGCCGGTTACCGCTCGCTGTGCCGCCTGTCGTCGCTCTACCAGTCCGACCCCGACCGGGAGCGCCGCGCCCGCGCCGGCTTCGGCTGGGACGAGCTGCGCGACCACACCGATGGCCTGGTGGCGCTGACCGGCGGGCGGGCGTGCTGGCTGGAGCGCTTTCTGCGGGCCGGGCAATCGGCGGCCGCGTCGCGCTACGTCGCCCGGCTGGGCGGGCTGTATGGCGAGCTCGCTTGCCTGGCTGTCAGCCCCGACCTGACGCGCGAACCGCTGCGGCCGCTCGCCGACGAGATCGTCGGGCTGGCCCGTCGCTTCGGCCTGCGCGCCGCCGCCGCACAGCCCATCTTCTGCCTGTCGCCCGACGAGCGGCCGCTGCTGCGGCTGCTGGCGGCCATCGACGCCAACTGCTCCGTCGACGACGTTGAGCCCGGCCGGCTGCCCGACTGCGGCGACAGCGGCTCGGCCGTCGAGTGGCCCACGCCCGACGTCTTCGCCGCTGCCTTCGCCGACTACCCCGAGCTGTTGGCCGGCGCGGCCGAGGTGGCCGGGCTGTGCGGCGAGGCGCTGCCCGACGGCCGCCCCATCTGGCCGGCGCTGGGCATCGACGACCCGGCCGGGGCGCTGCGCGACGCGGCGACGGCGGGGATGGTAAGTCGCTACGGCTTGCCGCCCCCCTCGCCCGTCGTCGGCCGGTTGAACCACGAGACGGCCGTCATCGCCGAATCCGGTTTCGCGCCCCTCTTCCTGGTGGTGGCCGACGTCGTCCGCTTCGCCCGCGATAACGGCATACCGGTCAGCACGCGCGGCAGCGTGGCCAATTCGCTGGCCGCCTTCTGCCTGGGCATCACCACCGTCGACCCGATCATCCACGACCTGCTGTTCGAGCGCTTCCTCAACCCCGCCCGCCGCAACCCGCCCGATATCGATCTCGACTTCTGCAGCCGCCGCCGGGACGAGGTGCTCGACTACGTGCGCCGCACCTACGGCCCCGAGCGGGTGGCGCTGGTCAGCACGATGAACACGCTGCAGCCCCGTTCGGCCGTGCGCGAGACGGGCAAGGCGCGCGGGCTCGACGAGGCGCAGATCACCGCGCTGGCGGCCGTGCTGCCCCACGGCTGGCACCCCGACCCGCGCCGCCGCTCGTCGGAGACGGTAGAAGAGGTGGCCGCCAAGCTCGACGACCCGCGCCTGCGCGAGGTGTTGCGCGAGGCGTACCGGCTCGTCGGCCAACCCCACCACCCCGGCCTGCACCCCGGCGGCGTGGTCATCACCCCCGGCCCGCTGACCGACACCACGCCGCTGCTGCTGTCGCCCAAGGGGTATTTGGCGACGCAGTACGAGCACGGCGACGTCGAGGCGATCGGCCTGCCCAAGCTCGATTTCCTCGGCATCCGCGCGCTGACCGTGCTGGCGGACGGGATGGAGCTGGTTCAGAGTCGGGCCGAGCGAGAGCAGAACGGCGTGACCGAGAACAGGCTGCCGGACGAAGCGCGCCTCGCAATTCAGCGCGGATTGGACGGCATTGTTGACGGCGACCCGGCCACGGCGGCGATATTGATGACCGGCGAAACGATCGGCGTCTTCCAGTGCGAGTCGGACGGCGCGCGCCGCACGCTGCGCCAGTTGCGGGCCCGCAATGTGGCCGACCTGGCCGTGGCGGGGGCGTTCTTCAAGCCCGGCCCGGCGCTGGGCGGCATGGCCCGCACCTTCGTCCGTCGCTACCGGGGGGAGGAGCGGGTCGCCTTTCTGCACCCGTCGCTGGAGCCGATCCTGGGCCGAACGAAGGGGGTGCTGCTGTTCCAGGAGCAGGTGCTGCGGCTGGCGGTGGAGATCGCCGGGCTGGATTGGGCCCAGGCCGACCGGCTGCGGCGGGGCATGAGCAAGTTCAAGGCGGCCGAGATCGACGCGCTGGCGGCGGCGTTCGTGGCCGGATGCACGCGCCCCGCCCCCCACGGCCCCGGCATGACGCCCGAGCAGGCCCAAACGCTGTGGGGGCAGATCGTCCCGTTCGCCGGCTACGGCTTCAACCAGGGGCACGCCACCGCCTACGCCGACGTGGCCTACCGCTCGGCGTTCCTGAAAGCCCACTGGCCGGCCGAATTCCTGTGCGCCCGGCTGGCCGACGCCGGCGGCTTCCACCACCCGGCCGTCTACATCGCCGAGGCGGAGCGGTTGGGCATCGCCGTGCGGCCGCCCCACGTCAACGTCAGCGGCGAGACGTTCACGCTGACCTATGAGGCCGCGGCCGACGGCGAGCAGCCGGTGCTGTGGCTCGGCCTCGGCGCGGTGCGCGACCTGCGACGGGCCGGCGTCGCGGCCATCATCGCCGGTCGCGCCGATGGCCCCTACCGCGACGCGGCCGATCTGCTGGCCCGCGTGCCCCTCTCGCCCAAGGAGACGAGCAACCTCATCCGCTGCGGGGCGCTCGACGGTCTGGGGCGCAGCCGGGCGGCGATGCTGGAGTCGGCCGGGGCGGCGACGCGCGCCGGCAGCGCCAATCAGCTCAGCTTCGGCTTCCTAGATGTATCTGTGGTACAAGACGAGACCCCCTCTGATCGTGTATTCTGGGAGATAGAGATCGTAGGCCGCCCAGTGAGCACGCACCCGCTGGAACTGGTGGAACGCCGCCGGGGAGATGCGGGCGTGCGGCGGCTGCCCAAGACAAAAGGCCGCCCGGCGACGGTTTGCGCCGTTCGCATTCCGGGTTGGCCCGGCGGCCCCGGCTTTTTCATGGGCGACGGCGACGACTTCGCCATCGCCCGGCCGGACAAGGCGCTGGCCGCCCGGCGCATTCGCTGGCCCGTGTGGCGGCCGATGCGCCTGGCGGGGCGCTGGCTCGTCGACGAATGGGGCGGCGGCTGGTTCCAGGTGGAATCGTACGAGATGCTGGACGGCAATAAGTGAATGAAGGGACACGTTTCGGAGGGAATGATGACCAAACACAACTGGAAATACCTGATAATCCTGCTGATGACCGCGCTGATGGCCTGGGGGCTCGTCGCCTGCGGCGGGTCGGAGGACAAACCCGTCGCCGGCTATCCGGCAGGCACCGCGGGCGCCGAAGAGGAGGCTGGAGGCTTTAACACCGACGGCATCACCGGCGACGTGGGCGGCAACACCGACGGCACCAGCCTGGGCGAACCGGGCGAAGGCGTCACCGATGGCGAAAACGCCGGTGGAACCGGCAGCGGCGACGGCGACGACGACGACGATCTGGAATCCGCGCCCGGCGCAGTCACGACGGCCCAGGCCCGGCCGACGGAAGACCCCAACAAGGGGGCGGTCATGAATGACCTGGAGAGCGTCGGCGGCGGCTACACGTGGCACCGCCAGGGGGGCATTGCCGGCTTTTGTGACATCGTCACCGTCCTGGCCGGCACCGCCACGGTGACCAACTGCGGCGCCGAACCGCCGGAGATCGTTAGGGAGATCACCCTGACGCTGGAGCAATCGCAGCAGGTCAACACCTGGCTGGAGGAGCTGGCCCCGTTTGAGCACGAGGAAGGCAACGAACCGGGCGTGGCCGACGGTATGTCGATCGTCCTGACCTTCTTCGGCAAGGGAGACGACGAACCGTCCGACGATGACCTGGAGATGATGGAAGCCCTGGCGATTGACGTGCTGCAGGATGAGACGTCCCAGGCACCGTAACACGGGATGGGAGATCGGGAGACTGGGAGACTGGGAGACTGGGGATGAGCGTTCAGTCTCTCAGTCCCTCACTCTCTCAGTCCTCTCACTCTCCCCCTCTCCCCCCAATTCGTAATTCCAACCCACCCCCTCTCCCCGCCGACACGAATATCCCGCCGCTGGAAAAGGAGCCATGTCAGCGCCGTCAGCAGCAGCGCCGCGGCCGTCAGCCCCGCGATCCAGCCCCAGTTCAGGCCGTCGAGGGCGTCGCCGCTCTGGTAGAAGGCGAACGGCGTCAGGTCGTTGGCCGCCTGCAACCCCTCGTTCATGTTGGCCAGCCCCACCAGCAGGAAGTTGGCCACCAGCAGCCCGCCGGCGGTCATCGACGCCATGCGCGCCGAGGGCATCACCAGGCTAAGCAGCAGCGACAGCCCGCCGAACAGCATCAGCAGCGCCCAGATGGGGATGAACGGCCGCAGCAGCTGGACGGCTGTCACGCCCATGGCGTTGAACGGCAAGGTCACCGCCCAGCCCAGATAGCCGATGAACAGGATGAGGGCCAGCGCCACGGCGAAGGCCAGCCACCGCCCCCAGAACAGCGCCGTGCGGCCGACGGGATAGGACAGCGTCAGATCGAGCGTGCCGCGCTCCTCGTCCCCGGCCAGCAGCCCCGCGGCCGCGCCGACGGCGAAGATGCCGACGATGATCGGGATGTAGCTGCTGAAGTACGTGCCGAAATACCCCTGCGGCGTGTTCAGCGCCGTCACGTTGCCGAAGAACGCCATCAGTTCCTCGGGGTAAGAGGCCAGCATCTGCTCAAGTCCCTCGATTTGCAGCATGGTGTCATACACCAAGCCCATGAGCAGCCCGTACAAGGCCAAACCAATCCCCCAGCCCAAGATCTGCCCCCGCATCTGGCGCAGGGTGTGTTTGAATTCGGTGATGAAGCCGTTCATGTGTTCCTTGTGTGGTCAGTTTCAGCAGGTCAGCCTGTCAGTAAGTCAGTAGGTCAGTTTGTCAGTAGGTCAGACTCCCAGTCTCCCAGTCTCATAGACACTGACCCACTGACCCACTGCCTCACCGCTCATACATTGTCAAAAACGCCTCTTCCAGCGACGGCCGCTCCGTTTCCAGATCGACGACGGGGAAGGGGGCCAGGGCTTTGATGAGCGCGTCCATCTCCCCTTCTATCTGCACCGTCAGCGTGTTGCCGTCGCGCTCGATGAGCGTCGCGCCGGGGACGGCCACGAGTGCCCCCTCGGGCAGCGGCTCGCGGAAGCGCACGTGCACCCGCCGCACGGCCATGTTGGCCAGCTCGTGGGGGTCGGCCACCTGGACAATACGGCCGTCGCGGATGATGGCCACCCGGTCGGCGATGGCTTCCACCTCGCTGATGATGTGGGACGAGAAGAAGATGGTCGCGCCGCCGGCCTGGGCCTCGCGCACCAGCCGGTATACCTCGCGCTGCATCAGCGGATCGAGGCCCGACGTGGGCTCGTCGAGCAGCAACAGCTCGGCCGCGGGCATGAACGCCTGCACGATACCCACCTTCTGCTTGTTGCCTTTCGACATGTTTTTGATTTGCGCGCGCAGGTCGAGCCCCAGCCGGGCGGCCAGCTCGCGCACGCGCGCCCAGTCGAGCGAGTTGCCGCGCAGGTCGGCCAGATAGCGCAACGCGCGCTCGGCCGTCTGGTTAGGCATCAGGTTCAGCTCGCCGGGCAGATAGGCCACGCGCTGCCGGACGCCCAGCGGGTCGGCCTGCGGGTCGAGTCCCAGCACGCGCAACGTGCCGCCGTCGGGGCGGATGAGGTCGAGCAGGCAGCGGATGGTCGTCGTCTTGCCCGCGCCGTTGGGCCCCAGAAAGCCGAACACCTCCCCACGCCGCACGTCCAGCTCGACGCCGCGCAACGCCTGCACGCGGCCGTATGACTTCGTGAGGCCATTGATGGTAATTGCAGGTTCGGTCGTCATGTCAACTCCTGTGATCGTGTGTCGCCATTATACAGGGATTTGGGATTAACGGGCCTACCTCAGAGATCTCGGAAGGGGTCTCGGAAGACCTCTGAGGTTTTGGGGAAGGGGGTATTTATTTGCCGCTCTCTCTGGATGCGGTACTATTCCCCCACGTTTTGTTCCCACCTGTTCTAACAACTTCATACGGAGGACTTTCATGGCGGCTTATATTGGAAAACGGTCTTTTGGGTGGTTGGTACTGCTGGCCATCGTGGTGGCGGCGCTCGTGGGTTGTACCGGCGCGGCCGAGGGGCCGATTCGCATCGGCCTCAACGCCGAGCTGACCGGCTCCATCCCCAAGGTCGGCGAGCATTCGCTGGCGGCGGCCGAGATGTTCGTGGAGGAGATCAACGAGGCCGGCGGGCTGACGGTCGGCGGCGAGCAGCGGGAGCTGGAGCTGGTGGTCATCGACAACGAGGGCACGGCCGAAGGGGGCGCGTCGGCGGCCGAGAACCTCATCAACAACGAAAACGTGCTCATCATGGTCGGCCCCAACGCCAGCGTGGCCGCTGTGCCCGCCGGGGGCGTGGCCCAGTCGTCACAGACGCCGATGATCAGCCCGTGGTCGACCAACGCGGCCACGACGCAGGGGCGCGATTGGGTCTTCCGCGCGCCGTTCATCGACTCCTTCCAGGGGCCGATCCTGGCCGGGTTCGCCGCGCAGGAGTTCGGCGCCGGGCGGGCGTGCGTGCTCTACGCGGCCGACAGCGACGCCCCGCGCGGCATCGCCGAGAGCTTCCGCGACGCCTGGGAAGGGGCGCATGGCCCCGGCTCCGTCGTCGCCTTCGAGTCGTTCACCACCGGCGCGGAGAGCTTCACCGCCCAACTGGAGGCTATTGCCGCCACCGATTGCCAGGTGCTGTTCACGCCGCAGTATTACAACGAGGTGCCGGTCATCGTGCGCGAGGCGCGCGGGCTGGGGCTGGGCATGCCCATCATCGGCAACGACGGCTGGAGCGATCCCGGCTTGCTGGAGCTGTGCGGCACTGATTGCGACGGCACGTTCTACGGGGCCCACTACATCGCCGCCGGGGCGACGGGAGCGACGGCCGACTTCATCCGTGCTTTCGAGGCGCGCACGGGCGAGGTGCCGTCCGACGTGGGCGCGCTGACGTGGGACGCCATGCGGCTGGCGGCCCAGGCGATCGAGAATTGCGGCGATCTGTCCGGCGAGTCGGCCGCCAACCGCCAATGCGTGCGCGACGGCATGGCCGCCATCAGCAACTTCGAGGGCATCACCGGCAACATGACCTTCGAGGGCAGCGGCGACCCC
>CAYNOL010000101.1:0-12931 GCA_964398825.1 uncultured Ardenticatenaceae bacterium
TCGCTCAATGGCGCGCCGCCCTGGATGCGCTCGTGGGAGTAGCGGATGGCCCGGCGCAGCGCCTCCCAGCCCGCGCCGAGGCCGAACGCGCCGACCATCAGGCGGGTGTAGCCGAAGACGGCTTGCGCCTGCGCCAGACCCTGCCCCTCGACGCCGCCCACCAACCGCTCGGCGGGGACGTAGACGTCTTCGAGGAAGAGCGCGGCCGTGTTGCTGGCGCGGATGCCGTGCTTGTCTTCACCTTTGCCGTAGCTCAGCCCCTCGGCCCCGCGTTCCACGACGAACCACGATGGGCCGCCGGGGGCCAGCGCGAGAATGGTGTACAGGTCGGCAACGCCGCCGTTGCTGATCCATTGCTTGCGGCCGGTGATCTTGTAGCCGTCGATGTGGCCGTTCTCGCGCACAGGTTCGGCCTTGGTGCTCATGGCCGCCAGGTCGCTGCCCGCCTGCGGCTCGGTCGCGCCATAGGCCATCAGCAGCGCCTCGTCGGCGATGCGTCCCATCCAGTGGGCCCTCTGCTCCGGCGTGCCGCCGACGCGAATGGGGTCCGAACCGAGGAACGTCGCCAAAACGCCGGTGGCCACGCCCAAATCAATGGAGGCCATCAGCTCCGACACGCGATAGATGTCGTAGGCGCCCCCACCCAAACCGTTGAACTCCTCGGGGATGAACAACAGATGCAGGCCCACCTGCATTGGGTCATTCAGCTCCTTGAGCACTTCTTCCGGGAACTTGTCTTCGTGATCAAGCTCCAGTAAATAATCAGTCGTCAACTTCCGATCCGCGTATTTCCGGAGCGTATCCAGGATCATATCGCGGGTTTCGCTGTCCAAACCTGCTCCAGCCATCTCATTCTCCTAGGCAAAGGGTCTCGAGAACGCAACATCGAGCCGGCATAGCCACGATGAGGCCCCCGGCTCGTATGAATAGCGAATATGCAACTGTTCCGTTCCTAAAATGAATTGTAAGGGAGGGGGTGATTTGGCCTTAGTGACAAATGTAATGCAAATCGGGACTAAAAAGCATAATGCAGTGCGTCAGAGAGAGGGTGGTGTTAGGGCGGGTGGGTTGGCATTAAGTCTGGATTGTCTTGACGGAATAAAGCCCCAGTCGCTTGTCGCGGGTTACTAAAGTCAACTGTTCCTCTTGAGCCTGAGCGACAAGCATGCGGTCGAATGGGTCTATGTGATGCGGCGGCAGCTTTTCGACGGCCAGAGCATGTTCGGTTGTGATATTCAAGGGAGTAAAGCGGTGGGCGTGAAGTTCCGCCATGTAGGCGTCTTCTGGAGTTGTCAATTTTCCGAGTGCGCGCTTAATTGCGATTTCCCAGGCCGTAGCCGCGCTAACAAACACGACGTTGCGGCCGTCCATTATTACCGCGCGTGCTGTGGGGGATAGTTCTGGGCTATCGTTGATAGCCCACAGAAATACATGAGTATCAAGCAGGAGATTCATCGTCGTCCTCACCTGAAAATTGTCGCCAAATGTCATCTAGTGGCTCATCAAAATCATCCGCGATCCAGATATGGCCACGCCATGCCCCCGCTCCTAATTGCCGTGGTGCCGTGTCAAGATCGAAGGGGACCAACTTGGCAACGGGCTTGCCGGCTTTGCCAATGATCACCTCTTCACCTCGGATCGCCTTTTCAACCAGCTTTGAGAGAGTAGCTTTCGCTTCAGATATATTTGTGATCTCCATAGTCAACACCTCTAATCATCTGAATAAGCAGATTATAGTCTGGTCTGGTCTGGTCTGCAACAATTTAGATTAAAAAACGCTTGGCTTGGCCAAGCGTTCGGGCAGTGTGCCCCCGACAGGACTCGAACCTGTGCACCTGGCTTCGGAGGCCAGCGCTCTATCCTCTGAGCTACGGGGGCGGAATCATTTAATTTTCCCACAGCCCAGTCTGGCTGTCAATTCTGCCGGGATTTACTCAGGGACGGCCGAGCGTGCTGCCCGCTCCCTCTTGCGGCCGCGCGGCCGAGGGTCTGCCTCGGGCGGCGGCTCATCCCCCGGCGCGTAATCCGGCAGCCCCAGCGCCGGGAAGATCGACAGCAGCGCCAGCGCTCCCAGAATCAGGAACGACGCCCGCAGGGCTCTCAGGCGGGCCGTCTCGTTCAGAAGCACCGCCTCATCGACCTGCTCTTCGGTGGCCGTCGTCCGCGACAGGATGTCGTCCAGCTGGTCATTGGAGACGAAGTTGACGTTGTCCAGATTGACCTGCCGCTGGAGCGAGCGGGGCAGGTTCGACTGGTTGATGCCGCTCATGACGAACATGCTGAGCAGGCCGACGGCGACGACCCCCGCGAAGGCCGTGCCCAGGGCCGTCGACAGATTGTTGGCCACGCCGCGCAACGCTCCTACGTCGCCGGCCAGCGACTTGGGCGACGACGTCACCATTACGTTGAACAGCAGGGTCAGCAGTGATCCTTCGCCAAAGCCGACGAGCAGCAGACCCAGGATGACCATGGCTTTCCCCCAGTTGTTGCCGACGACAAACGACAGCAAGACGAGGCCGCCGGCCACCAGCGCGAAGGCGATGACGGCGATGCGCCTCGGCGTCAGCCGTTTATAGAGCCGCACGATCAAGATCGCCGACACGGCAATGGCCAAGGTGTAGGGCACGGCGGCAATGGCCGTCTGCATCGTGCTGCGCCCCTGCACGATCTGGATGTACAGCGGGATCAGGAAGTTGACCGCCGGCCCGAGCGCGCCGATGACGAGCAGGCAGAGGATCGTCGCCCGCTCCTTGGGCGAGTCGAGCACTTCCAGCGAGAGAAGCGGCTCACGGCCCAGCTCTTGCCGCTGGTGGGACCAGGCAAAGAAGGCCTGGAACAGCATCAGCCCGAAGACGACGAACATCATGGCCGGCGACAACCCGACGAGGTGGAACGGCGCGGCCGATGAAGCCATGACGATCCCCCACGTGTTGAGGTTGTTGAAGCCGAAGCTGATCAGGATGACGGCGATGGCCGACAGCATGACGCCGATCGTATCGATCTTGATCCCCTTCTGCCGCGGCACCGGCTTCAGCCGGTAGCTGAGCAGGAAGACGAGGATCGAAACGAACGCCAGCAGGCCGAACGAGTAGCGCCAGCTCAGGTAGGTTCCCAGAAAGCCGGCGACGAAGAAGGCCAGCGCCCCCGACAGCGCCGGCGTGGCCGCCAGGATGCCCAACGCCTGCGCCTTTTGCGCGCCGTTGTAGTTGGCGGCGATGAGCACCACCAGCGTGGGCACCAGCGCGGCGGCGGCGATGCCGGCCACCGCCTGCGCCGCGTTCATCGCTGTCGCGTCCTGACTAATCGCCATGAAGCCCATCGACAGGCCGTGGAGCAGCACCATCACCTGGAACACCAGCCGCTCGCCGAACATTTTGCCGATCTTCGCCCCCAGCATGACGAACGCGGCCACGAACAGGGAGTAGACGACCAGCGCCGTGCCGACGGCCGTCGATGGCACGTTCAGTTCCTCGACGATTGGCCCGATGGATACGGGGATGGCATTGACGTTGAACGCCATCTGCATCTGGGCCAGGACGATGACGGCCATGTAGAGCCATGTCACGCGCGGGGGGGTGTCAGTTTCGGGGTAGGTGTGTTCGTCGCCCATGGGGGATCACCGTGGTTCGCGATTGAGTGGGCCGGGCGAGCGCGACGGCCGCCCGGCCGCACAGGGATTGTCGATTATTCGACCCAGCACTTGGCCAGCTCGACGCACATCTCCGTGGCGCGGGCCATGTCCTGGATACTGACCCACTCCAGCGGGCCGTGGATGTTCTGCATGCCGGTGAACAGGTTCGGCGTCGGCACGCCCATCTCTGTGAGGCGCGAGCCGTCGGTGCCGCCCCGAATGGGGACGAAGTGGTGGGGGATGCCGGCCCGGCGGTACGCTTCGACGGCCTTATCCACGGGGCGCATGTCGTTCTCCAGCCAGTAGCGCATGTTGCGGTATTGTGGGGTGACTTCGCAGGTGATGTGGGCGCGCGGCTCGGTGGCCTGAATGGTGGCGCAGACCTGGGTGATCAGCTCGCCCTGCCGCTCCAGCTCGTCCATTTCGAAATCGCGCAGGATGAAGTGGAGCTCGGCCGCCGCGGCCGTGCCCCTCATGGCGTACAGGTGGATGAACCCCTGTCGTCCCTCAGTCGTCTCCGGCGTCAGCGTCACGTGCGGCAGCGTGTCGACGATCTTGGCCGCCAGGTGGAGGGCGTTGACCAGCCGGTCCTTGGCCTGGCCGGGGTGGATCGACACGCCCTGGATGCGGACGGTGGCTTTGTCGGCCGAGAATGTCTCATACACCAGCTCACCCAACTCCGCTCCGTCGAATGTGTAGGCGAACTCCGCGCCCAGGTCAGCCGGCAGGTTCGCGTGGACGCCGCGGCCGATCTCCTCGTCGGGCGTGAAGGCGATGCGGATGGGGCCGTGGGGGATCTCGGGGTGGCGCAGAAGATGCCCGGCGGCGGCCATGATGATGGCGATGCCGGCCTTGTCGTCCGCGCCCAGCAGGGTATCGCCCGACGCGGTGACGATGTCGTCGCCCACCTTCTGCCCCAGATAGGTCGAGTTGCGCGGCGAGAGCACCTGCTCCGTGTCGCCGGGCAGGACGATGTCGCTGCCGTCGTATTTCCGGTGGACGAGGGGCTTGACGCCGCTGGCCTTGAACGCCGGGGATGTGTCCACGTGGGCCAGCAGGCCGATGGTCGGTACGACCTTGTCCGTCGTGGCCGGGATGGTAGCCAGGACGACGCCATACTCCGTCAACTCCACGTCCTGCGCGCCGATGCCGTTCAGCTCGTCCACCAGCAGCCGCAGCAGGTCGAACTGCTTCTCGGTGCTGGGGGACGTGGACGAGGATTCGTCCGCCTGGGTGTCGATCTTGCAGTAGCGCACCAGACGCTCTTCCAATTCTTGGTCGAAACTCATTTTACTCTGTCCTTATGGTCGAAGCAGGGCGGCAGCCGAGTGGCCGTTATCCCGCCGGAACTTAAAAGCCTACGCCATAGCCGGGGCCGAGCGGAATGCCGAGCACGTACCACAGGATGAACAGGATGATCCACACGGCGGCGATGATGAGCGTGTAGGGCAGCATCAGGGCGATAACCGTGCCGATGCCGGTGTCCTTCTGGTAGCGCTGCATCACCGTGATGAGGAACGGCAGATAGACCATCAGCGGCGTGATGACGTTCATCGGCGAGTCGCCGATACGATAGGCGGCCAGCACCGTCTGCGGGGCCGTGCCCAGACGAATGAACAGCGGCACGAAGATGGGAGCGAAGATGGCCCATTTGGGCATCGCTCCGGGAATAATGATGTCCAGCAACATGATGACGACGATGAAGCCGATCAGCAGCGGAATGGCGCCGATGTTGGCCTGCTCCAGCGCGCCGGCCAGAGCGATGGCGATGACACTGGGCATGTTGCTGAAGTTGAAGTAGGCGATGAACTGGGCGATCATCAGCAGCATGAACACCAGCGCGGCCAGACTGGCGAACGTCTTGGTCACCGCCTTGATGACGTCACCACTGCCGCTGAACGTCCGCGCCCCGTAGCCGTAGCCGATGCCGGCCATGAGGAAGATCAGCATGATGATGAACAGCAGGCTGTCCATGAACGGCGTCGCGCCGATGATGCCGCCGGTCTCGGGGTCGCGCAGCGCCGAGTTGGGCGGCAGCGTGAACAGCAGGACGATGACGACGACGATGAGCGCGCCGATCCCGGCGAACCGCACCCCGCGGCTTTGCGCCTCTTTGTCCAGCACCTCGGTGGCGACCACGTCCGATCCGGCCTCGGGCGTGTAGGTTCCCAGGCGCGGCTCGATGATCCGGTCGGTGATCAGCGCGGCGACGACGCTGAGCAGAAGGGACATGACCACCTGGAAGTAGAAGTTGGCCACGATTCCGATCGGCTCGCCGCCCTCGAGGGCGATGGCCTCGTTGGTGATCTCTGTCAGCATCGCGTCGAGGGGGGTGACGAGGATGTTGATGGCGAAGATGGCGCTGACGCCGCCATAGGCCGCGGCCACGCCGGCCAACGGGTGGCGCTTGACGCTCAGGAAGGCGGCCGCGCCCAACGGCAACAGAATGAGGTAGCCCGCGTCCGTCGCCACGCTCGACAACACGCCGACGAAGATGATGATGAACGACAGCGCCCAGCGCGGCGAGACGGCGACGAGCTTGTGGATGAGGGCTGTCATCAGCCCCGACTCCTCGGCCACGCCCGCGCCCATCATGGCCACGAAGACGACGGCCACCACGCCAAAGCCCGCGAAGTTTGAGACGAACGAGGTGAAGATGAAGCGGATCCCCTCGGTTGTCAGCAGGCTGCGAATCGAGATCGTCTGCTCCTGAATCTCGTATTCGAGTTGCCACGGCTCGGCGGGGTATCCTTCCAGCGGCTCGGTCGAGTTGGTGTAATACTCCAGTTGCGTCCGTTCGGAGATGGGCACGGCGATCTCCTCGGTGACGCTGACACCCAGCCAGCTGAGCACGGCCGAAAGGGCGATGACGATGAGGATAAGATACAGAAACATCAGCACCGGGTGAGGTACCTTGTTGCCGATCCGTTCAATGGCCCCCAGCCACCCACTGGTCTGGGGCGGTTCTGTCGTTGCTGTCTTAGCCACGGTTCTCTCCTGTGATGTTTGCCAGACGTTGGTAGTGGACGGCGAGCCTACCGGGGCAGCTCGGCCAGCTCTTCCAGATAGACGATACTCGTTTCGATGCCGCGGTGGAACATCTCGATGCTGTATCGCTCGTTGGGCGAGTGCAGCCCGTCGTCGTCGAGGCCGAAGCCGAGCATAACGACGGGAATATCCATCAGCGCGGCGATCTCGGCCACAACGGGGATGCTGCCGCCGCCGCGCGTGAAGATCGGTCGGACGCCCCACCCCCTTTCATACGCCCGCGATGCCGCCTGCATCTCCGGGATATCGAACGGGAAGAGGGCCGCCTTGCCCGTCGTGATGAGCTTCAGATCCACGTGGACGGTCGGTGGGGCGATAGAGTCGACGTACTGCTTGAACAAGTCGTAGATTTTGTGCGGGTCCTGGTTACCGACAAGCCGGGAGCTGATCTTGGCCCCCGCCTTGGCCGGGATGATCGTCTTGGGGCCGGGGCCCGTCCAACCGCTCCACATGCCGTTGATGTCGAGCGTGGGGCGGGCGGCGATGCGCTCGCGGATGTTGTAGTTGGCGTCGCCCCACAGGGCCGGCACGCCGGTGGAGCTCTTGTACTGCTCCTCGGTCAGGTCAGTCTTGGCGATCATCTCGCGCTCATCGGCCGTCAGCGGCGCGACGTCGTCATAGAAGCCGGGCACGGCGATGGTGTTATCGGGGTTGTAGAGCTTGCCCAGGATCTCGACGAGGGCCAACGCCGGGTTGTGGGCCGCGCCGCCCCACAGACCGCTGTGCAGGTCGTCCGTCGGCCCGCGGACTTCGATCTCCATATAGGTCATGCCGCGCAAACTGTGGAGAATGGCCGGCTCGTCGATGGTGCGCATCGAGGAGTCGCTGATGACACACACATCGGCCCGCAGCAGGTCGAGGTGTTCCTCAATGAAGGGCACGAGATTGGGCGACGACACCTCTTCTTCCCCCTCCAGCAGGAACTTCACGTTCACCGGCGCGCGGCCGGCCGTCTTCAGATAGGACTCCAGCGCCTTGACGTGGGTGAACAGCTGCCCCTTGTCGTCGGTGGCGCCGCGGGCGTAGATCTTGCCGTCTTTCACGACGGGCTCGAACGGGTCGGTGTGCCAGCCGTCTTCCATCAGGGCGGGGACGACGTCGTAATGGCCGTAGACGAGCACCGTCGGCTTGTCGGGCCCCGCGCCCAGCCACTCGCCATAGGCAACGGGGTGGCCGGCCGTGGGCATGACCTGCACATTGTCCAGCCCCAACCAGCGCATGTGGTCGGCCAGCCACTCCGCCATGCGCCGGATGTCCCCGGCGTGGGCGGGGTCGCCGCTCAGGCTGGGGATGCGCAGCATCTCCTTTAATTCCTCGAGAAAACGGTCACTCTGCTCGCGGGAATACTGCCTCGCCGCATCACTCAATTTAGACATGTTTCCCTCCGACTAGTTTGCCTGGGTTTGTCAGAAGATTGGGAGTCAACCGACGACATGGGCCTGGAAGTTGCCTCTTTGTCGTGCAACTTGGTCGGTCGCTTAATCCCTCAGATCGATCGGAAGAGGGCATTAGCTGAAGATATAAGGATTGGGGGGACGACAAGCGACGGACCAGGGCTGTGGGTTTCTGTCTTTTTCTCAGGCCATTATTCGACTCCTGAGTGACGGTCACCGCGAAGGAGAAAGCACTCGTTATATTGATTGCAGCTTCAATGTTTTACGAGATCAAGTGATGCAATTGTGATTTTTTATATGAATTTATGCCGGCCGTCAAGCGGACAGAAGAAAAAGCGCCGGAATCGGTGACGAATAGCCGATTCCGGCGCGAAGGTAACCTCAGGTCGTTTCCGGCTCGGCCGGCACGACGCTCTCCACCGGCGCGCGGCCGTAGAGATGGGCGAGCTCGGCCAGCCCCAGGGCGATGCCCGGCGCGCGGGCGCTGAACATCGGCCGCGTATAGCGCCACTGCCAATAGCCTCCCTCTTTGCCCGGGTAGTTCATCCGCGCCTCGTTGCCCAGCACGAACACGTCCTGCATCGGGATGACGGCGATGTCCGACACCGAAGAGTAGGCCAGCCGGATGAGATCCCAGACGATGTCGCGGCCCGACGAGACCATGTAGCGCCGCACGTGGTCGCGCTCGTTCTCGGTGGCGTTCAGATACCAGCCCAGTGTCGTCTCGTTGTCGTGCGTGCCGGTATAGACAACGGAGTTGCTGTGGTAGTTGTAGGGCAGGAAGCTGCTGTTGCGCTCGCCGCCGAAGGCGAACTGCAGGATCTTCATGCCGGGGAAGCCATAGCGATCGCGCAGCGCCTCGACTTCGGGGGTGATCACGCCCAGGTCTTCGGCGATGATCGGCAGTTCGCCCAGTTTGGCCTGCACGGCGTCGAAGAAGGCGGCGTCGGGCCCCTTCACCCAGCGGCCGATGACGGCCGTCGGTTCGGTGGCGGGGATCTCCCAATACGCCTCGAAGCCGCGGAAGTGGTCGATGCGCACGATGTCGGCTTGCACCAGGTTCATGTGAACGCGCTGGATCCACCAGGTGTAGTTGTTCTCGGCCACCTTCTCCCAGTTATAGAGTGGGTTGCCCCAGCGCTGGCCGGTGGCGCTGAAGTAATCCGGCGGCACCCCGGCCACTACCGACGGCGAGCCGTCTTTGTTCAGATGGAACAGCTCGGGGTGGGACCAGACGTCGGCGCTGTCGTAGGCGACGAAAATGGGGATGTCGCCGATGATCTTGACACCATGCTTGTTGGCGTAGGATTTGAGCTCCAGCCACTGCTTGTAGAACAGGAATTGCTGGTACTTGTGCAGCTCGATCTCGTCGGCCAATTCAGTGCGCCACTGCTTCATGGCTCGCACCTGCCGTTTGGCGATTTGCTTCGGCCACGTGTTCCAGACGCCGCCGTCCTGCTCCTTGTGGAATTCCTTCAGAGCCATGAACAGCGCGAAGTCGTCGAGCCAGTAGGCGGTGTTCCGGGTGAAGCGTTCGTAGGCCTGCCGCTGCGAGTCGGTGGCGTTCTCGGCGAAGTGCTCATGCGAGCGGCGCATCAGCTCCCGCTTGTAGTCGATGACCGGGCCGAAGTCGACGCGCTCGGCCGGGAAGTCGGGCACGCGCTCCACCGCCTCGGCCGGCAGGAAGCCCTCTGCCACCAACCGGTCGGGGCTGATGAGAAGCGGGTTGCCGGCGAAGGCCGAAAAGGATTGGTAGGGCGAATCGCCGTAGCCTGTGGGGCCGAGGGGCAGCACCTGCCACAAGCTCTGCCTGGCGGCCACCAGAAAGTCGATAAACTGATAGGCGCTATCGCCCAGGTCGCCGATGCCGTAACGGCTGGGCAGGCTCGTGGGATGTAGAAGGATCCCCGCTGAACGCTCAAAACTCATGAATGACTTCTCCTGTAATAAGCCGGCCTTCCGGCCACTGTCAGGGCCGGAGATTTTCCAGGCATGGAATTCGCTCGCGCACGTTATCGGGCCGGTCGCCGGGATTGTGCAACTGCACCAAAAAGGAGATGCCGCGGTGGTCGGTGTCAATCCCTTGCCACATGACCAACCCGAACCCCTTCGCATAGAAATATCTTTCGAACGGTTGCTCGGCCGGCCGACCCTTCACCTCATTATATGCCGCCAGCACGGCCACGTCCCGTATTTTGTACCCTTGTCCCGGTCGGCCTTCCACGTCGGGCAGTGTTAGCGTGTTGTGGATCGCTTCCAGCTTGATCCACGTGATGTGGCGGCCGGAGAGGTGGGAGTTCATCATGCAGTTGCCCTTGCGCCGGCTCGTCACCACGACACTGCGGCGGTAAGTTTGCCCCACGGCCATCAGGCGCGGAATCCAGGCCGAGCCGTACCGGTCGCCATCCATGAGTGTATAGAAATTCCCCGATCCCGGCGAGGTATCAGTGCCGCGATAGATGAAGCGGTCGTCGGACCACATCTCTTCCCACTCGCTATTTTTGGTCTGGTAGAAGCGCGCGCCGTCGTGCTGGGTCTGCACGCGCTGCTGGCCTGTCATCTGGCCGTTGGGCATGTTGAAGATGTGCTTCATCTCGTACAGACGGCCGTCGCCGCGCAGATAGGGCAGCAGGTCGAACTTGGTCGGCGTCTCGACGACGACGACGGACGTGAAGAACGTGGAGCCGAAGAGCTCGCCGCGCGGGTTGCGCATGCGCCAGCGGGTGATGAAGCGGCCGGGCGTGGCGGGGGCGGTCTGCCTGGCGGTGACGTGGATGACTGCTTGCGGGGCGGCCGCTTCCACGGTGACTTGCTGTGCGCTGTCGGCCGCCGTGCCGCCCAGCATCACCAGCGCGTAGCCGGGGCCCCAGGGGATCGAACCGGTGTTGCGAATGGCCCACGTTTTCTCGAATACCTGTCCGGCGCGTACTTCGGTGCCGTCGGGGAAGGTGACGTGGGCATCCAGTTGTGCGTCCTCTCGCGCTGTCGAGCCGGGCGTTGAGGAGACGGGCACGCGAATGTCGGCGTAGAGCAGATCGCCGAACAGTTGCCCTTCGGCGTTGCGCGGCCGCCACGTGCTGCGGTGGGGGCCGGGGGCCAACGGCGCCTCCAGCGGCACGGAGACTTCGACCGCCTCGCCCGGCAGCGCCGTCGGCAGCGGCACGCTGTCCGGCCCGTTCATCCGGTTGTCGGCGACGAAGGCCAGCGCAAACCCCGCGCTCCAGGCAGAGCTGCCGCTGTTGCGCACGCGCCACGTCTTCGTGAAGCGGTGGCCGGCGGGCGTCACTTGCCCGTCGGGAATGGTCACGTCGGAGACGAAGGTGGCGTTGTCGGCCGCGCCAAACGGGACGACCTCGATCTCGACGCGCAGGATGTCGCCGAAGCGGCGGCCGTCAGCCGCGGTGGGCTGCCACGACGAGCGGTGGCGGCCGGTGGTGGCCGGCGCTTTCAGCTTCACGGTGACCTCGGCCGTCCGGCCTGGTTCGGTGGGCGGCAGCGGCACGGCCGTCGGCCCGTCCAGGAGGTTGTCGCCGATGAAGGCCAGCGTATACCCCACGCCCCACGTCGTCCGGCCCGTGTTGCGCACGCGCCACGTCTTGGTGAGTGGCGCGCCGGCGGCGACGCGCGCGCCGTCAGGCAGCGTGACGTCGGCCACGAAGGCGGCCCCGTCTTTTGGCCGCCCCGAGATGTAGATGACTCGCAATTCGGCCACCAGCTCCGGCCCGAACTGCGCGCCGTCGGGCCCTTGCAGCCGCCAAACCGAGCGATAGATGCCCGGCGTGTCGGGCGCGGCCAACGACACGGAGAGGTCAGCTGTCGCGCCCGGCCGTGTGATCGGCAGAGCCACGGCCGTCGCGCCATAGGGATTCGAGAGGTTGATCAGCGTGTAGCTCTTGTCCCACGCCATGTCCCCCATGTTGCGCACGCGCCACGTCTTCAAAACCGTCTGCCTGGCTTCCACCTCTTCCCCCTCAGGCAACGTCACGTCGGCCACGAACACGGCGTCGTCGCGCCGCGCGGCCGGGGTGACGCGAATGTCGGCGAACAGCTCGAAGGCGATGAGACGGCCGCGGCCGTTGCGCGCCTTCCACGTGCTGCGGTGGCGGCCGATCTCGGCCGGGGCTACCAGCGGCACGCTGATTTCACCCACCTCGCCCGGCTTTAGTGGCGGCAAGGCCACGCTCTCCGGCCCATTCATCGGATGATCGCCGAAATGCTCCAGCAGGAAGCCTGTCCAGGTCGACGTGCCGGTGTTGCGCACGCGCCATGTCTTTGTGAACGGCGTGCCCGCCCGCAGCGTGGCGCCGTCGGGGACGGTGACGTCGGCCTGGTAGCTCATCTCGTCGATCTGCGGCGTTGTCACGTCGCTGAAGTAGCGGGTGGGATCGACGACGTCGGGGATGACGTACCCTCTCAGGCCGTGGCCGAGATGCTGCAGCGTCAGATGCAGGTGGACGCCCGTCGAATTACCCGTCGTCCCCGCTGTGCCCAGCCGCTGCCCTATCTCCACCACATCCCCTACGGCAAGGGCGGGGTTGATGGCCGACAGGTGGGCGTACCACGTGACCCAGGTCGTGCCGTCGTCCCATTCGTGGCGGACGCGCACGTAGTTGCCGTAGCCGCTCTGGCCGGGGCGGATGCGTTCAATGACGCCCCGCTGGGCGGCGACGATGTGGGCCGCGCGGCCGCCGGCGATGGCGCGCAGGTCGATGCCTTCGTGGCGGCCATTGGCATAGGCGCGCGGGCTGTTGAACGGATCAGTGATGTAGAATCCGGTCGTCACCGGATTGGACAGGGTGAATGGCGTCGAGGTGTCGTTCGGCATTGATACTTCCTACCTGATTGACGACAGTCGACA
>CAYNOL010000102.1:0-12877 GCA_964398825.1 uncultured Ardenticatenaceae bacterium
CTGGGCACGGCCGAGTCGCCGGTGCGCGGCTGCGGACTGCCGCTGACCAGGGAGCACTTGCCGGTCATCCGCGGCCGCGTGGGGCTGGTGTTCCAGAACCCCGACGACCAGCTCTTCTCCCCCACCGTCTTCGAGGACGTCGCCTTCGGGCCGCTGCACATGGGGCTGCCCGAGGCCGAAGTGCGGCGGCGGGCAAGCGCGGCGCTGGCCCAGGTGGGGCTGCCCGGCTTCGAGGAGCGGCTGCCCCACCACCTGAGCATCGGCCAGAAGAAGCGCGTCGCCATCGCCACCGTGCTGGCCATGGAGCCGGAGATCCTGGTGCTCGACGAGCCGACGGCCGGGCTGGACCCGCGCGGCCGCCGCCTGCTCATCGACCTGTTGCGGGCGCTGCCGCGCACGATGCTCGTCTCCACCCACGACATCCGGCTCGTCGACGAGCTGTTCCCGCGCATGGTCGTCATGGACGAAGGGCGCGTCGTGGCCGACGGCGCGACGGCCGCGCTGCTGGCCGACACGCCGTTCCTGGAAGCCCACGGCCTGGAATCCCCCTACCGGCGCTAGGGGCGCGGTGGGAATGCGCCAAGGTGTATCCGGTGAAATACATAGCCGCCATGGGGTATGTTACTTAGGTATGGTTGTTATTGGCAGGGTGGGTGGAGTATAATGCGAAAGGTCTTCGGGCCGCAGGGAAATTCCCTGGCCCTTTCCCTATATTAATAAGGGCCGTCGGGAAGCCGTCATGAGCAGGGAAAAAGAACTCCCCCAGACGTTTCAACGACAGACCATCCTGGCGCTGAACCGCTTCGGCCAGGTCGTCACATCCAGCCTCAGGCTCGAGGACGTTCTGCAGCGCATCATGGAGCAGGTGACCAATCTGCTCCACCCTGAGGGGGTCGGCATCGTCATGCCCACCGCCGACAACATGCTGGAGTTCGTCGCCATCTGCGGGCCGGGCGCCACCCAGCTGAAGGGGACGCGGATGCCGCGCGACTCCGGCGTGGTGGGGCATGTGATGCAGACGGGCGAAGCGGTGTGGCTGAACCCCGGCGGCAGCAGCGTCCCCGGCCTGAGCATCTATCGACAAATCGAATCGGTCAGCGAATTCCACAGCGAATCCTTGCTGGCCGCCCCGCTGGTGGCCGGCGGCCGGACGATTGGCGTACTGGAAGCGGTCCACAGCCGGGCCGACGGCCTGACGGCCGACGACTTGCCCGTGCTGGACGCGGCCGCGAATTGGGCCGCCATCGCCATCTCCAACGCCCAGCTCCACCTGCAGGCCCAAAAGCTGCGCGAGGAGCAGGCGGCGCTGGAAGAGCGGGCGCGGTTGGCGCGGGAGCTGCACGACGCCGTCACGCAATCCCTCTACAGCATGACGGTGCTGACCGGCGCGTGGCGGCGGCAGATCGAGGCGGGGCAGCTGGCCCCCCAGCTGGCCCACATCGCCGAAATCGAAGAGCTGGTGCAACAGGCGCTGCGCGAGGTGCGGCTGCTCATCTATGAGCTGCGGCCGACGGAGCTGGAAGAGGAAGGGCTGCTGGGCGCGCTCTACCGGCGCATCGAGACGGTGGAGCAGCGGGCCGGCGTTCGGGCGCGGCTGCTGGTGCTGGGCCCCGACGGCCGGCCGCTGCACGCCAACGGCCGCGCCGTCGACTTCCAGCGCCTGCCGGAGGGCATGGAGCTGTCGCTCTATCGCATCATCCAGGAGGCGCTCAACAACTCGCTGAAGCACAGCGGCGCCGACGAGGTCGTCGTGCGCTTGCAGGCCGGCGAGGAATCGATGACAATTGAGATCGCCGACAACGGCCGAGGTTTTGACGCGAACACCACCCGTCGCAAGAGCGGCGGATTCGGGATCTTGGGCCTGAAGGAGCGCGTCAAGCAGTTGGGCGGCTATCTGTCGATTGCGTCGTCGCCCATGGCGGGCACGACGGTGCGGATTTCGAACATTCCCTATCGGCTGCCGGAAGGTAAGGAGATTATAAGGTAATGGCTTTAGGTACGGTTTATAGCAAGACTAAAGCGCGAATGATCGACGTGCTCATCGCCGATGATCACGCCATCGTGCGCCGCGGGCTGCGTACCCTCATCGCCGGTGAGCCGGATATGGAAGTCGCCGGAGAGGCGGCCGACGGGTATGAGGTCGTCCATATCGCGCGCGAACTGAAACCCGACGTCATTCTGCTCGACCTGGTCATGCCCGGTCTGAGCGGGCTGGAGGCGTTGGCCCAGATCAAGGACGACAACCCCGACGCGCGCGTGCTGGTGCTGACCAGCTTCGGCGACAACGAGCGCGTCTTTTCGGCCATTCGCGCCGGGGCGTCGGGCTATCTGCTGAAGGACGCCTCGCCCGAGCAACTGTTGCAGGCGATCCACGACGTCTACAACGGCGAATCCCACCTGCACCCCACCATCGCGCTGAAGATGCTGCGCGAGCTGGACAACCCTGTGAAGCCCAGCGCCAACGCCGTGTTGACGGAAGACCCGCTGACGGAGCGCGAGGTCGAGGTGCTGCGCTTCGTGGCCCAGGGGCTGAGCAACCAGGAGATCGCCAAGACGCTGACCATCAGCGAGCGCACCGTGGGCAACCACATCGGCAGCATCCTGCGCAAGCTCCATCTGGCCAACCGCACACAAGCGGCGCTCTACGCGCTGAAGCGCGGGCTGGTGGATATCAACAGCGCGGTGATCAAGATGGATGAGTCGGTGGAGCCGGAAGAGTAGACGAGTGACGAGTGACGAGTGACGAGTCAAGACCGGGTTTCTTCTTGGAAACCCGGTTTTTTATTGTACCGCAACCTTCAGGTTGCCTCCTCGGTTGTGTCTCGCGCTGCGGGTTTCAACCCGCCGCGCCACCCACAACCGACCCTCCATTTATTTGTGCGATACCCCCAACCTCGCTACACTTATCCCCGATGTAACCAACCGTAGCAGGCGGCTGATGGGAGCGCACGGGCTGGGTTACCGCTCCTTTCTCCTGGTCTGCTGCCGCAATCGAGGCACTTTCGCATGGTAAAACCTGTCATCCTGACCCTGGACGACGAACCGCAGGTTCTAAACGCCGTGGCCCGCGACTTGCGCGCCCACTACCGCGGCGACTATCGTATCCTCAGCGCCGGCAGCGGCAAGGACGCCCTGGACGCCATTCGCCAGCTGAAAGAACGCGACACCCCCGTGGCCCTCTTCCTGGTCGACCAGCGCATGCCCCAGATGTCGGGTGTCGAGTTTCTGGAGCAGGCGCAACAGATCTTCCCCGACGCGCGCAAAGTGTTGCTGACCGCCTATGCCGACACCGAAGCGGCCATCGCCAGCATCAACAAGGTCGGCCTCGACTACTACCTGATGAAGCCGTGGGACCCGCCCGAGGAGAAGCTCTACCCGGTGCTCGACGACCTGTTGGGTGACTGGTGGGCCAGCGCCCCCATGCCGTTCGAGGGCATCCGCGTGGCCGGCACGCTGTGGTCGCCCACGTCCCACAACGCCAAGGATTTCCTGGCCCGCAACCGCATCCCGTACCAGTGGCTCGACATCGAGAAGGACGCCGAAGCGCGCGAGCGCATCGAGAAGCAGTTTGCCGACGGCAAGGTGAGCCTGCCCGTCGTCTACTTCCCCGACGGCTCGTCGCTCGTCGCGCCCAGCCTGACGGAGCTGGCGGCCAAGGCGGGGTTGCAGACCCAGGCGGCCGAACCGTTCTATGATCTCATCATCATCGGCGGCGGCCCGGCGGGGCTGGGCGCGGCCGTCTATGGCGCGTCGGAAGGGCTGTCGACGGTGATGATCGAGCGCGAGGCGACGGGCGGCCAGGCGGGCACCAGCTCGCGCATCGAGAATTACCTCGGCTTTCCCAAGGGGCTGACCGGCTCCGACCTGGCGACGCGGGCTGTGGCCCAGGCGCGCCGGCTGGGGGCGGAGATCCTGACGGCCCAGGAGGTCATGGGCGTGCGCGTCGAAGACCCGTACCGCTATGTGACGCTCAACGACGGGCAGGAGCTCGGCTGCCGGGCGCTGGTCATCGCCACCGGCGTGAAGACGCAACAGCTGGACGCGCCGGGTGTGGCCGAGCTGACCGGCGCGGGCATCTACTACGGCGCGGCGCTGACCGAGGCGGCGTCCTACCGGGACGAGCATGTCGTCGTCGTCGGCGGGGCCAACTCGGCCGGACAGGGGGCGATGTTCTTCTCGCGCTATGCGAGCAAGGTGACGATGCTTGTGCGCGCCACTTCGCTCTCCAAATCGATGTCGCAATACCTCATCGACCAGATCGCCGGCACGCCCAATATCGAGGTGCTGACGCGCCGGACGGTGACGGCCGCCCACGGCCGGAACCGGCTGGAGGCGATCGACGTGGCCAACGCCGAGACGGGGGAGACGGAGCGCATGGAGACCCCGGCGATGTTCCTGTTCATCGGCGCGGTGCCCTATAGCGAGTGCGTGGCCGGCATCGTGGAGCGCAACAGCGCCGGTTTCATCCTGACCGGCCCCGACCTGATGGCCAACGGGCAGCGGCCGAAGGGATGGAAGCCGCAGCGCGACCCGTTTCTGCTGGAGACGAGCGTGCCCGGCATCTTCGCCGCGGGGGACGTGCGGCAGGGGGCCACCCGCCGCGTGGCCGCCGCCGTGGGCGAGGGGGCCAATGTGGTCAGCCAGGTGCATCAATATTTGCGGACTGTCTAGCCGCGCGGAAGTGGGTCAGTAGGTCGGTCCCTACTCGTCAATCTCTTCGCAACCCCTACGCCCCCCCAACGCCCACCCCACGCCCCGCCAAAACGGGGAACTGCCCCCATCCCCCCATCGTTTTCCTCATGTAAGGCCGCGCCCAGCAGACCGGCGGCCCGAGGAAGACGAGATGAAAGAGAGATTCAACACCAACCTGAAAGAAGTGGCCGCCCGCAAGATGGGCGAGCTGCAGAGCGACGCCCGCCGCCACTGGCGCGAGATGATCGAGGCCGAGGCCCCCGCCGGCACGCTGGCGACGGCCTTCGCCGTGGGCACGCTCATCAGCACCATCCCCGTGCCGCTGGTGGATATGGCTCTGGCCGCCTACGTGACGCGCCGCTTCAGCCAGATGCCGCGCGGGCCGTTCTTCACCGGCATGGCGTTGGCCAACAACCTGGTCATGGCCCCGCTGTACGCGTCGACGCCGAAGGTGGGCGGGGTGGCGCTGGGGTGGGTGGCCGGCAACACCGCCTGGGTCGCGCCCGACGCGCTGCTGCTGCGAGTGCTGGTCGGCTACCTGCTCATCGCGCTGGGGTTGGGATTGGGGGCCTATATCGTCGCCTCGACGGGCTTCCGCGGCTATCAGGTGACGCGGCGGCTGGGGCCGGTGGCGGCATGGCGGCGGGTAATTCGTAATCGTCTTGACATCCCCGCTCGCTCATGCTAATATATCGACATCAAACAATTAAACATCGATATAAGAATTATGGCCACACATTACCGAGGGACAGATCAGGAGCGACGGGCGCTGGACGCCTACGTCAAGCTCACCCGCGCGACGGAGTCCGTCAACCAGCGTATCAACCGGCACCTCAACGACCACAACCTGACCGTCAGCCAATTCGGCGTCCTGGAGGCGCTCTACCATTTGGGGCCGATGCCCGTGGGGCAGCTGGCGGGCAAGATATTGCGCAGCAGCGCCAATCTGACGCTCGTCGTCGACAACCTCGTCAAGCGCGGGCTGGCCGCGCGCGAGCGACGCCCCGACGACCGCCGCACGGTCGAGATCAGCCTCACCGACGACGGCCGCGCCCTCATCGCCGCCATCCTGCCCGCCCACGTCGCGGGCGTCGTCGCGGCGTTCGACGTGCTCAACGCGGAAGAGCAGCGAATGTTGGCGGCGCTTTGTCGGAAACTGGGGCTGGGGGGATGAGAGACTGAGAGATTGAGAGACCGCGCAGTCTCCCACTCTCCCAATCTCCCAGTCCCAAATCCCCAAACACGAGTAACCAAGATGAACCCAATCCAGGGACTCCACCACATCACCGCCATGGCCGGCGACGCGCAGGCCAATCTGGACTTCTACCACGCGCTGCTGGGGCAGCGGTTGGTGAAGCGGACGGTCAACTTCGATGACCCCGGCACCTACCATTTCTACTTCGCCGACGAGACGGGCACGCCGGGCACGGTGATGACCTTCTTCCCGTGGCCGATGGCCAGGCGTGGCGAGCCGGGCAACGGCGAGGCGGCCGCTTTTGCCTATGCCGTGGGGCCGTCGTCGCTCGGCTACTGGCGCGAGCGGCTGGCGGCCGCCGGTGTGGTGCGGGGCACGGCCGAGACGCGCTTCGGCCAGACGGTGCTGCCGTTCCGCGACCCCGACGGCATCCGGCTGGAGCTCGTCGCCGTCGACGACCCCCCGGCCGTGGGCCATTGGGCCGACGGCCCCGTGCCGGCCGAGCACGCGCTGCGCGGTTTCCACAGCGTCACACTCTGGCTCGACGAGACCGACGCCACGGCGGCGCTGCTGACGGGGCAGCTGGGCCACACGCTGGCCGGGCGCGAGGGAGCGCGCAGCCGCTACTCGGCCGCGGGGGACGGCGCAGGGCTCCACGTCGACCTGCTCCACCGGCCGGGGCAGCCGCGCGGCCGCTTCGGGGCCGGTTCCATCCACCACATCGCTTTCCGCACGGCCGACGACGCCGAGCAGGATGCGTATCAGACGGCGCTGCGAGCGGCCGGTTTCGGCGTCACCCCCGTGCGCGACCGGCAATACTTCCACTCCATCTACTTCCGCTCCCCCGGCGGCGTCCTGTTTGAGATCGCCACCGATGCGCCGGGCTTCCTGAGCGACGAGAGCGCGGCCGAGCTGGGGCGCTCGCTGCGCCTGCCGCCCTGGCTGGAGCCGCGCCGCGCGGAGATCGAGAGCTATTTACCGGCGATTGAATTACCCGACACGGAGACGAGATAAGATGAACCGAGACGCGAAACTACCCCACGCGGGGAGCGAGCTGCTGGCGGCCGGGCGGCCGCTGGCCGAGGCCGAGGGGGTGCTGATCCTCATCCACGGCCGCGGGGCGACGGCCGAGAGCATCCTCGACCTGGCCGACTATCTGCCGCACCCGGGGCTGGCCTATCTGGCCCCGCAGGCCGACGACTTCACCTGGTACCCGTACAGCTTCATGGCCCCCATGGAGAACAACGAACCCTATCTCTCGGGGGCGCTGGCGCGGGTGGGGCAGGTGGTGGCCGAGGCCGAGGCGGCCGGCATTCCGCCGGAGCGCATCTTCCTGGGCGGCTTTTCGCAGGGGGCTTGCCTGGCCAGCGAGTATGTGGCCCGCAACGCGCGGCGCTACGGCGGGCTGCTGGCCTTCAGCGGCGGGCTCATCGGCCCCGAGGGGACGCCGCGCGACTATGACGGCACGCTGGCCGGCACGCCGGTGTTCGTCGGCTGCAGCGACGTGGACCCCCACATCCCGCTCGGCCGCGTGCAAGAGACGGCCGACGTGCTGCAGCGCCTCGGCGCCCAGGTCGACAGCCGGATCTACCCGCGCATGGGGCACACGATCAACCAGGACGAGATCGACGCCGCCACGGCGCTGATCAAGGATTCAATGGGCGGCTGAGCCGGGCGGACAAGCGGGGACGCTCAGGCGACGATGTGGTCGCTGATGAGGTATTCGAGGGTGCGGGCCAGCCGGGCGGGTTCCGCGCCCTTCACGATCACGGTGGCGTCGCTGACGAAGACGAGTTCGCGCAGCTCGGGGATGTTCTCGCTCAGGATGATGCGCAGCGAATCGGGGGCCAGGTGATGGATGGTCTCGGTCGTTCGGGTCAGATTGTCGCCGGCCAGTGCCGAGTCGAGGATGACGAGCACCGGCTGGGAGCCGTTCAACATCTCGTCCAGCTGGTCGAGACTGGTCAGGCACTCCACATGATCGATAGGCGGGATGGAGAGGAGCAGCGATGATAATCCTATCGCCAGGGTGCGTGAGCCTGTAATTAGAACTGCAGTGTCGTTCGCAACAGGTCGCATTCCAGCAATCACTCCTGCCGATAAGTGTAGCAGAGTCGGGACAGCGGCCTATAAGACATCTGACGAAACATTTCGGGCTAAATGTCGGGTTAGTGCGCGGCGGCGAGGCGAGGCGGGGCGGATGTGGGGCGGCTTAATTACTCAGCGAGGAATCAGGAATCAGGAAAGAAAAGCGGCCGTTTTCTTTATTCGTAATGCGAAGAGGGCGGGTTTGCAACCCGCCCTTGTTGTCGGGGATTGGGCCAACGGTTAACAGCCAGGCTGTAGAACCTCAATCCTCATCCTCATCATCCAGCGTCGCCAACCCCTCGCGCAGGGCAAACAGGGCGGCCTGGGTGCGGTTGGCCAGATGCAGCTTGCTCAGGATGCTGCTGACGTGGCCGCGGGCGGTGCGCTCGCTGACCACCAGCTTTTCGGCGATGGCCTCGTTGGGGTATCCCTTGGCCACCAGCTTCAGCACGTCGAGCTCCCGCTCGGTCAGCGGCTCGGGCGTGGGCGGCAGCGTGTTGGGCTGGCTCAACTCCTGGATGAGGCGGCGGGCGATGCTGGGGTGGAGCGACGCCTCGCCCCGGTTGACGTTGCGAATGGCGCGGATGAGCTCCTCGGGCGAGGAGTCTTTCAGCAGATAGCCGAGCGCGCCGCTCTTGATGGCCGGGAAGACCATTTCGTCTTCGGCAAACGACGTCAGCACGAGGATGCGCGCGTTGGGAAACTCGTCCTTGATGATGCGAATCGCCTCGACGCCGTCCATGATCGGCATGACCATGTCGAGCAGGGTCACATCGGGCTGCAGCTCGCGATAGGCGGCCACAACCCCCTCGCCGTCGGCCGCTTCGCCCACGATCTCCATGCCCTCTTCCGTCGACAACAGCGCGCGCAGCCCCTCGCGCACCACCGCGTGATCATCGCAAATCAGAATCCGAATCACATTATCCATGATTCCCACCCATATGCTTTAATGTCACCCGGACGGTTGTCCCCTTTCCGGGCGCGGTCTCCAGCTCAAACTCGCCGCCCAGCTTCTCCAGCCGCTCGCGCATGCTGACCAGCCCCAGGCCGCCGGACGCCGCCGCCCGGCCGGGCTCGAAGCCGCGGCCGTTGTCGCTCACTTCCAGCAGCACCGCGTCGCCCGTCGACCGGATGAGCACGCGCACGGCCGTGGCCCCCGAGTGTTTCAACGCGTTGTTGAGCGCCTCGACGGCCACCCGGTAGTATTGCAGTTGCGTGGCCGGCGTCAACTCTTCGTCCAGCTCCACCATCAGCCGGGCGCGGATGCCCGAATGACGCTCCACGGCGTCGAGTCGGGCCTGCAGCGCCCCCGCCAGCCCCTCTTTCTCCAGCACCGACGGCCGCATCTCATAGACCAGCAGGCGCATCTCCTTCAGCGATTGCTGGGCCAGCTCGCCCAACCGGCGGATATAGTCGCCGGTCATGTTCCAGTCGCCGCCGCGCGCGTGGCGGCGGGCGGCCTCGGCCATGAGCGACAGGCTGTAGAGCGACTGCGTGACCGCGTCGTGCAGGTCACGTGCCAGCCGGCGCCGTTCCTCAAGGGCGGCCAGGGCGGCAGCTTCCTGCGCTTCCACCTGGTCGGTGATGTCGATCATCGCGCCCATGAAGCGCGTCGCCCGGCCGTCGGCCCCACGGAAAATATACCCGCGATCGAGCACATGGGCGAATTGTCCATCCGCCTTTTGGAAACGGTATTGGGACATCCACGAGGAGGCGTCGCCCCCCAGCGCGTCCTGCATCGCTTTCCAGACTGCGTCTCGCTCGTCGGGGTGGATTTTACCGGCCCACCACTTCATCGTCGTCAGCTCCTTGGAGCGGTAGCCGAAGACGGGCAGCAGGCCGTCGGAGAAGTTGATCAGGTCGGAGTCGGGGTCGGAGTCCCACAGCACATCGTTGGTGACGTTGGCGATGATGCGGTGGCGCTCTTCGCTGCGGCGCAACGCCTCGTGGACGGCCATTTGCTCGGTGATGTCGCGGCAGACGGCCATGCGCAGCTCGCGGCCGTCGATCTCCGTGCCATAGCCGGTGACTTCCATGTCGATCGGCGTGCCGTCCCGCTTCCAATGCTTCCAGACACCATAGGTGCGCACGTCGGTGGAGAGATTGGGCATCAGGTCGAGGAATTTGGCTTGTTCCTCGGGCGGCCGAATGTCGAGCATAGTCATGGCCAGCATCTCGTCGCGCGAATAGCCGTAGGTGTCGAGCACGGCCTGGTTGACGTCGACGAATCTCAATGTCTCGCGGTCGTAGACGAAGACGGGCAGCGGCACACTCTCGAACACCAGCCGCCAGCGGGCTTCCGAGGCCTGCAGCGCCGTCTCGGTATGGTCAAAGTTGGACAGGTCTTGCAGCAGGGTGAAAACGTAGTTTCGCCCTTCCCACACTTCGGTTTGGGTGGAGACGATGACGTGCTTGAAGTCGCCGCCGGCGGTGGTGAGCCACGCTTCCCGTTCGGCCGTTTCGTCATCGGGCAGGGCGCCGGCGGGAGCGCTCCCCAACAGCCGCGCCAGCCGCAGATCGGTCCGGGCCGGATCGAGCAGCGCCGCCCGCGAGACGCCCACCAGGTCGGCGAACGCCTGATTGGCGTCCACATAAGTGCCGTCGGCCGGGACGGTGATCGCCATCGCCACCGGGCTGGCATAGAACACCCGCGCGAACAGCGAGCCGGGAGATATGAGGGGGGCGGATGAGTGAACGGCCATGGGTTTTTACTCGGGCAGACGTACCTGAATCGTCGTCCCCGACTGCCGCTCCGTCTTCATCGTCAGCGTGCCGCCCAGCTCCAGCACGCGGCGGCGGATGGCGCTGAGGCCGCCGGCGTGCTCCAGTGAGGCCTCATCGAAGCCGGCGCCGTTGTCGCTGACTTCCAGCACCAGATAGGTGCGCGCCCGGCCGCCGCGCCGCATGCCTTGCCGGACGAGGCGACGGACGGCGCCGCGGCCGCTGCTCTCGTGGCGCAGCAACACCCGCACCGTCGTGGCCGAGGCGTGTTTCAGCGAGTTGTTCAGCGCTTCCTGGGCGATCCAGAACAGGTCGTGTTTCAGATTGGGGGGAATGGGGCCGGCCGTCTCGTCGATGAGCGTGGCGCGGATGCCGGCGCGGTGCTCCACGGCCTCCAGCCGATGGCGCAGCGCCCCGGCCAACCCCTCTTGCTCCAGCACGTCGGGCCGCAGCTCATAGACCAGCAGCCGCATTTGCCGCAGCGTCTGCATCGTCAGCTCCCCCAGCCGGTCGATGTACTCCTTCAGCACCTCGCGCTCGTCGGTGTCGGAGCGACGGCGCGACGCCTCGGCCAGCAGGCTGACGCTGTAGAGAGATTGGGTCACCGTGTCGTGCAGGTCGTGGGCCAGCCGCTGCCGCTCTTCCAGCGCCGCGCGCGAGGCCACCTCGGCCAGCTGCAGCTGTTCGGTGATGTCGACCATGCTGCCGATGAGATTGATCGGCGTGTCCCTCTTGCCGCGCATGATGTAGCCGCTGTCGAGCACGGTGGCGTAGCTGCCGTCGACGCGCCGGAAGCGGTATTGCCCCGACCAGTAGGAGGAATCGGACGCCAGTGTGCGGTCGAGCGAGTCGCGGATGAAGTCGCGGTCTTCGGGGTGGATGTGGCTGTGCCACCAGTCATAGCCGCCGGCGATCTCGGCCGGGTAGCCATTGAGCGTGGAGAGGCCGGCGCTCCATTTGACTTTGTCGCGCGTCAGGTCGAGCTCCCAGATGGCGTCGGCCGTCATGCCGGCGATGATGCGCAGCCGTTCCTCGCTCTGCTCCAGCTCCTTTTGCAGCGCCTGCTTCTCGGTCACGTCCTGGATGACCGACAGGCGGGCGGGACGGCCGTCGAGCACGAACGAGTAGGTGGCGATGTCGACTTCGACGATCGTGCCGTTTTTCAGCCGGTGGCGGCAGAAGACGGAGTCGCCGACGCGCGCGCCGGTGGGGGGCAGGGCGGCGTCGGCCGGGCCGAAGGGGGCCAGATCGGTGAAGGTCAGCGCCAGAAATTCGTTGCGAGTGTAGCCGTACAGCTCTGAGGCGGCCGGGTTGATGTCGAGGATGCGGCCGGTGGCTTCGTCGATGACCAGCAGGGGCAGGGGGATACTGGTGTAGAAGTGGCGGATGCGGTTCTCCGACTGCTGCAGGGCGATCTTGGCGCGCGCCTGGCGGGAGTAGTCTTGGGCAATGATGTAGAAGTAGGCCGCGCCGTCGATCTCTTCCCACTGGATGGAAAAGATGATGGAGCGGGTGGCGCCGTCGCGGCTGGTGAGCGTCACAGGGATGTCGGCCAGGCGGCGGACATGGCGCAGGATGTCGAGGATGGCCTCGGGCTCCATGTCGATGTCGAACGCCGACGGCAAGATGGGGGCGTGGAGCAGCTCCTCGCGCGTGTAGCCCACCAGTTCGGCGAAGGCGTCGTTGGCGTCGATGTAGATGCCCTCGGCCGCGTCGATGATGACCATGCCCACCGGCGAGTTGCGGAACACCTTGAAGAACAGCGAACCGGGCTGGATGAGCGGCGACGGTGTCGTTTCGGTGATCATGTCGGCGGCATTTTAGCTTTTTGGCGGGTTAATTCAAAGGAGTATTATACTAGAGATTGCGAGACTGAGAGACTGAGAGATTGGAGATTAGGGATTGGCGACTGGTAACTGGTTACTGAATACTGACCCACTGACCACTGACCCACTGACCCACTGACCCCTAAAGAGGACCACATGAAGAAACTGCAAACCCAAGGCGTCCACCACATCACCCTCATCGGCGCGGATCGACAGACATCGATCGACTTCTGGGAGGGGGTGTTGGGGATGCCGTTCGTGTTCGAGCAGCCGAACCTCGATGTGCCGGAGGAGAACCACCTGTAGTTGGTTCCACAAAAAACGCGGCATTACCCAACCGCCCTTCTAGGTAAAT
>CAYNOL010000103.1:0-10314 GCA_964398825.1 uncultured Ardenticatenaceae bacterium
AAGAAGCTGGGCGTCAAGTTCCAGACGGGCGCCAAGGTGACCGGCATCGAGAAGACGACCAACGGCGTGCGCGTCAGCGTCGAGGGCGGCGATGCGCTGGAAGCTGAGGTGTGCCTGGTGGCGATCAACTTCATGCCCAACACCGAGGACATCGGGCTGGAGGCGGCCGGCGTCGAGCTGACCGAGCGCAAGAACGTCGCCATCGACGGCAACATGCGCACCAACGTGCCCAACATCTACGCCATCGGCGACGTGGCCACGGACTACCGGCTGGCCCACGTTGCGTCAGCCATGGGCATCATTGCCGCCGAGACGATCGCCGGCCACCCGACGAACACGATCGACTTCCGCATGATGCCGCGCTGTACCTACAGCATGCCCCAGGTGGCCAGCTTCGGCTACACCGAGGCGCAGGCTAAAGAGGCGGGCTACGAGGTCAACGTCGGTCAATTCCCGTTCCAGGCCAACGGCAAGGCGCTGGGGTTGGGCGAGCGGGACGGGTTCGTCAAGATCGTCGCCGACGCCAAGTACGTCGAGATCCTGGGCGCGCACATGGTCGGCGCCGGCGTGACGGAGCTGCTGCCGGAGCTGACGCTGGCGCAGAACAACGAGCTGACGGCCGAGGAGATCGCCCGCAACGTCCACGCCCATCCGACGCTGAGCGAAGTGCTGATGGAAGCGGCGCATGGGGTTGAGGGATCGCCGATACATATTTAGTGAAGAAAAGAAACCGAGTTTCCCCAAGGAAACTCGGTTTCTTATTACCAGGCTGAACATAACAGCGTAATTTCCCTACGGCAGTCCTAGACCCGCCAACACCAACTCAACCTCGTCCAAAAATTCGTCCAGAGTAACCGCCTGACGCCCTGCGCTGGTTTTGTCATGTGCTTCTGGAGCGTCAACGGTATGACGGTGCCAAGAGCCACCCAGACAGTCACGACCATATAAGCGACGTCGGTCGTGGATTAGGCCATATTCGTGGAATCGAACCTATCGTTTCGATAAATTTGGACGAACAGACCGGATGAAATAATGAGACGGGCTTTCACCAATGAGGAAGTCTGCTCAAGAATTTCGAGGCGTCGAATATAATGCCGCCGCTGCACTTCCACTGATAGGAAGTTCGTTATCTCGGTGGCATTCATTTACTGATCGAGAAGGTGACTTAACCTATCGATCTCAAGCTTCATATCATCTGCGCCGGTGACCGCTAATTCCCAATCAAAGTAATCTTGTTCTTGTTCCGAGTCCGGGCTGCCCTCAACAATCAGTTGACGAAACTCTGCAAAATGCTGCCCGTATTTGCTCTCGTATTGCCGCGCCTGACTTTCGTACTTAATCAAGTTTCGCTGGGCGCGCTCAAGGAGCAGCGAGGCTAATGCTTCGTCTTTCGACAGACTTTGGAAAAGTCGTCTGGCACTATCGGCAACTATCGCTTCAACATCGGGAATCATGATTTTATTCTACTCGAACCATCTATCCTGGTAAAGCAGCATTATCCGATTGATCACCAGTATATTTTTCCTCTATATAGCACCAATAGTCGTCTACTGTCATATGAGGGGGTAGGGTGCCGATCAGGCGTTGGATAATAGGCGCATCCTTTAAATAACCGTCCTCAACTGGAAATTGGCTTAGAAATTGTGAAATGAGGCTCTCGACCGACGTTTGCTTCACCTCGGCATAAACCTTTGCTCTTTTCAGAACATCGGTGGGAATGCTAATCGTCAATTCGGTCATTTCAATAAGAGCGCCTATGCTGCACATATTATTATAAAGCGATACGGCATTCAATACCCTCAATCATCTTATAAGATTAACTGGACATAATATTCCGGCCCCCTTACCCCCACAGCGGTATAATTGCCGAAACCGGCGCATACCGCTATGACACGAACGATCACCATCCTGCTCCTCATCCTGATGACCGGCGTCACGGCCGCCTGTGGCGGGACGGCCGCCCTGCGCGACTCCCGCACCGGCGACCCGCCCACCCGCACCCCCGCGCCCACCTCCACCACCGCCCCCATCACCGAAGACCCCGCCGGCTATGCCCGCGCCTTCTACCGCGCCTGGGAGTTGGGCGACTACCTGGGCATGTACAGCCTGCTGACGCCGTCGAGCCAGCGACTGGTCGACAGCGGCTCGTTTGTGCGCCGTTACGAAGAGGCGATGCGCACGGCGGCCATCAGCAATATCCACACCCAATTCCTGGGCAAGCTGCAGACCGGCGACCGGGCCGAGTTCGGCGTGCGCGTCACGCTGACATCCGACGTCGTCGGCGATCTCATCCGCGAGTTCGCGCCTCAGTTGGCCTATGAGGAAGGGCGGTGGGGCGTCGTTTGGGATGAGGGGCTGATTTTGCCCGAGCTGGCCGGGGGCAACCGGCTGACCATGGACGTGCGCGTGCCCTCGCGCGGCACGATCTACGACGCGAGCGGCAAGGCTTTGGCCTACCAGGGCATCGCCTACGAGCTGGGCGTCGTGCCGGGGCAGATTCGGGACGAGGCGGGACTGCTGGCCGCGCTCAGCGGGCCGCTGGGGTTGCCGCCGGATAAGATCAAGGAGAAGTACGCCACCGCGCTGCCCGACTGGTACGTGCCGTTGGGCATCGTGGCCGAGCAGGAGCTGCAGCAGGCCGCGCTGGCGCTGGAGCCATACCTGGGCCAGGGATTGACCACGCCCAAGCGGCGGACGATGCGCCTCTACTCCGACACCAACTCGGCCGCCCACGTCATCGGCTACATGGGCGCCATCTCCCCCGAGCGGCTGGCCGAGTACCAGGCGCAGGGCTTCACCGGCGACGAATCAGTGGGCATCGCCGGGCTGGAGGCGTGGGGCGAGGATCACCTCAACGGCGACCGGGGCGGCGTCCTCAGCGTCGTCGACCCGTCGGGGCAGGTGATCGCCGTGGTGGCCCAGCGCGACCCCCGCCCGGCCCAGAGCGTCTACACGACGCTCGACCTCGACTTCCAGGCGGCTGTGGAGCAGGCGCTGGCCGACGCCATCGCCACACACCCGGCGGCCAACTACGGCGCCATCGCCGTGCTCGACCCCCACAGCGGCGCGGTGCGAGCCCTGGCGACTTATCCGACCTATGACCCCAAGGCGTTCGACCCGCTGCGGGCTGATTCGGCCCAGGTGGTGGGCGCGCTGCTCAACGACCCCGGCCAGCCGCTGTTGAACCGGGCCACGCAGGGGGCGTACCCCGCCGGCTCGACGTTCAAGCTGATCACCTACGCCGCCGCGCTCAACAGCGGCCTCTACACGCCCGACTCCCGCTACAGCAGCACCGGCTCGTGGAGCAGGCTGGGCGAGGAGTTCACCAAGTTCGATTGGCTGGCGGGCGGCCACGGCACGATCAGCCTGCGTACGGCGCTCGTCGTGTCGTGCAACTCCTGCTTCTACGACGTCGGCTACACCATCGACGGGCAGGATAACACCCTGCTGCCGCGCATCGCCCGCGAGTTCGGCCTGGGGCAGCCGACGGGCATCCAGGGCATCGCCGAGTCGGCCGGGCTCATCCCCGATCCCGAGTGGAAGCTCAACAACATCGGCGAAGGGTGGGCGACGGGCGACGCGGTGAATATGTCCATCGGCCAGGGGTACGTGCAGGTGACGCCGCTGCAGATGGCCAACGTCGTGGCCGCCATCGCCAACGGCGGCACGCTCTACCGGCCGACGCTGGTGGCGCGCGTGGGCGAGCCGGGCAACACGCCCGAAGCGCGGACGGAGCCCAACGTCAACGGTGTGCTGCCGTTGTCGGTCGATGACCTCGCCATCGTGCGCGAGAGCTTGTGGAACGTCACCCACCTCGGCTACGGCACGGCCACCCACCGCTTTGTGGATATGGCCGTCCCCGTGGCGGGCAAGACGGGCACGGCCGAAGCGCCGCCGGGGCTGCCCCACGCCTGGTTCGTCGGCTACGCGCCGGCCGAGCCGTACACGACGGCCGACGGTCGCCTCGTCGAGATTCCCGAGCTGGCTATCGCCGTGGTGCTGGAGAACGCCGGCGAAGGCTCCGACGTGGCCGCGCCGCTCTTCCGGCGAGTGGTAGAGCTGTATTACGGGATTGAGCCGACGCCGTTTCCGTGGTAGAGTGCGGCTATGCTAGATGAGACTGAATGAACATCTCCCGCGGCCGTTGACGTCCCACCCGTTCGTGATATAATTCACCCTTGCTAAGGGCGATTAGCTCAGTTGGTTAGAGCGCTACGTTGACATCGTAGAGGTCACAAGTTCGAGTCTTGTATCGCCCACCACGCGGACCCGGCAGCCTACCTGCCGGGTCTTTTTGTTATTGGGGCGAAGTCTGGGATAATGCCTGTCCTGCCATGGACCAACAATTTCGCCTCATCTCCTCGACTGTCGCCGACTACTTCAAGCACCGTTGCGACAGGCAGTTTCGCTGGAACAGTGTCGCCAGAGGCGACCGCGGCCGCGCCGGCATCGGCTGGCAGGTGCCCCCTGTGCCCCGCTTCCACAGCCGTCCGGGCATCAATCTGCTGATGGCCGGCGGCGACGAATTCGAGCTCAGCCGCATCGACCAGCTCCAGCAGGAGTATGGCGACGAGCAGATATTCCACAACGGGGTTGAGACCAAAGGGGATCGGCAGATCATGCGGCCGTTGCCGATGGATGAACTGGCCGAGCTGCTGCGCCGTCCCGACCCGCCCCGTTTCGCCGCCCAGCTTTTCGTCGACCTGGAAGACGCGCCGGGTGTCGAGCCGCGCGAGCATGCGACGCGCTTTCTGCGCCGCTTCGGGCTCGACCCCGCCCAGCTGCAGGTGAGCGTCGCCCGGCCCGACCTGATCGAGATCGAGCAGGTGGACGGCGCCCAGCTGCTGCGCGTGTGGGACATTAAGGCCAGCCAGGCTGCCCGCCACGAACACTTCATCCAGGTGGCCTACTACACATTCCTGCTGGAAGACGCCCTGCGCGCCTATGGGCTGGACGGCCGTTGCCGGATCGATACCCAGTGGGGTGTCATCTACTCCCGCGAGGGGATCGACACGTTCGCGCTGGCCCCCTATCGCATGGCGGTTGAGGATTTCCTGCGCAACCGAATGATGAGCGTGCTGGGGACGGACGCCCTTGAGGCCCACTACCACGTCAACCAAAGCTGCCCCATGTGCCAATATCTCGACAACTGTCGTACGGAAGCCGACGCCTGGCGCGACCTGTCGCGGGTGGCCTACATGACCTCGGAGTCGAAGCGGCGACTCGTCCGCCACGGCATCGGCAACCATCGCGAGCTGGCCCGGCTGAACGAGGACGACCCGCTGTGGGAGCGGCTGCGCGGCGCGGGCCACGACCTGTCGGTCAATCTGGGGCGGTATGTGGCCGTGTCCGCGGCGCTGGAAGACGGCCGCCCCCGCCCGCTGGCCGGCCGCACGCTGACCGTCCCCGCGTGGGAAGACGTGCGCGTCACCCTCAGCGCCGAGCAAGACCCGGTGACCAACACCTGTTTCGCGCTGGGCATCAAGACGCTTGAAGGGTTCGACGAGCGCAAGCGGCCGCTGGGCATCGAGCAAGTGTTCGTGCTGGAGAACCCGCTGGCCGTGCCCGACGCCGAGGCGCGGCTGCTGCTGGCCTTCCTGCGCGTGCTGAACGGGCTGCTGGCCCGGGTCGACGCCGAGAACCGTGCGGTGTCCGAAGAGCTGGAGCAGGATGCAGGAGTGGCCGCGCGCCGCGCCGCGCTCGAAGCGGCCATCACCGCCGTGGCCGACTTCAAGAGCGTCAATAAGAGACTCTATAAATCCCGCCCCGACGACGTGCCGCTCCTCGAGGAGCGTGGCCGTCTGGAAGCGGCCGAGAAGGACGCCAGGCGCGCCCTCAAAGAGGCCGAAAACGAGGCTCGTTACCAAAACCGGCGGCGACAAAAGCGGCTCCACTTCTACGTCTACGACGGCTTCGACCTGACGGTGCTCAAGCGGCTGGTGGAGCGCCACCTGTTCGCCGGAGAGCCGGAGCTGATGGCTGAGCTGTTCGCGCTGGTGCGCCTCTTCCCGCCGGAGTCGGTGCTGCCCGACGCCGACACCTTCCGCACATTGCCCGGAACCGTCGTCGTAGACGCGTTGCGCCAACTGGTGGCCATGCCCGCGCCCTACATCTACGACCTGCGCACCGTCACCGACCGCATTCCGCCCGGGCCCGACGGCCGCGCCCCGTTCAGCTTCCGGCCGCCGTCGGGCTTCGTCTTTCGCGGCACCAACCAGGTGATGTTCGAGCGCATCCACGACGTCTGGAGCGGACAGGGGTACCAGACCAACCCGCGCGACCCGACCACGGCTATCTCGCCCGACGAGGTGGAGCGCCGTGTCAGGCTGGCCGTGCTCAACAAGCTGCGGGCTACCGACGCCGTCGTACAGTGGCTGAAGCGGGAGCACGGCGACAAGCTGCTGCTGCGCAAGGAGCCGTTCCGCCTCTACGACGCTTTCGACCCGCTGGGCCACCAGTCGCCCGACGGGGAGCGGCTCTTCATGCTGGAAGCGCTGCGCGTTTTCTCGCTGCTGGAGACGTCGCTGGCCGAGATGTCGCTGAAGCATCTGCACACGTTGCCCGTCGACGACCGCGTGGCTCGCTTCGAGTGCATCAGCGGCCTGCGCTACATCGAGGGGGCCGACGAGCCGGACGGCGGGCTGTGGTTCACCTTCGACCGCGCGGCCCGCGACGCCAAGTTCGAGCGCGGCGCCCTCGATCTGGTGCTCTCCCCCCAGGACGAACCGGAGCGCCTCGTCAGCGAGATCGATAGCCCGCTGTTTGAGCCGACCAAGTGGCGCCACGAGCCGTACAAGGTAGACCTTGTCGACTACGACCTGACGGCCGACCCACCGCGCCTCTGCCTGCGGCCGAAGAGCAAGCATTTCCGCGACAAAGTCGACCTGTCGGCCGTCCACACGTTGGACAAGATCTTCGTCGACTACAACACCGACAAGGTGCTCCACGTGCTGTCGTCGCTGCAGGAGAGACCGGACATGGCTCGCCACGTCCACGACCTGCTCGATACGGCGGCCATTCCCGGCTGGCGGCCGCTCATCGCCAACGTCGAAGAGGTGGAGCGGAAGCTCGGCAAACGGGCGGCGCGGGGGGCCGATTTCCTGACCCACGCCCAGCGGCGCGCCTTTCGCGGGGTGCCGGCCGCGCCGCTCAGCCTCATCTGGGGGCCGCCGGGCACGGGCAAGACGTACATGCTGGGCCATCTGCTTCTGGCCTACATCCTGGCCGCGCGACAGTCGGGCCGGCCGGTGCGCATTCTGGTGACGGCCTTCACCCACCACGCCATCAACAACGTGCTGCGCAAGCTGGCCGAGCTTCTGGAAGTTTACGGGCTGGGCGACGAGGGCACGCGCGTCGTCAAGATCCACGGCAGCTATCAGTCGGCCGCCGACGAGAGCCTGCCGGAAAACATCGAGCCCGTGCCGCACAAGGATCTGCCCGACCTGATCGCCGGGGAAGCGGCCTGCCTGGTGGCCGGCAGCACGGTGTGGGGCGTCTACAATGCCATGAAGGCCGCCGGTGGACCGGGGCAGCCGTGGTTCGACGTGGTGCTCGTCGACGAGGCGTCGCAGATGAAGCTGCCCGACGCGCTCATCGCCTTCAGCGCGTCGCGCCCCGACGGCGCGGTCATCCTGGCCGGCGACGACCGGCAGCTGCCGCCCATCATCCACGGCGAATACCCCGAAGAGCACGAGCACATGCTGTCGTCGGTCTTCGCCTACATGCGCCACCGCATCGAGGAGCGGGCCGAGAGCGAGCCCGACTTCCAGGCACGGACGATCTTCCAGTTGGAAGAGAACTTCCGCATGAACGAGCCGCTGACGGCTTACCCGCGCGAGAAGCTCTACAACGGCCGCTTCACCACCCAGCAGGCCGGCATCCGCATCGCCACCCGGCCGGAGTTGCCGCTGGAGAGCGACGACCCGCTCGACTATATGCTCCACCCCGACCGGCCCGTCGTCCTGTGCCGCTACGACGCGCCGGTCAGCTTCACCGCCCGCAATCAACTGGAAGCGGAGCTGGCGGCGGGGCTCATCACCCGGCTGGCGGGGCTCATGCTCCGGCCGGGCAGCGACGAGTTGGCCGATTACGACTACCTCGCCGCGCAGGGCATCGCCGTGCTGTCCCCCCACCGGGCGCAGAACAGCACCATCCGCGGCCTGCTGGAGCAGCTGGGCTTCGGCCGCGACGGCCGCCCCATGCCGCTGGTCGACACCGTCGACAAGCTGCAGGGGCAGGAGCGCGACGTGGTTATCGTCTCCTACGGCGTGGCCGACGAAGAGTACGCCGAGGCCGAGGCCACCTTCCTGCTCAGCAGCAATCGCTTCAACGTGGCCACGACACGGCCGCGCCGCAAGCTCATCGTCCTGTGCTCCAACGCCGTGCTCGACGTGGTGCCCCAGGACAGGAAGATCCTGCTGGAATCGATGGTGCTGAAGGAGTTCCGCACCTATTGCCACAACGGGCCGCGCGTCTTTGACTGGACGCCGGCGGCCTTCGATCCGCTGTCGCTGGCCGTCCAGTGGCGCGGATTTGACGACGACGCCACTTTCCCCCACATCCCAACCGATCCCACACCCAGTAGACCCACAAGGAGCTAAGCCATGCCTACCGACCGCTGCATTCTTGTCCTCGGCGGCGCGGGGCTCGTCGGCTCGCAGATCGTCCGCGAGATCGCCCGAGAGATGGAGCCGGCGCGCATCGTCGTCGCCAGCCTCTATCGCGGCGAAGTGCGCGACTTTTTGCACGACGCCCGGCGCGAATTTTGCAACATCGACTTCGTCGGCGCGTGGGGCGACGTGTTCGTCCGCGATGAGTTCATGGAAGAGAACCGCCGGCGACTGATGCAGACCCGCGCCCGCCGCGACACACTCTATCAGGACCTCTTCGGCGGGCTGGACGACGCCTACGAACGCTCCGGCCTGGCCCAACTCATCCGCCAGTACAAGCCCAACGTCATCGTCGACTGCATCAACACGGCCACGGCCATCAGCTATCAGGACATCGAGAGCCTGAGCAAGCAGGCCCACGACTTGCTGGACCAGCTCAACCAGATCGTCGACCATCAGAACCTCGACGGGCTGGCCGCACTCGGCCGCGATCTGGAGCAGAACATCAGCTCGCTGCTCATCTCCCAATCGCTGCCGCAACTCATCCGCCACGTGCAGATTCTCCACCGCGCCATGTCGGAGAGCGGCACGCGCCTCTACCTGAAGGTGGGCACGACGGGCACGGGCGGCATGGGGCTCAACATCCCGTATACCCACAGCGAAGACCGGCCCAGCTTCAAGCTGATGAGCAAATCGGCCGTCGCCTTCGCCCACACGGGGTTGATGTTCCTGATGGCCCGCACGCCCAACGGCCCGCTGGTGAAGGAGCTGAAGCCGGGGGCGATGATCGGCTACCGGCGCGTGGCCTACAAGACGGTGAAGCTGCGCGGGCGGCCGCTGTTCCGCTATCAGAGCCAGGAGCAGCCGCTGGCCGACCGGCTGCTGCTGCGCGGCGACGAGAACACCTATGAGCGACTCGACAAGCTGCAAATGGCCGGCGTCGACACCGGCGAGAACGGCTTTTTCGCCCGCGGTGAGTTCGAGACGATCACCCACACCGACCAGATGGAGTTCATCACGCCGGAAGAGATCGCCCAGCAGGCGGTACTGGAGATCAAGGGCAGCAACACCGGCTATGACATCATCGCCGGCATCGACAGCAGCATCCTCAACCCCAGCTTCCGGGCCGGGGTGCTGCGCCAGGCGGCGCTCGACAAGCTGGCCCGCATCGAAGAGGAGACGGAGAGCCACAGCGTCGCCCTGGGGCAGCTGGGGCCGCCGGAGCTGTCGAAGTTGCTCTATGAGGCGCATCTGCTGAAGCTCAACTACGGCACGCTGCAGGCCGTGCTGGACACGCCGCCGGCCGAGATCGCCCGGACGCTCCACGACTTCCTGTTGCGCGAGGAGAATTTGCGGACGACGATCACGTCCATCGGCCTGCCCATCCTGACGCCCGGCGGCGATTGCCTGCTGCGCGGGCCGCGGCTCAACATCCCCGAGAGCATCTACCGCGAGGTCGACATCGACGCAGAGAAGATCGACGGCTGGGCGCGAAAGGGGTGGGTGGACTTGCGGCCGTCGAACTTCCGCGCCTGGCATGAGCGCTTTGGCCGCATGCTGCGCACCAAGCACATGCTGCATACGCGCGGCACATCGTCGGTGACGATGAAGACCTACCTGCCGGAGACGATCGAGATCGGCGCGGTGGTGGCTTGGGTGTTCATTAATGAGGAAGGGGGGTATCGGATTAAGTAGCGAGACCTGA